>MAXH01000255.1 GCA_001750925.1 Desulfobulbaceae bacterium S3730MH12
AAATAGACGGGATGGATAGTATCGCTCCCTTTCATAAAGCCGTCAACAATTAGAAGTTCAGGCACTATATCAAAGGCACCGCCTGTATGTCCTCCCAGCCCTTTGACGTTTGCAAAGGCAGTAAAAAACACCAGGCTGTCACGGACAAGAGTGATATTATTTTTCAGACTCTGCAGCTGCTCATCAGTCAATTTTTCCTGGTTTAAATCAAATTTCAGGGGAGTATATCTGCCCAGGTCTATAGGAAAATCCATTTTTTTCTCCGAATAGAAGTAACAAGCAATTAATTACAAGTTGAGGGATCTCAATTTTAACATCTCCTTGATCAGGAGTTTTCTTCTCTCTCTTTCGGTAATATCAGGTTCAACAACAAGCCCAAAATTCCGGCAAGACCAATTTTTTCGATGGCAAATGATCCCGCGGTGAACTTCATGCCGCCGATCCCGCAGACGAGGATCACAGCTACTATAATCAGATTCCTCGGCGTTGTAAGATCCTGTCCGGATTTTACCAGAGTATTGATACCCACAACTGTTATCATACCAAAAAGCAGGATCATGATTCCACCCATCACAGGGGTTGGAATAGTCGCCAGCAAGGCCCCGACTTTCCCTACAAGAGAGAGAAGAATAGCAGCAATGGCAGCCCAGGTCATGATTGCCGGATTATAGGCTTTAGTCAATGCCACCGCCCCACTCACCTCCGAATAGGTTGTATTTGGAGGGCCGCCGAGCATTGAGGCAAGGGTGGTTGCAATACCGTCACCCAGCATCGTGTTTTCAATACCCGGATCCTCCACATAGTCTTTACCAGTGATCGACCCAACTGCCAGCACATCGCCGAAATGCTCAATCGCAGGGGCGATAGCCACAGGAACAATAAATAAAACGGCCTCCCACTTCCATTCGGGCATAACAAAAGCAGGCATCGCAAGCCATGCTTTATCCGCCAGAGGGGCCAGAGAGATCAGTGCAGGAGCGGTCCAGTTCTGCAGAGATCCCGGATCAAATGATGCCTGCATAGAAGCGGTAAATCCGGTAACGTCAAGAAGAAGAGCTGCCAGATAGCCGCCACAGATTCCACAGAGAATAGGAATCAGCTTTAGCCAGCCTTTGCCGAGCAGGGATACAAGCACCGTTGTGATAAGTGCGACACCGGCTATAATCATGGCGGTTTTTTCAGGAACCAGCCATGCCGACCCGTCTCCCGTGCGTCCAGCAGCCATATGTACAGCCACCGGAGCCAGAACAAGGCCGATAACCATAATTACAGGACCGGTAACAACAGGAGGAAGAATCCTGTGAAGTACATCAGAGCCAAAAAATCGGATAGCAAAACTCAAGACAATATAGAGGCCACCGGCAGCGGCAAGACCACACATAGTTGCAGGAATTCCCCAAGTCTGCACCCCATAGATAATTGGTGCAATAAAGGCAAAAGAAGAGGCCAGAAATACAGGCACCTTACCCTTGGTGATAATCTGGAACACCAAAGTCCCGAGCCCTGCGGTAAAAAGTGCTACATTGGGATCAAGGCCGGTTAATATCGGAACAAGAACCAGTGCACCAAAAGCCACAAACAGCATCTGTGCTCCGAGCAAACCATCCCCCAATCTGAATTTATAGTCACTGCTCTGCGTCTCACCGGGCATACTTATAACCTCCATTTAATAATTCCTGAAACTATTCGATAAACTCCAACTTCGATCTAACACCCATGAAATGAATTTCACAACCCCTTTTCTTCCGGATAGTACATGACTTTCAGGGCTACTTTGTGCCAAAAATTTTATCTCCTGCATCGCCCAGACCAGGTAATATATACCCCACCTCATTTAACCGATCATCCACCGAAGCAACATAAATTTCCACATCGGGGTGGGCTTCCGTCACTTTCTTTATCCCTTCCGGTGCCGCGACAATAAACAGCCCCTTTATTTTCTCGCACCCCGCTTTCTTCAGGGTCTCAATAGTTGCTATAAGGGTACCGCCTGTGGCCAGCATCGGATCAAGTATCAGAGCAACACGCTCATCGATCTCTTTAGCTAATTTGACATAATACTCTACCGGCTGAAGAGTCTCTTCGTTTCGATAATACCCTACAACGCTCACCTTGGCAGAGGGAATGAGATCAATAACACCATCCATCATGCCAAGGCCGGCCCGTAGAATCGGCACAATGGTGATCTTCTTTCCCTGCAATGTCTCAACTTCAACTGATCCGGCCCAACCCTCGATCATTTTTTTCTGAACAGGAAGATCCTTCGTGGCTTCATAGGTCAATAACCTGGCGACCTCCGAGGAAAGATCCCTGAAATCTTTTGTTGAAATATCATGCTTCCGCATGAGACCGAGTTTATGTTTAATCAGTGGATGATCAGCTACATGGACGGTCATAATTTTCTCCCAAAATTATTGGCTCATAATTCTTACGATACAAAATATACGTGGGCTTCAGTTATAAAAAAAACCGGGGAAATAGCAAGGTATTTTCCAGATCAACAGCAAGCTCCAGAGATCAGTTTAAGATCCGCGCTTTACCAATTCTGGTATGGGGAAGAAGTTCTACAGCAATAATACTTGCAAAAATCAGAGCACCTCCCATAAACTGCATGGTGGTGAGTCGTTCTCCTAAAAACAGCATCCCGCTCAGTGCCGCAAATACTGTCTCTGAACTGAGAATAATTGCTGCATCCGGCGCCGGAGTATATCTCTGGCCGATAACCTGCAGGGTAAATGCCATTCCAACAGAAAAAACACCGACATAACAGATACCCCAGACAGCACCGAGGAAGTCAGCAGCCAGTGGGCTTTCAACAATATAGCCCAAAATCAATCCGAAGATTCCGCAAACAGTAAATTGCACCGCTGCAACAACAAGAGGAGCCCTGGTCTTTGATGCCATAGCTCCCACCAGTATGACGTGGACAGCCCAGAACAGGGTGCTTGAGATTACCCAGAGATCACCTTCGGCCAGCTCAACTCTCTGGGCCCCACTCATGATATAAGTACCGATAAAACAGCAGATTGCTGCAGGCCATACAATAAAATGCACTTTTCGTTTTAAAAAAAGAAGGCCGAGGAATGGTACCATGGGGACATAGAGCGCGGTGAGAAAACCTGAATTTGTTACAGTGGTGCGAAGGATACCATGTTGTTGCAGGGCTGCAGCGGTAAGGAGAACAGTGCCGGTGATTACAAGTTTCAGCCAATCTCCCCGCTGAAACTTCCTCTCTTCTCTCTCTACTCGTCTGAACTGTCTGAAGGCAAAAGGGAGAACAATAAGTGCACCCACCAGAAATCGTGCTCCGGTAAAACTGATTGTACCGAGATCTCCAACACCTATCTGCTGAACCACAAAACTGGATCCCCAGATGACGGCGGCCAGAGTAAGGAGCAAATTTGCCTGTAATCGACTCATATCTATCCTGTGAGTAAAACTCAACCCTTTGTTCGGCCGCAAGTATACACCGACAAGGCGATTTTACAACACTTTCAACAATCGTCCCGGCTCTTAAGCCCAGCTCTATTTTTCATTTTAACCTATTTATTCATGTTTTGTGTTTCATATGAAACATATGGTGGCTATACTGAACGTTCTTTCAATGAATGATCCTGGTGAAATCGAAGAACTATTCTTCACGATCCTGTCATTCCCGTAGAGAAAACTTTTTTCCAGGCCATTAATCTTCCAGGGTTACTTTATGGATATTCTTTCTGAACGGCAAAACAAAATCCTCGCTCTTGCCGGACAAAATGGCCGGATCGATGTGGAGGAGTTATCCATCACTTTCGAAGTCTCTCCGCAAACTATCAGAAAAGATCTTAACACCCTCTGCGACAGACAACTCCTGCAAAGGATCCATGGCGGTGCTATTGTCGGCTCAGGTATTGAAAATGTGAGTTATGAAGCAAGACGTCTACTCGCTCCCGGTGCCAAAAAAGCAATAGGAAAAAAGGCGGCAGAACTGATCCCCGATAACAGCTCACTGCTTATTAACATCGGCACAACAACTGAGCAGGTCGCCCATGCTCTGAAAGACCACCGGGGATTGCTGGTGATTACCAACAATGTCAATGCTGTTGATATCATGAGGAATTTTCTTGGTATAGAGCTGATTATTGCCGGTGGCCAGGTACGACGTTCAGATGGTGGAATCGTAGGAGTTGCCGCAGTCGATTTCATCAACCAGTTCAAGGTTGACTATGCGGTCATCGGCGTCTCTGCTATTGATGAAGACGGCTCTCTGCTTGATTACGATTTCAGAGAAGTTCGTGTTGCCCAGGCAATAATAGAAAATGCACGGCACATAATCCTGGTAGCAGATACCATAAAGCTCGAACGTACTGCACCGATTCGTATCAGCCATGTCTCTCAGATCAACACCATAGTCATCAATGCGAAACTGCCACGCAGACTCGAGGAAACCTGTAAAGAACACAGTGTCCGCATAGTTATCGCCGAAGAATAACAGCGATATGTAAGCGCCAAAAGAGAAGAGCCAAACCTGCCTGCAAAATACAAATGAATTTAAGCAAAGGTATAACCATGAAAACTCCAGTTTTTGATCTTGCCATAATAGGCGGCGGTATTAACGGCTGCGGCATCGCCCGTGATGCCGCAGGACGCGGTTTATCAGTTTTTCTCTGCGAGCAGAATGACCTGGCCAGCGGCACATCATCAGCCAGCACCAAGCTTATCCATGGCGGGCTGCGCTATCTTGAATATTATGAATTTCGCCTGGTGAGGGAATCGCTCCGGGAGCGGGAGGTGCTTCTCAATGCGGCCCCCCATATCATCTGGCCGCTGCGCTTTATACTTCCCCATCATAAGGGATTACGCCCGGCATGGATGATACGGTTAGGGCTGTTCCTCTACGATCATATCGGCGGCAGAAAACTGCTGCCGGGTACAAGCAGCGTAAACCTTGCCACCGACGAAGCAGGGAAATCATTGAAAGGCAACTATAAAAAGGGTTTTGAATATTCCGACTGCTGGGTAATGGACAGTCGCCTGGTAATTCTCAACGCCATGGATGCAGCCGCCAACGGTGCCGAGATACGAGTTAGAACTCCACTCATCTCCGCTGAAAGAACTAAAGAGATCTGGACCCTGAAAATTCTGGATAAAAACAGCGGCAAAGAAAGTACGGTGAAAGCCCGGGCACTTGTTAACGCGAGCGGTCCCTGGCTTGACACTCTCCTCACCCACATTTCTCATACCAAAACAGCGGAACATATCCGCATGGTAAAGGGCAGCCATATACTGGTCAAAAAGCTCTTTGAACACGAACGTGCCTATATCTTTCAAAATGACGATGACCGTATCATCTTTGCAATTCCATTCCAGAACAGATTTACCCTTATCGGCACCACAGATGTAGACTTTCACGGCAAGCCGGATGAAGTTAAAATCGATTCCGGCGAAATCAGCTATCTCTGTGAGGCCGCCAATGAATATTTTACCACACAGATTGGTCCTGAAAATGTAGTCTACAGCTATTCCGGAATCCGGCCTCTCTTTGATGACGGTAAGAGCGATGCCAAAGCAGCCACCCGGGACTATGTGCTCAAGCGTGATACGGGTGATGGCGAACCGCCCCTGCTTTCGATTTACGGCGGCAAGATAACCACCTATAGAAAACTTGCCGAATCAGTACTGGACAAACTCAGCAATTTCCTACCTGAAATGAAAGCCCCCTGGACGGAAACAGCCAACCTTCCCGGCGGGGATTTTTCGCCCGATGGTTTCCAGGATGAGGTAACAAAACTCAACACAAACTGCCCGGCTATCTCGAAAAAGCATGCAACTCGGTTGATTAGAACCTATGGTACCTGCGCCCATGAAATGAGCAGAGATATTCAGACACAAGAACAGCTTGGCACACATTTTGGCCACCAGCTTTATGGTTTTGAAGTGGATTATCTGCTAGCACGGGAATGGGCACAAAGCGCCGAAGATATACTCTGGCGACGCACCAGAATGGGTCTCTTTTTAAACGCTGAAGAAACTGGGCAGCTGGAAGACTATTTAAATAAGAAATTTCCTGAGCTGCAAACAACAAATAAGGAGAAATAAATTCATTAACATCACTGCCCGCAGCCCACCAATCATTGTTTTTTTATTCCCCCCCCTCCACCTCTTGAGGGGAACCGCCACTAAGTGGCAGTATTTCAGGAGTGAGCTGCTAACTCTGTCTTTTACAGAGGGCTACGTTCTGGTCTGCCCTTCAGTTTGACCTGATATTTGAATTTGTCACTTCTATAAAGGGCGGTCAATTTTTCAATTACTCGAGAATCACTCAAGTAGGTCAATCTTTTAACGACCAGGATGGGTGATCCCTTTTCAATTTGGAGCCGGTTTGCATCTTTTCCTGTAATGGATCCAGCTTCTATGATTTCATCACTTTCTTTGAGTGTTAAATGATATATTTTTTCCAGAGTGTGATAGAGCGAGCTATTTTCAAACTTCACCCGGGCCAAATCCGGCACTAAATCCATGGGTAGGTAACTACTTAATATTGCAACTGGTTCTTTATTGACGAGTCGCAGTCTTTTGATCTTGATAACACTAGCCCCTTTTTCTAATTCCATTTCTTTGCGCATAAGCTCAGGGGGCTTAATTTCCTTCTTTTCAATAAAGATAGTGGTGGGAATCATGCCTCGAGCGACGATTTCCTCATAGGAACCGTAAATATGGCCAACTCTGTGAACAATTTTTGGATAAGTTACAAAAGTACCCACCCCCTTTCTTTTCTCCACCAGGCCGGCGAAAACAAGATTGTTTATGGCTTTTCGAACAGTTTCGCGAGAAACATTGAATTTTTCCTGGAGTTCAAGTTCTGTCGGGATTGACTGGTCTGGGAGATAGTTTTTATTGGCAATATCTTTGCGGATACACGACTCAACCTGGTGGTATAATGGAAGCAAACTATTTTTATCAACCGACATAATGTCGTCCTGAGATAAATTTTTATTTTCAAAAAGACTCTTTGCAGCCTACACAAAACAGAAGGAAAGGACAGGACAGGAGAAATGTTTCATGGAAGGAGGATTTTTGCCAGCTCGGCAAATCCAGCCCCTCCTTTTTCTCTTGTTATCCAGGCAGGCTTGAATACCAGGCTGTTCTGGAATGCCAGAACATTGGCAACACCGACAGCGTTAGGGAAATATTCAAACATGGGTTCATCGTTGGGGGAGTCTCCGGCAAAGATGACATTTTCCTTTATTGTATCCAAATCTATTTTAAAGACTTCCCTGAACATGAGTTTGGTCATGGAAAGCTTATCATAAGCCCCAAACCATCCATTCACATGGATAGAACTTACCTTTGCTGATGCTCCATTCTTTTCAAAGATGTGAACAATTTTGTCAATCTCTGTTTGAGAAAGCGCTGGGACATCTTCGGCAAAATCAATGGCAAGATCAGCCTCCCTGTACGGCTGATCAGCTGAGACCACACATCCAGGAACGGACTCGATAATTTTCTGTTTTATAGTGGTAAGTTTTATCTGATCCCGCGCTCTTTCCTGCGCTGTTTTGAAATATCTGCGTATCATTTTTTTTGCATGGAAATCATAAACAAAATAAAACGCACCATTTTCACCGACAATCCCGTCAACAGGCCACATTCTTGCGATATGGTCACACCATCCGGCAGGTCTGCCTGTGATAGGAATAACTTTAATATCGGCATTACTGAAGTCTTCCAATGCCTGGAAAGCAGATGCCGGAATCCTGCCCTCATGAGTTATGGTGTCATCAATATCTGTGAGAAGATAATTGATGGCAGAACTTTTTTCCTGTGGAAAATATTTTATCGGTTTCATAAGAACATAATACCCTTCGGGCAGGTTGAAGATTTTTAGGCTGAAAGCAAAGCATACTCTATATCAGGATTGGAAAGCTATATCAATTCATACACGAGTAACAAGACCGGTCTTCCTCCCCCCTGACCATCGATAAAGATTTCCACGAATCCTCTTTAATTTCAGGTTCCGATAAATACCTTGACAAAAAACATATCATCCGTATATCATGACGTCATGATGAATATCACGGATTGAGTGAAGTTTATGATTTTTTACAATGCATCCTATCTAGGGCCTGTCCATAGATGAGAAAAATTTTTCTGGAGAAATTGATATGAAAATGGAGGATTTGGTTAAGGCTGTAATTGAAGGAAATGCTCCCGTAGTAAGTGATCTTGTTGTTCAAGGACTGAATGAAGGCCTGAAAGCGACTGATATTTTGGCAGAAGGGCTGACACCTGGCATGTCTACTGTTGGGGATCTTTTCCACCGGGGAGAATATTTTCTCCCGGAAATGCTTTTTTCAGCGAAAGCCATGAAGGGTGGCTTGGAACATCTCGAGACGATTCTTTCAACAGGCGGTTCAGATGCTCTGGGCACAATTGTGCTTGGGACCGTCAAGGGAGATCTCCATGATATTGGAAAGAACATTGTCGCTATGCTTATGAAAGGAGCTGGATTTAATGTAATTGATTTGGGTGTCGATATTCCGGTTGAACGATTTGTAGAAGCCCTTACTGAAGAAAAGGCTGATATTCTCGCTCTGTCTGCACTTTTGTCAACAACTATGCCTGCAATGGAGAGTACCGTAAAAGCAATAAAGGAATCCGGGCTCAAAGACAAAGTTAAGATCTTAGTCGGAGGGGCCCCGGTCACTCCAGAATTTGCTGATGAAATCGGTGCAGACGGATATTCCGAAGATGCTCCTGGTGCGGTTAACAAGGTCAACGAGTTATTAGAATTGGTGTAACAAAATTCTATTAAGGAAAACATATGACAAAAAATAAAAAAACGATGACGAGGCGGGAAAGGGTCGTTGCGGCTTTGAACCACAAAGAGCCTGATCGTGTACCTTTGAGCATGTCTATTACCATTCACGCATATGAAAACCTGAAACAACATCTTGGAATTGATTTAAAAGAAGATCTCAACCCGGGCAGATGGACAGAGGTGCCAATCCACCCTTCGGTTGCTGAAAAGTTCGGGCTTGATGTTTTATGGCTGCCTACTGGAAAAGCTCACAAAAAACCAAGGCAATCTAATGATCCTGACAAATGGTATGACGGATGGGGTGTGGAATGGACAAAAATATCTTTACCCACCGGAGGGTACTATAACGAGATGAGCTGCGCTCCGTTGAAGGATGCTACCATCGAGGATCTTGAGGATTTTGATTGGCCAGACCCTGCTGATCCTGGAATTGTAGAGGGTGTAAGGGAATATTATAAGCATATCCATAATGATACTGACTTCGCAATTTTAACTAAATTCGGCGGCGCTGTTTTTGAGCAGGCCTGGTATTTACGGGGTATGGAAAAGTTTTTATTGGATATGGTGGAAAATCCGGAGTTTGTCGAAGTTTTATTGACAAAAATAGCCAAGGTTCAGATGGGTTTTGACGAAGTGCTGATAGAGGCAACAGGTGAATATGTGGATATTCTACGCCTCAGTGGAGAAGATATGGGAACTCAGGAAAATCCTATCATTTCTCTTCCAATGTTTCGTCGTATGGTCAGGCCTCATTTAGAAAAATTGTGGCTTTATGCCAAAGGTAAATTGCTGCAAAAGAATCCGAATGCCAAAATAATGTTGCACTCTTGCGGGGCTGTGAGCTCGTTTCTTCCAGACTGGATAGATATGAAGCTGGATGTTTTGGATCCAATTCAACCTAAGGCTAAGGGCATGGATCCTTTTGGTTTAAAAGCTGATTTTGGCGACAAACTGACATTCCATGGTGGTATTGATGCACAGCATGTGCTGCCTTTCGGTACAACGGAAGAGGTTCGTGAACATACCAGGAAGTATATCAAAGCATTAGCTCCGGGAGGTGGTTTTATCTGCGCGCCGGTTCATAATGTTCAAGGGGATGTGCCTCCTGAAAACCTCGTTGCCATGCGAGACGCGGTTGAGGAGTTTGGATATTATCCGATTAATTTATAGCAAATAAAACAAAAAAGGAATGCTTCAGGTGTCTGAGTACAAGACAGACTTTTACCATTAATAAGTGCCATAGTGGATTCACTTTCTACAGCTGTTATGTCAACAAAAAGGAGGAAAAAATGAAGAGTAAATTAGTTGGGTTGTTCCTGATTCTTGCAATGACGGGGTTTATTGCCGGTCAACATTCAAGTGAAGCCAAAGCCGGTCAGGATGACAAAACCATTAAAGTGGTCTGGTTAAGCTTTGGCCTCAGTCATGAATGGTTTCATTCGCTATCGATCTTTGCTGAACACGAGGCTCGGAAAATAGAAAAAGAGGATGGAGTAAAGTTTGAATTTGTAATCAAAGACGGTCAACGCAATTTGCAGACTCAATTGCAGCAGTTTGATCAATTAATTGCCCAAAAAAATGTTGATATTATTTATTTTGAGCCGATTGATCAGACAGCTCTGGCTAAAATGGTCAAAAAAGTCAACAAGAAGCTCAATATACCCATTGGTTCTGCGGGAATTATGACCAACGGCGGCAAGTATTTGTATGTTGGTCTGGATAATGTTGCGGCAACTGAACGTTGTGGCGAACAGCTCATCCGCTTACTCAATGAAAAATATGGCAAAGGTAAGTGGCCGGAAAATAGCGTAGTTATGGAAAACTGGGGGCCTCCAGGGATTTCAATTACAACGAACCGTCATGCAGGTTTCTGGAAAGCTTTTGAGCCGGCTCTCAAGGAAAATCCAACAGTGAAGATGGTTAACGCAACGGGGATGTGGGACCCCGCCACAGCTTTTAAGGCAGCAAGCGACCTGCTGACTAAATATGGTGATAAACTGATTGGTGCCTATTCTCATGATGATCCATCTGCCACGGAAGGCATAGTACGTGCATTGGAACTGAAAAAACTGCAATATCCTGTGGGCAATCCAAAACATATTCCGATAGTAACGTACGATGCGACGAAAACGGGTATGCAAGCGATACGAGATAAAAAAATTGATGTCATTACAGAACAGCCTGCCCGTGGTTACGCTCATCTTGTTATGCGCTATCTGTATGAGTGGCATAAAAATGGCTATGAGTCTTTGCCAAAGGCCGGCACAGAGCTAAGCAAAGCACAATTGAAACAGATGTTCAGCGAGGAAACCGGTGTTGACAGCTGGTCCCCAGCCAAGGTTATGAAAGGCCAAAACTGGGATGGTATCTGGATAGCGCCCAAGAGCCCATTGATTCCTAATGAAGTTGATCCATATGCAAAAAGCCAGTGGGGTAATTACATGTATTGGTTAGATAAAAATGAATGGCCGAAAAAATAACAGCTAGATTTTTTTTGATGGCGCGGGTGGGCACGTCCCGCGCTATCCTACTGCGGAGGCACTATGAATAAGCTAGCCGTTGATGTGATACATGTGGATAACCATGCCTCATTTTCTGCCGGGAATAAAACGGCATACCGTGTACAGGGTGTTGGCAAAAGTTATTCTGGAACCGCTGTATTATCGGATATTAACCTGGATTTTTTAACAGGTGAAGTCCATGGAATCATAGGTAAAAATGGTGCCGGAAAATCTACTCTGGTAGATATCATGCATGGCTCGGATACTCCTTCAGGTGGTACCTTGACGATCTTTGGCGAGACAATAACCAAACTTACTCCAACTCAGGCGCATGAGAAAAAAATCGTTTTAGTTCCCCAGAAAACCAACTATGCCAATGATCTGACCATCGCAGAAAGCCTCTATGTCGGGAGTTATCCAAAGCGGTTTTTGGGTTATGTCAGTGATCGGAAAATGATGTTGTTGAGTAAAAAATTATTACAAAAAGTTGGACTGCAGTTGGATCCGAGTTCCAGAATAGGGGATCTATCACTCGAGAAGCGACGTCTCATTGAGGTGATAAAAGCATTATGGTGTTTCGATGCACGGGTTTTAATTTTGGACGAAACAACGGCAGCTTTAGGCATTACATTCAGGAAAAAACTGTTTGAATTGATAAAAAAAGTCGTTACGGAAGAGAAACGTACAGTCATTTTTATAGGTCACAGGCTGGATGAAATAATGGAGATTTGTGATCGGATTTCTGTGCTGAGGAATGGTCGTTTAATTAAGACAGCCAATACAGATGATCTGGATATAGAAGATTTAGCGGAATTGATTATTGGAGGAAGTGAAAATGAGAAATCTGCTCATCAAACGTATACCCACCAGTCTTCTGGAAGGAGCAAACAGACCTGCTTTCAGATCTCTAACCTGAGTTACCAGGACGATTTTTCAAATGTCAGTTTTGAAGTTGAGATTGGAGAAGTCGTTGGCATAGTCGGTATGGTCGGCTCTGGTTATAGCGAACTTCTGCGTTATCTGGGAGGGTTGTTACCCGGTCAGGGCAGTGGCGAAATATTGCTGGACGATAAGAAGGTGATTCCACATAACCCTGCTTTTATGAAGGGGCATGGTTTAGGCTATTTGACCAATAAAAGAGAGGAAGAAGCTCTCTTTCACGGGCTTTCTATTACTGATAATCTGATAGGCAGTAATTTTAAAAAATATACGAACAGGCTTGGATTGATTCAGTATGGCAGAGTTTATCAGACCGTCAATTCAATCCAGCAGATACTTGATATTAAGATGCCCTGGGGCAGTGGATCAGTGATTGATGGCTTAAGTGGAGGCAACAAGCAAAAAGTGCTGGTAGGCAGACTGCTGGATTATGACCTCAGAGTGCTCTTACTGGATGAGGTCGCCGAAGGAGTGGATATCGGTGCGCGGCGCAAGCTACTGAAATTTATAAGTGAAGAAGTCAGCAAGGAAACGGCGGTGCTTATGGCCTCTAATGTTGTGATGGATTTAATGGATGTCTGTGATCGTATTCTGGTTATCTATCAGGGCCGTATTGTCGAGACTTTCAACCGTTCATATTTTAATGAAAGTGAAATTTACAGCGCGTTGCAGGGAATTGGAGTCAATGGAGACCGGGGCAATTGTGGCGATAACGCTGCAAGGGGGAACTCATGAGGTTTTTAAATAGTCACCACCTGAAACTCGTTGTTGATAACTTTATCTGGGTATTGGTGGTTTTTTTTCTAGCGCTGGCCTCTATATCAATTGATGGCTTTTTCACTGTTGAAAATTTTATCAATATGCCTTTTCACAGCGCCTCGTTATCGATGATGATTCTTGGTATGGCGTTCTGTCTATTGTCCAAACAAATGGATTTGTCATTGGAATCCACTTACGTCATTGCTCCGGCTATTGGTGTGCTGCTGGTTACTCGGTGGTTCCCTGGTATTCCAGGAAATTTTGCGGTGCTTTTTGCCATTATCGCCGGTGCATTAATTGGATTAGTTAACGGTCTTCTGGTGGTCAAGCTGCGGATTAATTCGTTCCTGGCAACGCTGGCCATGTTGATTGTCCTGCGTGGCAGCGTTGAATTTCTGTTACCTGTGGGCATATTTGAAGTACCGAGTCTTTTTGGCGTCCTGGGTGCGGATACTTTTTTACTCGGTGGTTTTGAAATTCCCTATACCATATTCATTTATATAGCCATTTTTTATACAGCCGGATTCATAATACGAAATACAGTTTTTGGGAAAGATATTGTTGCCGTCGGAAGCAATGCTACAGCAGCATTCATTGCCGGTATAAGAGTGGAGAGAGTTCATATTCTTGTTTTTGTTGTTTCAGGAATGTGTGCTGCCTTTGGCGGGGTGCTGGCTGTAGGCAAAATGGGCAGTGTCATGAATCAACTGGGAAATGGCGATATCCTGTTTGTCTTTGCAGGCACTGTTTTGGGAGGAATCAGCCTGGATGGTGGAAAAGGGAAGATTATGAACGCTTTGGGGGGCGGGTTGCTGCTTACCATTATTACCACAATTTTAAACTATTCAGAAGTATCCCCCTACCTGATCAAATCTATTCAAGGATTGACCCTGTTAGTAGCCATGGTTTTGAATAATGTTATAGAAATATTTATAAAATCTCGTTTATCCAGATAGGTTCGAGTGAGCGGAATAAGAGTAATAAAGGAAAGGACATGGTTGATAAAAAAAAATATATTGTAGCTGCTGATTGCGGTACAACAGGCTCAAAAGCTGTGGTTTATGATATAACAGGTAAACCAGTGGGCTCTGGCTATCAGGAATACGGTCTTGAATTTCCACAATCAGGCTGGGTGGATCAGGATGCCAAAATGCTTTTTGATACCTTGTTGTCAGTCGTCAGCCGGGCAGTCAAAGCTGCAGATATTTTACCCTCGGATGCCGCAGCGATCTGTTTATCTACACAGCGATGTACACTTATTTGTGTGGATCAGGACGGCAATCCCTTGCGAAAAGCCATCTCATGGCAGGATAACAGGACTGATCAGCAGTGTGAGTTGATCCGCCAGCGAATTGGTGCAGACAGGTTTTATGATACCACTGGATTACCCATTGCTAATGTCTGGACATTGCCTAAAATAATGTGGGTACAAGAAAATGAGCCAGACCTATATGAAAAAACATATAAATTTGTCAATGTGCAGGCTTATTTAAACCGCCTATTGGGCGCAGAATATTTTTATGATGATTTTTCCAACGCCTCTTTGCATGGCCTGATGTCACTGACTCGAATGGAGTGGATTGATGATTTCATTCAAACCATGGATATTGATAGCAGTAAACTTCCTCAACTTGTTGGTTCAGGGCAGCAAATAGGTGTGTTAAATAATGCTATTGCCGATAAGTTGGGATTGACTGCAGGTACGCCTATTATTTCGGGTGGCGGTGACCAGCAATGTGCAGCAGTCGGCTCCAATGTGATTGAAGAGGGAGACTGCGAAGTTACACTGGGCACTGCAGGAGTTACGATTTGCTCTTTGAATGAACCGCGCTTAGATCCTGAGCGTACCATTCCCTGTCTGGTGCATGCAGTTGACGGGAAATGGACCTGTGAGGGATTACAAAATGCAGCTGGTGCTTCTTTAAAGTGGCTGAGAAACGTATTACAGGAAGGTCAGCCGGAGGGTAACATCGTTGACTATGATTATATGACAGGCCTGGCATCCAAATCAACTATTGGTGCAAATGGTATTACTTTTTTGCCATATCTTGCCGGTGCGGCGGCTCCTTTATGGGATAGTTCCGCTCGCGGCATTTTATTTGGCATGGGGCTGATGACCAATTTGAGTGATGTTGCCCGAGCGGTACTGGAAGGGATCAGTTTTGAAACAGCATCAATTTTAGAGAACTTTGCCCGTCGTGAGATCAAAGTCAGTAAAATTCGTGTATCTGGAGGGGGGGCTAAATCCGCCTTGTGGGGGCAATTGCAGGCAGATATTTATGGTGTTCCGCTCCAGCGTCTGCTGGTAGATGATGCCACTATTCTTGGCGCCGCTGTTCTAGGGGCATTTGGCATTGGTATCTATGATTCTGTAGATGAGGCTGCCGGTGCGATGGTGCATACTACCACCGAGTACCAGCCGAATATGGGCCATCATAAGAAGTATATTGAAAAACGTGAAATTTTTGACAAGCTATACACAAGCATTAAATCCGGAGGATTGTTTTAGGTCTTTAAATTGAAGTAAGCATAAAAGTAATGTAACCGGGATTCGAATAGTACAGGACTTTCATATAAATCAGCCAGAAAGCCCGGCCGACTGACCGGACTTTCTGGAGGGTAACTAGCTATTGCTATTTTAACTTGAAGACGACCTTATCCGGGCCATCTATCTTTTTAGGTTTAACCAGCTTAACCGCTGACCCTTCCTCAAATACATCGTCATCCTTGAGCTGAAGCAATCCAAAAATTGAACCGGCTACATCTGGGAACTCTACCTGAACAAGGACTTTCTTCTTGTCCAGCAGATCCCCCTGGCGGTCTTCACAAACAACCGTAAAAGAGCGGATATAGCCCGAGCCGGGATTGATAGTCCTGGCGTCCTTCTCCGGGTCCAACATTGTAAAGCTCTCCTCATCGAACATTGCCGGCGGTATCATCACTTCGTCCCTTTCGGCGCAATATGTTCCGTTTATCTCGCCGTTGGCCAGGTCTGTATAGAATTTCGAACCTCCCACACCAGCAGTATAGCGGTATGACAGTGGGATCTTGCCCAGTTTTTGGGACATAGACAATACGTCTACTTCCACTGGCTTGATCTGCTCGATATTCAATTTGGCCTTTTTGCGCCCGAGCGGTGCGAAGTACTTGATATCCAGAATATCGCCGGTACGTTTGGATTCAGACTTCCAGACCGCCTTGACGCGCATACCGATTTTAACTTTCTTGGGATCAATATCACCGAGTTTATGTACCAGCCCCATATCTTCAACGATGCCGTCAAGTGCGATCACAGCGAAGATGTTGACCTTACCTTTTGGCAGTGGAGAACTGTCCCAGTTGACATGAGAAATAGTGAAAGTTTTCACCACTCCAGTATCGGGAATGTTAAAGTAGTTAGTGACAGGTGCCAGATCGGCAATTTCAGAGAATGGACGAGCCGGTACCATCATGCGATTAGTGCGACTATCAAAACTGCCACGGATTTTACCTTTTTTGAGGCCGTCCAGGTAGGTTGAGATGGCAAATCCGTTATCCCAGGCGTAACGCAGATCTGGGGCGTCAGATATATTCGGTACGTCATCAACCGACTTGATAGGAGTACCCGGCAGGTCTTCCGGCTTCATATCATTCCAGCGCGATTTGGTAACCGGTGAAGCTCCATCGGATCCCATCACCACCACTGTGCCGGCCTGCATTAGATCACCCCAGGCCTGGGCGACACCACGACGCAGCCTCCTCTGTAACTGTCGCTTGCCAGCCTGGCCGGACAGTTGAAAGTAGAGCTCAGCAATTTTCATGAGACCAGTGGCCGCGATCGGGTTTCCTACTCCCAATGCACCACCAGAAGGACATAAGGGATGGCTGCCGTCACGGTGCAGATTGCCCGATTCGAACAGATCTTTCACTGTACGACCACTCTTGTCCAGAAGCAGTGCATTAAGATGGTGCAATGCTTTATAGTCGAAAGGATCGTATGGCTCGAAGAAATCTATATCACGTGCCGGATCGACGACTCCGGCCATCTTGTAAGCGTCCCTGGCAGCCATTGCCACATAGTCCGGGTAACAAAGATCCCGCGCACACCAGTAAGCAGTTTCAAGACGAAAACCAACGCCTTCAATGAAGACTGGGGCTTTTTTCAAAGTACGGGCAATGCGCTCATTAACCATGATGATAGCGACGGCGGCATCGGAGGTTGGGCTTATGTCAAGCCGCTTGACAGGCGAGGAGAGCACCGGAGAATTAAGCACATCATCTGCAGTTATGTCTACCGCAATCTGGGCTGCAGGGTGGTTCAGCGCGTTACGTTTAATCATTGCCGAGATTTCGGCAAGGTCGCGTTCGCTGTACCCGTAAACATGCATGAAGCGAGCCATTTCCAAGGCAAAGATATGAATCAGCGTCAGTTCAAGCGGCTGCTCGGTGACGCGGTCAAAGATTGTGATAAAAGCACCGGCAGGATGTGGAGTGCACGGAGACATTTTCTCTTCGGCGACGACCATGCAGGAATTATATTTGCCGGAGGCAACATGCATCCATCCGTGGATCGGGCTCATTACACCGGTGGCACCACCGATGAAATGGCGCATATACGGTTTATTGGCACCACCTGCACCGGCAATCAGGTGCTCGCCCTTCATGTGGACGCCATCAAAGGCATCAGGTGCGGTACCGAGGGTTACAGCATCGATATCATCAATACTGAGACCAGCATCTTCCAGGGCCATGCGGACCGCCTGGGCTGCCAGTTCGCCAGGAGCCTCTTTGGCACGGCGCATGAATTTTGTCATCCCTACACCAATAACAGCTACGCGATTACTCATGATATCCTCCTTTCGCTGTCCAAAATGGCCACAGCGCAGGAATCGGTTGGGACTCCACGCCAGGCATGTACCAGTACTCGCTCGGCCTCTACCTGACATGCGCCGGCTTCACCACGAAGCTGTGACAATGCTTCGTAGAGGCGCGCGCCGCCTGTGGCTTCAAAAAGGTCGCCGCCACCCAGGGCACCACCATTGGGATTGACAACCAGACCCGGGCTGCCGTTTAGACCCAGGGCCTCCAGATGCATTAATTGCCGATGCGCATAGGCATCGGAGACAAAGTACGCATCGATTTCTTCCTGTGGGGCTTTAATGCCCGATTCTTCATAGGCTCGCTCGGCCGCAATTGCCGTACCAGCTGAAAGGCTGTGATCACGACGCTCGAGAATAGAATTGCCTGACCCCCAGCCAATGCCCGCGAAATAGGCCGGTTTACGTGCATATTTGCGGGCGGCCTCATCGGTGCCCAGTACTGCAATGATTGCACCGTCGGCGTGCTGAGCAAACATCAGTTCCGTCAATGGCTGTGCCACTGGACGGGCGTTAATGATATCCTCAATCGAGAAAGTGTCGCCATAAGGAGATTTAGTGTCGGCGATAGCGGCTGCACGGTTTTTGACCACAACTTCAGCCACATCATCAATAGTAAAACCCGATTCACTCAGGAAGGAATTGAGTTCCAACCCTGCCAGCCAATGTGGTGACAGGCCGAACCGATTATATATAGGGTCGTAAGCGAATCGAATCATTTCATCCTTGGTCAACATATTCGAGGCCTTACTGTAAGACTCGACCACCAGAATATCGTAGCGTCCTGTCTCGATCTGCATGGCTGCCGATGCCACGGCATGCATAAAATCGCCAGGTATGGTGTACACAGGTTTGCGCACCATGCCTAGCTGATCAGGAACGTACTCGTCGGCAATTGAGTAGCCTGAAGGAAAATCTTCTTCTGCAGATACTGCGCCGTCTATCAGATCGATCGTGACGCCCGCATCCCTATAAGCCATTTTGGCAGCTTTAGCAATCATCTCACGATACGACAGACTTGTCGACGTGGGAGTGAAGCCGCAGATGCCCATTCCTAACAACGCAACGCCCATAGCTCAATCCTTTTTTCCCGGAATTCACCAATTTTATCATACTCAAAACATCACACTCTGAGCATAGCGCCCCGGAAAAGCCGCTCGAGGATTAAATGGTATAGAGTCTCTCCCTGGAGGAGAAACCGTCAGTTAGTGTCCTTCCATAAATGGCCCTTTTGGCCTATCTGTTTGCAGTGCTGTATATTGATGAAAATTTTCTGGTTAATTTTTTTATATAGGTTAACAATTAACTAATACTAAAAATCAACCAATGTCAATTATTTTTGTCGAAAATTAAGAGTGATGGGTGATAAGTAATCGCTTTTATAGCTAACTGTCAGCGGTCACCTGAAACTGACTGCCGGAAAGCCAGTAAGGTTGCTTCTCAGAAACTAAAGCGTGTTCAGGAGTGGCGGAAAGAAAACCCCGGATACCGGCGTAGGGATTAAGATGAACTCCTTCAGTCTATCTGCCGCAGCCTCAGAGTCTCGTTCCTCGCTTCCACGCAGAGCCTAGGAGAGTAAATTTCGGCTATATAGAAAGAATTTACGCAAGATAATTGAAATACTCGGACAGCAATTTACTCTAAAATTTCCCTATGATTTAATCTATACATATCTAAAGACAAATACAAACCAACCAATCGCCAACGCGAGTCCGCCCCACAATGGCGCACCGAAAAAGGCGAGCCAGCCGAGGTTGATAAAACCGGTGCCAAGCCAGGAAATAAACAGTCGGTCGCCCCGCGTGGTGTCCAGACCGAATACGCCGTGCCTTGGATTTCCACCGGGGCTGTAACGTTCCCATACGCCCATGGCAACAATCGATAAGAATAAAATTATAAAGAAAGCAGCTGTTGGCCAGGTCCAGGCCATCCAGGATAAACCCATAACATTACCCTCTGGTTAAACCCGCCCGAGCGCAAAGCCCTTGGCGATATAGTTACGAACAAAATATATGACGATCGCGCCGGGCAGGATAGTCAGCGAACCCGCCGCAGCCAGCAGACCCAACTCGTAACCCGAACTGCTCGCCGTGCGCGTCATTGTCGCTGCGATCGGCTTGGCATCGACCGAGGTCAATGTTTTCGCCAGCAGCAGTTCAACCCACGAATACATGAAACAGAAAAACATGGCTACTCCTATGCCTGCCGCAATGGTCGGAATAAAAATACGTATAAAGAATCTCGGGAACGAATATCCATCCAGGTAAGCAGTTTCATCCAGCTCTTTTGGAATGCCGGACATAAAGCCTTCAAGTATCCAGACTGTGAGCGGTATATTAAACAGACAGTGTGCCAATGCCACGGCGATATGGGTATCGAACAGACCGATTGCTGAATAGAGCTGGAAAAACGGTAGTGCAAATACCGCCGGTGGTGCCATGCGGTTGGTCAGCAGCCAGAAAAACAGGTGCTTGTCGCCGAGAAAGCGGTAACGGGAAAATGCATAAGCGGCCGGCAAGGCAACCGACACAGAGATCACGGTGTTAATCACCACATATATAATCGAATTGATGTAACCGTTATACCAGGTCGGGTCGGTAAAGATAACCTTATAATTAGCCAACGTAAACTGTTGCGGGAAAAACGAAAAACCGCCGAGTATTTCGCCCGTGGTCTTAAATGACATGGCAAGCAGACCGTAAATCGGTAACATTAAAAACAGGATATACAGTGTCGGTACAAGCCATTTTCTTGGATGGGTCATATTACTGCTCCTCGTTACGCATCATGAGAGTGTAGAACACCCAGCAGATCAGCAAAACCACCAGGAAGTAAATCAGGGACATCGCTGCAGCCGGCCCCAGGTCGAACTGACCGAGCGCGATCTTTACCAAATCAATCGACAGGAAGGTAGTTGTGTTGCCGGGTCCTCCACCAGTTAACACAAACGGTTCGGTATAGATCATGAAACTGTCCATGAAACGCAACAGGATAGCAATTGTCAGTACCCGTTTCATTTTCGGCAGCTGGATATAACGAAATATCGCCCAGCGGCTGGCGCCGTCGATATTCGCTGCCTGGTAGTAGTCATCGGGGATAGAACTCAATCCCGCGTAACAGAGCAGCACGATCAGCGATGTCCAGTGCCACACATCCATAAGCACGGTGGTCATCCAGGCTGACACAGGCTGCCTGGTAAAATTGTAATCAATACCCATTGAATTCAGGGTGTGGCCCAGCAGGCCGATATCGGGCAGCGCGAAAATATTCCACATGGCACCAACCACGTTCCACGGAATCAGCAACGGCAGCGCCATCAACACCAGGCAGACCGACACCCAAGGGCCTTTACGCGGCATGGTCAGCGCAACACCGATACCAAGCGGCACCTCAATCGCCAGAATCATGCCGGTATACAGCAGTTGACGTATGAGGGCATCGTGAAAACGATCCGAGCGCAACACCTGTTCGAACCAGGTCGTACCCTCCCAGAAAAACACATTGTTGCCAAAGGTTTCCTGGAAGGCATAATTGACCACCGTCATCAGCGGAATAAATGCATTGAAGGCGACCAGTACCAGTACCGGCGCCACCAGCCACCAGGCTTTTTGATTCAATGTTTTATTCATTCTGCCCACCTCCAACAAGCCAGTCGTCGCAAAAAATTCGTGTCATATCCGGGTTCAATTGGATTTTCGGACTTTCTGTCGGTATCGGCCGGTCTTCGTCAACCACCATTTTGATCACTTCGGATTCGTGTTTGACAGTGACAACCTGATATCGGCCTAGATCTTCAATACTTTCAATAACAACCGGGATGCCATCATCGGCAAATTCAACAAACTCCGGTCGAATACCGACTTCAATCCTGCCGCTCAAATCATTGCTGACCGGATGAGAGGTGCTAAGGAGATTGCTATGAAAAACAGGCTGTCCCCGGTCAATTTTACAGGGCAGGAAGTTCATGCCCGGTGAACCGATAAAATAACCGACAAATTTATGCTTTGGCCTGTTGAACAGTTCCACCGGGGTACCTACCTGCACTACTGTTCCCTCAAACATGACCACTACCTTGTCAGCAAAGGTTAATGCCTCCACTTGGTCATGGGTAACGTAAATCATAGTTACGCCAATCTGCTGGTGCAATTCCTTCAGTTTCGAGCGAAGCTGCCATTTCAGATGTGGATCGATAACCGTCAATGGTTCATCGAACAGGATCGCATTGACATCAGAACGTACCAACCCCCGACCCAGAGAAATTTTCTGCTTACCGTCTGCTGTCAGGCCGGATGCCCTCTTGTTAAGATTGGCGGTCAGATCAAGCATCTCTGCAATCTGGTCGACACGTAGTTTTACAGCGGTTTCATCCATTCCCCGGTTACGTAAGGGAAATGCAAGATTGTCAAATACTGTCATGGTGTCGTAGACCACGGGAAACTGAAACACCTGAGCAATACGTCTGTCTGGAGTGGGCAGATGTGTCACATCCTGATCATCAAAATAGATTTCGCCTTCAGAAGGCGTCAGCAAACCGGAAATGGTGTTCAGCAGAGTTGTCTTACCGCAACCTGAAGGACCAAGCAGAGCATAAGCACCTCCATCTTCCCATATTTGATTGACTTCTTTAAGTGCATACACCGGTTTCTGACCCTTGGGTGGCGGGTAAGCATGCTGTACATTTTTAAATCTGATTCTTGCCATGTTACAACCTGTCTGAATTCGTCATGTCAGTCTAATCGAACGAAGATGGGGAATTAGATAAGCTTATTATCAGCTCCGAAATACATACAGTGATCAGCATTAAAGACAAAACGAGCCTTTTCACCAAATTTGTAGGAATGAATGCCGCGAGTTTCGCAGACCCAGACATTGTCTTCCACATTTATACGAATAATACTGTCCGAGCCACTGATCTCAGCAATCTGGACAATACCTTTGACTTCGACACCCTGCCCTTCAGGTAACAGATGGTGAGGCCGCAGGGCAATCTTGTAATTTCCATCAGGCAGAGACGCCAGTTGTCCCGTAAGTTTCCAGGAAACAGTTTCACCCAGATAAGCCATTTGTCCGCGTTTCTTAATGGCAGCAGTGTTAATCGGTGGATCTGAGAACACTTCTGCACTTTCAAGCGTTGCAGGCTTCCGATAAATCGAGGCAGTCTCTCCAAACTGAACAACGCGGCCTTCTTTGAGTGTTGCAGTGTGACCACCCAACATCAAAGCCTCAAGTGGTTCAGTGGTGGCGTAAACCACGGTAGCCCCTGTATCAGCGAACAACTTTGGTAAATCGTCCCGCAATTCTTCGCGCAGCTTATAGTCAAGATTGGCTAACGGTTCATCCAGTAATACGAGTTCAGTGCCTTTGACAAGTGCCCTTGCTAAAGCCGTTCTTTGCTGTTGTCCGCCTGAAAGTTCACTCGGCAGACGATTGAGCATGGGCGTCAGTTTTAACAGGTCGGCGAAGCGGTGAACCTTCTCTTTGATAGCATTTTTAGACAGGCCGGCAACTTTTAAAGGTGAGGCAATATTGTCATAGACCGAAAAACTGGGGTAATTGATAAAAGCCTGGTAAACCATGGCAACACTGCGTTTCTGTACCGCAACTCCGGTCACGTTCCGATCTTTGGTCCAGATCTCTCCCGTCGTTGGTTTTTCCAGTCCTGCCATTAACCGCATCAGGGTAGTTTTACCACTGAGTGTAGTACCTAAAAGAATATTAAATCCACCGGGTTTAAGTACCAGATTCGTTTCATATATATGCGTCTCCGCCCCAACCCGAAATGTTACATCTCTTAATTCAATAGTCATTCAGCCATCCCTTATGTGATATTATTAGTTATCACCAGCATATCACTGTGGTCTACTAAAAATTCCGCTACACGTTCTGTAGTTGTTCCAATGTTAATATACGTTGAAGAATTATCCGGGATGATTATATCGCAATGTTTTTAATAACCATGGGGCCTGCTTTTATTACAGGCCCCACGGTCCCGACACTTATCTTTGGTTATTTACCGGATACTATTTCTTCCAGCGTTTAACCAGTTCATCATAGCTGATGGTCTCTCCCTGTGGCTTTTCATTGTCAACCTTAGCCTTGGGTGAACCGGGCTTACTGAGCCATTCGTTCGGATCACTTTTCGGATTCAGGCGCGGACCACAACCACCATAGGTGTTGGCTTTTTCATCTGCTTTCTGCATACGCGCCATAACCAGATCCATTTCTTCAGCCAGACGATCCATAGCCTGCTGTGGAGTAAATGCACCGGAGTTAACATCACCTATCTGCTGCCACCAGATTTGTGCCAACTTGGGATAATCAGGCACGTTGACACCGGTGGGTGACCACATAACCCTGTCAGGTGAGCGATAAAATTCAACCAGCCCGCCAAGCTTAGGTGCACGCTCAGTAAATGAGTCATGATTGATGGTGCTTTCACGAATAAATGTCAGGCCGACATGGCTTTTCTTGACATCCACGGTCTTAGAGACCACAAACTGTGCATACAGCCACGCAGCTTTACGACGGTCAACAGGCGTTGACTTGAACAATGTCCAGGAACCGGCATCCTGATAGCCCAGTTTCTGTCCTTCCACCCAGTAAGGACCATGTGGAGAGGGAGCCATGCGCCATAGCGGCTTACCACTGTCGTCAACGGTATTATTACCTTCGGACTTAGGGGCCACCATGGATGCGGTGAATGCAGTGTACCAGAAAATTTGCTGAGCTACGTTACCTTGTGACAGGGCAGGCAGAGACTGATAAAAATCATAACTGGCCGCACCAGGAGGAGCATATTTACGAAGCCACTCATCCCATTTACGAATGGCGTAAACAGCGGCAGGTCCATTCGCAGCACCACCGCGTGAAACTGAAGCACCCACAGGGTTGCAGCTGCCTTTTTCCATACGAATACCCCATTCATCTACTGGGATACCATTGGGTAAACCTTTGCTGCCGGCCCCGGCCATGGATAACCATGCATCTGTCATACGCCAGCCAAGGTCTGGAGCACGCTTACCGTAATCCATATGTCCAAAAACTTTTACACCATCAATTTCTTTGACTTTAACCGAAAAGAATTCAGCAATATCTTCATAAGCTGACCAGTTAACGGGTACGCCTAGATCGTAGCCATAGATTTCTTTGAATTTCTTTTGCAGCTCAGGACGATCGAACCAGTCTTTACGGAACCAGTACAGGTTGGCAAACTGCTGATCAGGTAATTGATAGAGCTTACCATCAGGTCCGGTAGTAAATGATTTACCTACGAAGTCATCCACATCCAGCGATGGATTGGTGACATCTTTACCTTCGCCACCCATCCAGTCCGACAGGTTAACTGCCAGTTGCAGGCGAGAATGAGTACCAATTAAATCTGAATCGTTGATATAAGCATCATACAGATTTCGCTTGGTCTGCATCTGTGTTTGAACGGCCTGGACTACTTCACCTTCACCAAGCAACTGGTGGTTGACTTTAATTCCGGTGATTTCTTCGAAGGCTTTGGTAAGTATTTTGGACTCATATTCATGTGTTGGAATCGTTTCCGATAACACATTAATTTCCATACCATTGAAAGGTTTGGCAGCGTTAACGAACCACTCCATTTCCTTCAGCTGTTCACTTTCAGATAAAGCTGATGGTTGGAATTCATCATTAACCCATTTTTTTGCCTCGTCCATACCGGCGTAGACATTTTGAACGCTCAGTGCAGCTACAGCAGCAATCAATGCAAACTTCTTCAACATGAGGTCTCCTCCTATATCTATTGGTTGATCTGATTTGCGAAAAATACACTCGCTTTTTCGCAATGTCAATTATAATGAACTCGTAAAAAAGTCGATTGCAGCTATAGATGGCTAAGTTAAAAAGTTTGATATACAAGGCGCAGTGTTTTTATCAGTGCTGAGACAATACATATGGTATGTCCCGGTGCTGATAAAAACCTGCAACGCCGTAGATCGAACTTTTTACGACGCCATCAATTATACATTTTCGAAATGTTCGAAAATTGATAAGTAATCGCTCAATGAGTTCATTCTAACTTTTCCAGAATATCACTCCTTTCCCCATTAATCCCAAATAACCTATCATTTTTTTGCCGCTTTTCCCATAAGTTCTTTGCAAACTTCAACCACTCAATACAAAAAACAGGTTGACGACATATACCGTAACCCGACAAGTCGGAAAACTTTTTAGTTACGCTGGTTAAGTGCCTTGATACAGAGATTAACCACTTGAATTAAATAGCACTTTAGATTTTCTTGTTTTTTATTACAGCTTTTATTGAGTAAGGCACTAAACTGTTTTTGTATTTTACAGGAATTTTATCAGGAGAAATACAATGCCGGCACATATACTTGCAATTGACCAGGGAACAACCTCCAGCCGTGCAATTATCTTTAATGATCAGTTTGAGATAATCGCATCAGCTCAGCAGGAATTTGAACAGTTTTTTCCACAATCCGGCTGGGTAGAACATGACCCCGAGGAAATCTGGAGCAGTACTCTTGCCACCTGCCAAAAGGCGCTGAAAAAATCAGCCCTCTCTGTCATCGATATTGCAGCTATCGGCATCACAAATCAGAGAGAGACCACTGTCGTCTGGGATAGAGATACAGGAAAGACTATTCATAAAGCTATTGTATGGCAGGATCGCAGAACCGCAGAGTTCTGTCGAAAGTTAAAGGACTCCGGACATGAGCAGATGATTACCTCGAAAACCGGACTCCTGCTAGACCCCTATTTTTCAGGCACCAAGCTCCACTGGATCCTTAATAATGTTGAAGGGGCTAAAGAAAATGCAGAAGCAGGAAAGCTCGCCTTCGGCACCATCGACACTTTTCTCCTCTGGCGGCTGACCGGCGGAAAAGAGCACTTAACGGATGCCACCAATGCCTCCCGTACAATGCTCTACAATATCCACGATAACAGATGGGATAAAGAACTCCTGGAACTCCTCGACATTCCACTATCACTTCTACCAGAAGTAAAAGATTCCTCTGCCGATTTCGGCGTCACTGATAAGACCCTTTTTGGTGATTCAATCCCCATTCGCGGGATCGCCGGCGACCAACAGTCAGCGCTGGTAGGTCAGGCATGTTTTGAGCCGGGAATGATTAAGTCCACCTATGGCACCGGTTGCTTTATTGTGCTCAATACCGGTGAACAGGCTGTCATATCAACCAATAAATTACTCACTACCATCGGCTATCGATTAAACGGAGTCACAACCTATGCCCTTGAAGGCTCCATCTTTGTAGCAGGAGCGGCAGTCCAGTGGATGCGGGATGCAATGGGGCTTATTAAGACCGCCTCAGACACTGGTTCACTTGCCCGCCAGGCTGATGTTAACCAGGACGTTTATCTGGTACCTGCCTTTACCGGACTTGGGGCACCTCACTGGGATCCTGATGCCCGTGGAGCAATCTTCGGTATCACCAGAGCAACAGGCCCCGCGGAACTCTCACGGGCAGCGCTTGAATCTGTCTGCTACCAGACCCGCGACCTTCTTGACGCAATGCGGGGAGACTGGAAAGAGATGGGGGAGACGGTACTGAGAGTGGATGGCGGCATGGTGGCCTCAAATTATACCATGCAGTTTCTCGCAGATATCCTCAGTGCGCCTGTTGACCGGCCAATAGTTCTTGAAACAACAGCAGTGGGTGCAGCCTACCTTGCCGGGTTGTACGGGGGGATCTTCCCGCCTCCAGCAGAATTGGGTACTACATGGAAACGGGACAGGCGCTTTGAACCTTCCCTGGCTGAAGAGCTGAGAATGAGAAAGTACAACGGCTGGAAGGATGCTGTCAGCAGGACTTTGACTGTCAAAGAAGAATAGAACTCATATAACTCATGATGCTATCTAGTGTATCACTGATGGAACCAGGTGTACCATATTAACGACAGCTCGAGGCATCACCACGTTTCCCGCAAGCTCCCCTGGCATCACAGTTTACATAACCATTCGGACATGGCCTTTGTCGATCATAGTCCCAGAAAATATTTCCAGGAGGATGCCCGCCACTGCCACCTCCCCTATTTCGACAGGTGGCCTCATTGCCCCGGCGCCCACAATCACCGGAAGCGTCGCAGTTCACGTAGCCGCGGGCACAAGGCCTGTTGGCACTGTAATCCCAATAGATATCTCCACGGGGATGAGAAGGAGCCCTGTCCCCTTCCCAGTTGCCATTGTTCTGACCACCCTGATTACAGTCAAAATTGGGGGTATACATAATGGATGCATAGCGCCCCTGGGTGGTGCGAACGGCTATACACTGGCGGCTTCGATTATCACGCCAATAGCTGTAGGCACTGTAGCCCGACTTGTCGGTGCGAATCCACCTGTACCCACGGTGCTCCATCTGTCTTTCGGCATCACGTCCTTTGGCACCGATCAAATCCTGCAAATTAGGGACCTGTCCCTGACCATAGTCGGCTCCAGGCGATGAATAACTTGAGCGGCCAACGGTAAACTCAGCACGACACCCCCTGTCAACCCAGATCCCACCTCGATCGTAGCCCCAGGTTCTCCCTTCAATGCACTCATGTGACGAAAGCTGCCGACTCAGCCTGACCTGATCTTCCGTATTAACCCGGCAGTATGTATATTGAGAGTCACGACTGCTACAGGTTATATAGCGTGAATCCGCCCAAAGCGGGTGAGAAAAAAGCAGTATAGCAATGGCAACAAAAAACACTTTAGATGACATATTAGAACTCATTTAAGCCCCCCGACAAAAATAATAAGAGACTGCTGCAGCAGCACATCTCAATATAATGATAATCAATATCATTCATACTATCGATTGAGTTTTGCAATGTCAAGAAGATTTAATTTTGGTAATTGATATTGCAGTAATGATCTTTGCCAATCATAATGGCGCCGTAAAAGTTTCGGCTACAGCTGAGTCTACTTTCGAACGAAATTTATACGATTTTCACTTGAACTATTCAGTTAACTGGATTACACATTATCAGAGATAAAAATTCTGCCACCCTTCAGCAACATGACACAAAAACCTAAAGAACAGAGAATTGAAACTGAAGTCCTGATAATCGGTGCTGGTGTTACCGGTGCGGGTATCATGCGCGACCTTGCACTCAGGGGAGTGCAATCCCTTCTTATAGACAGAAAGGATCTGTGCGCAGGTGCATCCGGCGGAAACCATGGCCTGCTCCATTCAGGAAGCAGGTATATCTCCAGTGATCTTCATTCCGCAATTGAATGCAGGGAGGAAAGCACTATCCTCAAGCATGTCGCCTCTCAATGCATTGAAGAGACAGGGGGACTTTTTGTTGCTGTCGAAGGCGATGATCCCGGCTTTGCGGAGAACTTTGCTGCATTGTGCCAGCCGGCAGGAATAGCCTGTGATCAAATCTCCTGCGCTGATGCGAAAAAACTCGAACCGCTGTTATCCGATAGGCTCTTCAAAGCATACAGAGTCCCGGACGCAACTATCGATCCATTTCGTCTGGCACTGCTCAATGTAGCTCATGCTCAAATGCTGAATAACAGTTCTTTTCGCCCCCATACCGAAATTCTCCTCTTCACTGTCAAAGATGGAAAAATAGAGAGTGCAACATGCAGGGATAACCGGACAAACACCACCCTAACTATTTACGCCAAACAGTATATAAATGCAGGCGGAGCCTGGGCCATGAACATCGCTCAGCTGGCCGGCTGTAAAGATGTCAGTCTGCTCTACTCCAAAGGAACCCTGCTTGTCAGCCATGACCGTTTAACAACCCATGTGATCAACCGATTACGGCCTCCAGGTGACGGTGACATCCTGGTACCCGGAGGAACTGTATCCGTTCTCGGCACCACCTCGATACGTGTCGACGATCTTGAAACGGTCAAGCCGACTGTTGCAGAAATTGATATCAACGTCCGGGAAGGAGCCGCCATGATACCGACTCTTGCAGCAGCCCGGTATATCAGGGCATTTTCCGGAGTACGTCCCCTCCTGCAGTCCGCAGGCGGCAGTGACGACAGAGAAGCAACCAGGGGGTTTGCCCTCCTGGACCACTCCACACAAAACCTTTCTAATTTCAGTACAATAACGGGTGGTAAACTGACCACTTACAGACTGATGGCTGAGAAAACATGCGACCTGGTTGCCGAACGACTGAATAACAGCGAGCCATGTCAAACCCATATAACTCCTCTGCCCGACGAAGAAAGTTGCAAATGGACTGAACCCGGAGCTTCACCAAAATACTGGTACAAAGCCAATGACCCCGAAGACATGATTCTTTGTGAATGTGAAATGGTACCTCAGTCGGCAATAGATGAAATTGTCAAGGATGCACCCGGTGCCGAAAAAGAGATGACCCTTAAAGCCATTGCTCTCAGATCCCGTGCAGGCAAGGGTCCGTGCCAGGGTTCATTCTGCGGTATCCGTATTGCCTCCTACCTCTATGACCAGGGCCATTACCACGATACAACAGGACTTATCCATATGCGTGATTTCTTTAACGAACGTTTCAAAGGAACACGCACCGTCACTTGGGGCCTGCAGGCTGCCCAGATGGAACTGGCGGAAGCATTGCATTGTGGGTTGCTGGGGCTGGATAATATCAATGATGATTGATGGCGTCGTAAAAAGCCCGATCTCCTGCGTTGTAGGTTTTTGACAGATACTTGTATATCGAACTTTTTAACTTAGCCATCTATAACTTTGAATGACCTTTTTACGAGTCTATCATAACTGAACAACAAGGTTTTACCTGGAGATGTAGTACATGATTGAAGAAGACCGAAACTTTACTGCAGAACTGGCGGTTATCGGTACCGGTCTTGCCGGTTTTGCCGCATCGATCTTTGCCCTGAAACGAGATATCAAAACCGCCCAGATCGGCAATACCGGTGCTGTGGCCTATACCACGGGATATCTTGATCTGCTGGGCTCCCTTTCCCCCGATTACCCTTCCTCAATAGAAGACCCGTGGCAGGGAATAGAACAGCTGAAAGATTCCCATCCGGGGCATCCACTTTGTCGCATTCCTAAAACTGATATTTTCACAGCTTTTGAACAATTTACCAGTTTTCTGGGGGAATGCGGAATCACCTACACCCCTCCCGAAAAATCAAATATCCGTGTCCTCACGCCCGCCGGGACCCTCAAGCCCACCCTCTGTGTTCCCTCTACCATGAAGGTCGGTTCTACAGCCTTTTCTCAGAAAGAACCCTGTGTCATTATCGACTTCAAAGGCCTCAAAGGTTTCAGCAGTCGTCAGGTTGTGGCCAACTTGAAAGACAAATGGCCGAAACTCAGCAGCAGACGGGTAGAGTTCCCTGATATGGCTTCTGGTGAAATATACCCGGAGGTCATGGCACGTTCTCTGGAAGTTCCTGCAACACGTGAAAAACTCGCCAAAATCTTGGTTGAAGCAGCGGAAGATGCAAAAATTATAGGTTTACCGGCAATTCTCGGGATGCATACACCGGATCTGGTGAGAGAGAAGATGGAGCAGCTTACCGGGCTGCAGATATTTGAGATTCCAACAATGCCGCCATCTGTTCCCGGAATTCGGCTGCGTGAGATGTTCGAACAACTCCTTCCCCAAAAGGGAGTCATCCTTATCCCGCAACAGAAAGTAGACAAACTGGTATTTATTGAGGACGGCGCTCAACTTTCTCTGAGCGATTCATTTGGCCCAATAACAATTCATTCAAAGAGTGTTATTCTCGCCACCGGTCGTTTTCTTAGTGGAGGCCTGGAGGCAAGCATTGATGGTGTAAGCGAACCTCTGCTTAACCTCCCCGTTACTCAACCGGCTTCAAGGAGAAAATGGTACAGAGAAAAATATACAGACTATCGTGGTCATTCAGTCAACAGTGCAGGCATTGAAGTTGATTCCAGCTTCAGACCACTTGATAGCCGCGGCCAACCTTACAGCAAAAACCTCTTTGCAGCTGGTGTTATTCTTGCCCACCAGGACTGGATTCGAGGGCGCTGCGGAGCTGGCGTGGCTATAGCCACAGCATATAAGGCTGTAGAAGAAGTGGAAAAACTCTTAACATAAAAGGTTCCTGGCTTCACAAGGAAGTGGCATGACGGAAACAACAATACCTATAATCAATTTTAAAGAAAAAGCTGAAGAACTGCTGCCTGAAGGTGCCAGCTTCGAAGCCTGCCTAACCTGCGGACTCTGCTCTTCCGGCTGCCCTGCATCCGGCATAGAAAACATGGATCCCCGTAAATTTATCCGCATGGCCATGCTTGGCATGGACAAAGAACTTTCCACCAGTAAATGGGTGTGGGCATGCACTCAATGCAAACGGTGTCAGCATGTCTGCCCCATGAGCATCGATGTCTCCCAGCTGGTTTTTCTTGCCCGCTCCAACTGGCCCCAGGAAAAAAAACCGGCCGGTATCGTGCGCTCATGCCAGCTCATCCAGTCAACCGACTCTACCAGTGCCATGGGGCTGCCTCCTGAGGATTTTGTCTTTGTGGTACAAGATGTCCTTGAAGAAGTCCGCGAACTGCAGCCGGAGTTTAAAAATTTGCAGGCACCGATGGATAAAAAAGGTGCACATTTCTTCGTCAACCAGAATTCCCGTGAACCGATGAGTGAACCTGACGAAATGGTGCCGCTCTGGAAAATCTTCGATATTGTCGGTGCCGACTGGACTTACTCATCCAGGGCATGGGCTGCGGAAAATTTCTGCATGTTTTCAGGCAATGAAGAGGCGTGGCGCGAGGTGATCCAGAAGAGAGTCGATGCAGTGAATGAGTTGGGTTGTGAGGTATGGCTGAACACCGAATGCGGCCACTCCTACTATACAATGTGGAATGGTATAAACAGGTTTGGTATGGAGGCGGATTTCAAGCTTGAAAGCCTTGTGACCTATTATGCCAGGTGGATCCGTGAAGGAAAATTACCCGTCAATTCAGATTGGAACAGGAAGAACATTATTTTCACCGTTCAGGATCCCTGCATGATTGTTCGAAAAGCTTACGGGGAATCGATTGCTGAAGATATGAGATTTGTAACAAAATCTCTGGTGGGTGAGGAGAATTTCATCGACATGCAGCCTAATCGCAGTGCCAACTATTGTTGCGGCGGAGGCGGTGGATTCCTGCAGGCGGGCATGACTGAACATCGCAGAACCTATGGCAAACGAAAATTTGACCAGATTGCAGCAACCGGGGCGAGCTATGTGCTCACCCCCTGCCATAACTGTCATTCCCAGATGGAGGATATCGGTCATCACTATGGAGGCAACTACGGGGTCGTCCATTTCTGGACCCTTATCTGTCTCTCTCTTGGCATTCTGGGAGAAAACGAGAGAACCTATCTCGGTCCGGATCTGCTTGAATGTATATAAGCCGATAGCCTACAAGATGGTCTAAGTAAGTATCAATAATGCGAACCGGCAGTTTCTCTTCTTTCTCCAACAAAAAAATTAGAAAGGATAATCATGGGACATATCTCTCCTATTAAAAGATATATATAAATGTAATTATTTGATTTTTTATTCTCTGTACTTGTGTAAAAACCCTTCTATAAAATCAACATTAAATAATACCGCCTGGCATGTAAATTCTTCGCAAAGGTGTGGCGGATTGTGAGAAGAAAAACCTTCCGGCCGCAAGACATCACATAACAAACTATTGTACCGGTTTTCAAATTGTTGAGCAAACTCGTTACAGGAATTTACAATATCATTGTCTGAAATATCCATTCTTCTTCCAAGAATACCCAGAAACATTAAAGTGCCTTCAACCAAACCACATTGAGCCCCGTATTGTCCTGCACCATGCATCCCAAGAGCCGAATCTATAATTTGATCAGATAATTCAATGTCATATTTTTCTGATAAAATTTTAAGATTAGTAGTGGCACAATTAATGTCATCATTCCAGTAATATTCTTTTACTTTTTTTTGTATAAATTCTATAGGTTCCATATGTTTATTCCAGGTTTTCATTTCAGAATCTCTTGGAGTCTCGTCCCTCGCTTACCTGTTTCTTAGTTTCCAATAATCTGTTTTTTTGGTCTATTGCACTGTATGGACAATATGAAAAGAAAGCTAATCGTATGATGTGATTACGCTGATCAAATAATCTGATGACTTTTTGAGAGACAAAAAATATGGAGCTTTATCAACTTCGTACATTTGCAGCCGTTGCCAAAACAAAACATTTAACTCAGGCTGCTGAGCAGTTAGCTATCAGTCAGCCTG
>MAXH01000256.1 GCA_001750925.1 Desulfobulbaceae bacterium S3730MH12
CAGTCACCATCGTCATGGGGGGGCAGCTCTTGCTGGAATATTCGTCGGCCTGGCAATTGGAACTGCGGTCGCGAAACCGCCACCAACTTCGACAACTATTGTCGTCCAAGGTGCAACATACTACACCGCAGATGGAGTCTACTATCAGCCTGTACAGGCAGGAGGGTATGTTGTAGTCGCCGCTCCTCCTGGCTATTGAACAAGACCCGCTCAAGGAAGCCGATGGCTCCCAAAACCAGTGACCTTTCGTGAGTTTGAGAACAAAGTTAAGTTACAGCCAAATTGTAGCTTCTCTGCGACAGGGCTAGATTTGAACAGAACACAAATTTCAAAAGGTAGTCCTCCGTAAAGTGGTTGAGCTTCGACCTACCAATCCGAATCATGTACCACTCTTTACTGACAAGGTGAGGTTTATACTTCAAGTTTCTAACTTTTATTGACGATCTTCTTCATTATCAGGTCAGATTGTAGTTCATTTCCTATTTGAAATAAATGTTGTCCTTCCTGCTTAAATCCCATCTTCTCATAGAATGTGATTGCATTGACATTTTTTTCCCATACACCTAGCCAGACATACTTCTTTCTGTTTTGTTTTGCTTGCTGAAAGACATATTCCATTAATACTTTACCTAATCCTTTTCCTTCATATTCTTTCCGTACATATATTCTCTCAACTTCAACAGATTCAGGATCATTAATATCAGACTGAGCTGGTGTATAATTAATCTTTGCATATCCGGCCAATTCACTGTCGAAATAAATAAAATAAAACTTGCAGTATGCATTCCTCAGTTCTTGTGCCAGTTTTTCCATGCTAAATGATTCTCGAAGATACTTGTTCATTGTTTCTGGACTATTCATTGACCTAAATGTCTCATCAAACGTTTCATATCCAATCAAGTGTAAGGTATTTAATTCATTTAACAAACACTGTCTTATGATAATCTTCATCTGCCGTCCTTTATGCGATTGATGCTTAAATTAAATTCACTACGGAGTTTAGGAACCCTGTTATTTTCAGTTTTTATGGATGGAGTACCAACTTTTTCGGCCTGATGTAATAACGGAAGTAACCGACGAGATTAGAACTGATGAAAAGAGCCTCCATGAGTACAGCCGCTGGGGAGCCAGCAAGATAGTTATGTGTAATCCAGATCATTGTGCCTACCAGCATCAACTGCCTGAGGAGTTTATCTTCCTTACTGAAAGAGGCAACAGTCGTAAAGACGGTTGCAGTACAGCCAAGGACAGACAGTAATCCTTCAAAAGAAAGCGTTGAAATGACAAATGTGATAAGAATGAAGCCCCCCATCATCCTTTTCGATGATGTAAACAGGCAGGTGGTGAAACGAGCTGCGGCAAGCAACCCTAGAAAAGCAGCAGTCCAGTGTCCCAACAACATAAAATGACAGGAAATAAATGTTGCGGAAACAATCAAACATGCCACAATCTTCTTTCTCTCTTTAAATTGGAAAGAGAGAATATCAAAGCATATAGCGATCCCAATCAGAATTTGGGACAAAACAAAATTGGATATCAATGGTCTACCTCTGGTGAAATGCTGAACATATATTAACAAGAAAACTTGTACAATATTTACAATCAAATCTCACTAGTACAAGCGGCTCTGTCTTTTTTTCTATCGAAGATTGAAGACTATTCTGTGAAGCTACATTCTCAGTTGGATTGACCGGTTTACTTATAGAAAATCAAAGAGATACAGGAACAAGATCAACACGATGCTAGTACCAGGTGGCTGAGATTGTCATTGGTTATATTTCCAACTATTTGATATATACATTTATAACCTGTTGACACTGGAAAGAAGAGAACGGTTCGTTAGCTTTTCCATTTTTACTGCTTTAATATAGGAGAAGGTGAAAATCCTGATAGAAAAACAAAACTGGACGACTTTTTCCACTTATTACACTTTTGGATGACATATTGTTTCGGGATTTTAATGGAGTGGGACGATTGATAAAACGCTCTTTGTTAATGTAAGGAGAGTGTGTGGTAACGGCAACACTAAAGATATTGTTAGTGTACGAGTATCCAAAAAGACTTCGTACCGCTGAGTTTTCAAATTGGACGGGTAAAGCAGCAGACCAGTCAAGTGGGGTAGCCGAGCCGACCTTTCGGACCGTTCTATCAGTGGTTTGATTAAGCTGGCCAAATTTGCGATAGGATTTTCTCTCCAGAAATTGCTGAAACTTAATCCCTTGGTAATTATTTTTTTGTTTTTTATTACAGCTTTAATGGCGTAAGGCACTAAATTGAGTCACGCTCCAATCAAAAACTCAGGCTCATACCCCACTGTAAAAGTGTTTGATGTGGTATTGCGGATACTGAGGAAGTGCTTGTTGTTTTGATCAAATGGGCAAATGGGCGTGGTGCAATGTTCAAATCCGAACTTCTTATAAAAATATGGATCACCCAGGACAAAGAGAGGCTTTTCCATGATTCCTTTCTGTCGCAGGGAGAAACGAAGCAGCTCAGAACCTATCCCCTGTTTTTGCATTTGTGGTGCCACGGCTAATGGTGCCAGGTGGAGACCGCACACTTTTTTTGCGTTAAATGCATTGGAATAGGCAATATATGCTATAGCCTTGCTCCGATGAATACAGATCCATTCATGCAGAATTTTTTCGTTTTTATGGAGATTGTCAAATAACTGAACTTCATAATTACTGCCGGGGAATGCATGTCGCAGCAAAGCTGAAGCCTTAGGGTATTCTTCGGGGGTTAGTTTGCGAATCTTCATGATAGTAACTTACCTTTCAAACCAATCTCTTCTGCCACCTCACGCATGCCCATAATGGTATCCTGAATTAAAACCGAGACCTCAACTCCTAGCATTTCAGCACCTTTTTCAATGATTGACCGATCCACTCCTGCGGCAAACCGCTTGTCCTTCCATTTCTTCTTCACAGATTTAGCCTTCATATCCAGTACACTTTTTGAAGGACGTACAAGTGCAGTCGTGGTAACAAGCCCGGTCAATTCATCGATGGCGTAAAGCACTTTCTCCATTTCACTTTGAGGCTCAACGTCAGAGCAGATTCCCCATCCATGACTCACTACCGCTCGTATATATTCTTCCGGCCAATCGTGTTCTTTTAGAATTTCTTCTGCTTTTTTACAGTGCTGATCAGGAAATTGCTCGTAATCCAGATCATGGACCAACCCTATTATTCCCCATTGTTCTTCATCAGCATTATACTTTCTTGCGCAGTACCTCATCACTCCTTCCACAGCTAGACCATGTTTGATAAGACTTTCGGTCTGGTTGTATTTTTTCAGCAAATTAAAGGCTTCTTCACGTGTAGGTATTTGAGTCATGATAAATATTCCCTGTTTAATAATCTGGTAAGAAGTAGGTCAAAATGATTTTCATATTGAAATTATTATCTCCTCCAGTGATTTTCTGTTATTCTACACGAACAGTTGCCTCTTGCCTATTATCATAAAATCACATTGATCTTTCTTACGGAGATATTCAAATGGAAACAAATTTCCCCGTCACCTTGATATGTAAACTGCAGCCATTTGATAGTCACCTGGATGTTTGAAAATATAGAAAAATGCAGCCTGTGCAGTGCACCTGCAACTCATTCTTTTATGAACATAAACGGCAGAGAATATTGCCGCTGTGACCGCTGTATGGCAACCTTTCTCAATTCAACTCATTGGCTATCACCTGAAGAGGAATATGCACAATACCAAGACCACAAGAATGATTTGACCGATAGAGGGTATCGAACGTTCCTGTCCAGGCTCGCCCATCCTCTGTTGAAAAAATTAACACCCTGCAGAAGCGGACTTGATTACGGCTGCGGGCCGGGACCGGTATTGGCTGATATATTCTCTGAAGCCGGTCATACAGTAAGTCTCTTTGATCCATATTTTCATCCAGACCAATCCAAGCTTGACCGGACGTACGATTTTATCACCTGTACGGAAACCATTGAGCATTTCCACAGGCCGGCTGAAGAGTTTGCCCGTTTTGAGCGAATGCTCAGACCGGGGGGATGGCTGGGAATCATGACATGCTTTCAAACTGAAGATGGCCGTTTTTCGTCCTGGCACTATCGCCGCGACCCGACCCATGTCACCTTTTACCGGGAAACAACCCTCCGATTCATCGCCGCACAATTTGGATGGTCATGTCAAATCCCCGTGAAAGATGTGGCGTTGATGCAAAAGCCCCTGAACCAATCATGCCGGAAGGAGACAAGAATTGGTGCGCCATGATATAAAGCTAAAATATTTCAAAACCCGCCTTGAGCAACGTCTCAAAGAGATAACTGCTGAACAGCAACGTCGGAAAGATGGAACAGCACCGGTGGAGCTTGACCAGGCACGGATTGGCCGTCTGTCACGTATGGATGCCATGCAGCAGCAGGCAATGGCCAAGGCTGCCGCCCGCCTCACTGATCTTGAAAAACAGCGTATTCAGTCCGCGCTCTTACGCATTCGAGCTGATGAATACGGGTACTGTGTAATCTGTGAAGAAGAGATCGCCCAAGGTCGTTTGCAGTTTGATCCCAGTGTCCTGCTCTGTATATCCTGTGCAGAAGAGAGGGAGGCGGGTTAGGAATCGGCAATGGGAAGCAATACGGTAAATGTGCTGCCGGTACCTAGAATACTGGTAACCTTGATACTGCCATGATGCGCTTCAATAATGGACTTTACCAGAGCAAGCCCCAGTCCGGTACCAAGAATTGTTCTGGTGTTCACATCTTTGACCCGATAGAATCGATTAAAGACGTTATCAAGATCCTCTTCCGGAATACCATAACCGGTATCCTGTACGGAGATGGATACATATTCATTTTCAACCATTGCAGAAATGGTGACATGACTGTTCTCCGGTGAATATTTAATTGCATTTGTTATCAAATTGGTCAACACCTCTTCCATACTTCTCAGATTTGCAAGCACCGGAGGCAACTCACCTGCTACCTGCAGATCGAGGACGATACTTTTTTCCACCGCTCCAGGGGAATGAAAGGCAACTTGTTCGGCGAGCAGGCCGGCTATATCCACCGCTTCTTTCTCGCTGCTGATAAGACCGGATTCTATCCTGGAAAGATCAAGCAGTTCAGAGACCATATCCGACAAACCAAGAATTTTTCCAGAAGCCCGCTCGAGTATTTCGCGCTGTTTATCGGTAACATCACCGGCCAGTCCGTCAAGAATCACTTTTATCTGCATCAACAACGAATTCATCGGACTTCGAACTTCATGACTCACCATGGAGACAAAATCAGACTTCATCTGCTCCATCTCTTTAAGCGCAGTGATATCATTGAGGACGGTAATAGTACCGATGTTAAAGCCGGCCCGACCAGGGAAAGGTGCACATTTGACATTGAAAATCCTGTTTGTATCACCGCTCTCCCAGGTTATCTCCTCGGTTATCTCCGCGCAAGCATCAACCGGCATGGCCAGGGCCCGGTCAATCATATCGCGCAGCTGTTCACCTACCTTAATATCCTCAATACTTCTGCCTAGAACAGCTTCACCGTGATAACCGATCATATGAAGAAAAGCGGGGTTTGCAAGAACCACACGTTTATCGCTGTCTGAGGCCATAACACCATCAGTAAGCCGGTTTACCATAACCCTTAACCGGGAATTGGTTTCTGCAATATCCTGAAGTGCGCGGTTATATTTTATCGCCTTTGCTACAACTGCTCTGAGCTGATCCGGTGTAAAAGGTTTGGGTATAAAATCAAAGGCACCTTTTTTCATGGCCCGTACAGAGTGATCGAGAGTTGCATAGCCGGTAATCACAATGACAACGGTATCAGGATGATGCTTTTTCACATGGGAAAGCACTTCGAAACCTGAGAGTACCGGCATCATGAGATCAACCAGAATGATATCAAAATGCTCTTTTTCAATCATCTGCAGCCCCTGCTCGCCATCGGCTGCAAGTGCTACTTCAAAACCTTCCTCACTCAATACCATTTGACAGGCATCACGAATTCGGGGTTCATCATCCACAACCAGAATTTTCAATCGGCTGATTTGCTCCAGTGAAACACCACTATTCATCTCTTTCTTATGCTCCATTTATCCAATCGAATCGAAATATATCTCGTTTGAGATAGTGACCACGGGGAACTCCAGGACAAAAGTTGTACCTTCCGGACCGGTTTTCTTGACAAATATTCGCCCTTCATTCTCTTTCATAACTCCATAAGCCATACTCAACCCCAGCCCGGTTCCTTTTCCAAGCTCCTTTGTGGTAAAAAACGGGTCAAATATCTTTGATACATTTTCCTCGGGAATACCACCGCCGGTATCTGAAATTTCCAGGTATGCTTTTTCTGTTCCTTCCACCCAGGAAGTTTTCAGCGTCAGTTTCCCGTTTTCCTCCATCGCATCTATACCATTTATGATCAAATTGATGACTACTTGACATATTTGATTTAAATCAGCTCGAACCAGAACTTCATGATTCACTAACTCCTTAACCACTTCAACATGCATGAAAAGTCGCTGGTCACGGAGGAGCCTGAGGCTGTCAGTAACCAGTCTCTCAAGAGGAAAAACCTCCTTGGAAGTGTTTGATTGTCGGCTGTAAGCCAGCAAATTTTTAACGATGTCTCTGCACCGCTCCGCATCTTCAAGAACATAATCCAGGTTTTTACTCAGAGGATTTTCTGCTTCAATTTTCTCCCTCATCATATTCCCATACAACAGAATGCTCGTAAGGGGATTATTGATCTCATGGGCTACACCTGCAGCCAGCCGACCAAGAGAAGCCATTTTCTCGGTTTGACCAATTTGAGTCTGGGCATTTTGCAATTCCCGTTCTACAGCGAGTTTTTCCCGCATATCATTAAAAATCCCTGCAGTGCCTTCTTCCTTGCCATCTTTATAGATGATTGCGGCAGTCATCTCCACCGGGATTTCTTCACCGGATCGATTGATAATATCGATTCGGGTTACAGGTAACTTTCCTTTCCCTCCGAGATTTTCATCCCGGAGCTTTTTCATGATATCCCTGGCCACTCCTTCGGCATAGCAGCTTTCGATATGAATATCATTTATTTCATCGGCAGGGTAACCGAACAGCTCTTCGGCCGCCTTGTTAACAAGAATAATCTCTCCTCTACGATTGGCAGCTATAATTGCACTGACTGAACTCTGCACAACTTTGTCAATCAGTTCACGCGCATCACCGTAAAGTCTCTCAAGGACGTTAATCCTGGTGACATCACGAAAACTCTCAATAACGAATATAACCTCTCCATCGTCACCCAGAATGGGTGAAAACACGCGATCTTCCCATTTGTCGTCCCCGCTGATGTCGATTGTATGCAGTAGGGCAGACTGGCCGACTTTATATTTAACAGTTTTTTGTAAAGGGCATTCTTCACTATTATCACATGGGAAAGACTGATTGGGGAAATGGATGGGATTTGTTTTCCTGCAGGTTTGGCCGACAATTGATGAGGATGATTCGTTGAAAATTTTTGAGAATTTGTCATTAACAGCAATGATCGTTCCATCAGGCTTGAGTACTCGAGTAGGGTATGACAGGGAATCAAAAACTCGAACACGCCAGTTAATCTCTTGTTGATCTCGTGTCATAATTCTGTTTACCAACTTGGTGCTATACGTATTTGGGCACAGAAAAAACTGTCTTAAGAGCCTCTGCGATGAGTATGGCCTTCTTTTCCTCTGTTATCAGGTAAATGCTTGTACCGGAACAGCCGGCGACAATGATCCGTAAATCATGCTTCTTCAAAGTAGTCAAAGCAGCATCTGCCACACCGAATCGATCCTGGAAATGGGGACCATGAAAATAGAGTAATTCTACCGGTTCGTTAAGAGCCATGGAAAGCGAAAAATTTTCGGCAACATCTGATAACAGTTTTCGAGATGATTGTTCATTGACACTTTCATATAGTAGAATAAACTGCAAAGTTTGATCATCTACCTGCTGCATTGCAGCCATTTCAAAACGACCCATACCGTTTTCAATTTCCTGCAGCTGTTCCCCCAATACAGTAAGTCTGTCCACAGGAAAGCTCAAGGTGGTGATAACAAGGTCTGTTTTTATATTAGACCCGTAAATTTTTATAACCGGTTCCCAGTACGTTGCTGCAGTTTCCACAATTAAATCTTCCTGATTAGAAGTCTCTTGCTCACCTGAGATTGAAACTGGCGGATGTTGACGGAACGGAGCATGATTCTCCGGAAGCAGAAATAGTGCCTTCAACCGTTCTGCAGCCTCATCAAGTCGATGATAGTCAGTATTTATTGCAAGTGCAGAGATGGAAGAGTTCATACCATATACCGGCAGTTCATTTTGACCGAATATAGTAAGCACAAGCCCGAGAATATTCAAACTTGACTGATGAGGGAACAGAGTCAAAGTGCCAACCGAGGCGGCAACTTCAGAACAGATTTTATGGGGTTGTAATAGATTGTCTATCAACTCCCCCACCAATGCATAATCAGTTTTTGTCATACAGAAACTGACACAGCCGCCAGATGTCTCATCCAGGCAGAGAAAAGATAAATTAATCTGCCGGCTGGCCAAATGACTGAGGACATCTGTCAGCACACTTTCTTCGGGTGGAAGATCGGAAAGCGTTACCTGCACAAGTTCTGAGCTGAACTTCATGCCTCCGATCTTTATCTTATCAGTGCTTTCGATGCTGACCACCCTAAATGTTGCAATTAATAAGACAAAACAGAAAACCGGTTCACAGATCAGTCCTGGAACCGGTTTTTCGTCTACTAAAGTGTATCTTTAACTATCTCCATAAGCTTGTCGAGATCAATCGGCTTAGGAATAAAATCATCAGCAAGAGTGGTCTTGCCGCCCATATGGGTGTAATTTGTAGAACTAACAGCATCAGCCACTGCGGTCAGCAGAATTATCGGAATTTCTTTGTATTCTTCATCATTCTTCAACTCGTCACAAAGCTGGTATCCATCTTTGCGAGGCATCATCACATCAAGAATAATAAGGGCAGGTCTCTCAGCCTTGACTTTTTCCAGTCCTTCAATCCCATCATAGGCCTTAGCTACCTCAAAATTTTCACTCTCAAGCTTCATGGCCAGGGCTTCCACCAGATCGGTATCGTCATCGACGACCAGTATAAGTTGTTTGTCGCTCATGTACGTATTCCTCCAAATATTATTTATTTTTTTATCAGCTAATTTCGGGTCTGGGGTATAAGCCGGCTCGCCTAACGATTTCTTCCACCTTCTCTTCCCATTCTATTGCCATTATATGAAAACCAGCGACTCCTTCAACTTTTTTCAGACGTTCGATGGTTTCGATACAGATATCTACACCTTCGTCCGGCTGCTTTTCCTTGGGAACACTGGCCATTCGCTCAACAACATCTGCCGGTACATCCATTCCCGGAACCCTGTTCTTCATATAGCGGGCAGCACCGACTGATTTCATGGGTGTCACTCCCGCCAGGATGTAACATTTTTTATGTAAGCCCATTTTGCGTACGCCTTCCATCCAGAGCTCAAACTTTTCGATGTTAAAAATACACTGGGTCTGAATAAAATCTACTCCAGCTGCAATTTTTTTGGCCAGACGCATCACCCTCAATTCAAAAGGATCCGCAAAAGGATTGGCCGCTGCACCGATGAACATTTTCGGGGCACCTTTTATATCTGATCCTCCCTGGAATTTAGATTCATCGCGCATACCCTTTACCATCTGAATAAGCTGAATGGAATCAATGTCATGGACATTTGCCGCCATGGGATGATCACCGAACTTTGTGTGATCTCCAGACAGGCAGAGCATGGTATCAATCCCTAAAGAATACGCTCCGAGGATATCCGCCTGGATAGCCAGACGATTGCGATCGCGGGTAACCACCTGCAGCAGAGGATGCATCCCCTGTTGTTTTATAAGTACAGAACCTGCCAGACTTGACATCCGCACCATGGCAGTCTGATTATCTGTGACATTGACAGCATCGACAACACCTTCCAGATATTTAGCTTTGTCTGTTAATTCCTTAGCTACCGCCCCACGGGGAGGACCACATTCCGAAGTTACTGCCAGATGTCCCGCGGCTAATACTTTTTCTAAATTGCTCTCTGTTTTCATTCTGCTAAGTCCTCTCTAATAATCTTACGGGGTCCACCTCCTCCCCCAGATCGCCAATCTTTCGCAGGCATTATATCAAGAAATCTATCCTCCTGGCCAAGGGCCTTGAGTCTGTTCCAGATCAACTGCCAGGCACATTCAACATCATCACTGATCTCACACTTGCCATCGGTGGAACCGCCACAAGGCCCGTTCATCAATTGCTTGGCGCACTTGGCGATGGGGCAAATCCCTCCGGTTAGACCCAACAGACAGTCACCGCAGCCCTTACATCGTTCATCCCACACGCCCTGACTCAAAGAGCCACCCATGAACTTGGTGTTTAAAGCAGGAAAGACCGGTTTATCCTTAAAACGTGTGGCCAGCTGCTGTACGCCGCAACCACAGGCCATGGACAGAATGGCTTCTTCACTACCGATCATGGGTACAAGCTCTTCCACATACTCCGGATCGCATTGCCGTTCAAGGGTATGCTCTCGGATTTCAATGCTGCTGCCACTTTTCAACAGAGCCAGCTGCAATCCTGAGGCGAGCAGTCCGACTTCCTTGCGCCCTCCTGCAGCACATACAGTGACACACTCGTTGCAACCAAGCAGCAGAATACGTTTAAAAGGCTTGATGTATTCTATAATTTCTTCCAAAGGTTTCCGTTCAGCCGTAATCATTGTGGTTCTTTCTCCTTCTAATGTTCTGTCATTACAGTTGATGCCGCACGATAGCTAAGCCGCAACAGTTTTAATCGGACTGGGACCCAGTTTACGTATCTTCTCTGTTATTTCCGTTGCAATAAGTGCAAATCTATCCCCCATACCGGCTGAAATCCTGACCATCTCCAGCCGTTCAGGTTCAAGGCCTATTTCCTCAAGATAATTCTGGACATAGGTAACCAGCTTGGCAGCTTTGTCATTGCCGTTCTTGAAATGGCAGTCACCATCCAGGCATCCTGCAACATACACACCGTCTGCTCCTTTCTCAAAGGCCTTGGTGATGTGCAGGGCGTCTACCTTGCCGGAACAGGGTACGCGAATTATTTTCACATTGGACGGATAAGGGAGTCTTTGACTACCGGCCATATCCGCAGCCGTATATGCACAATAGTGGCAGCAAAACGCCACAATTACTGGTTCAAAATTTTCCATTATCCTACCACCTCTTCAAAAAGTTGTTCCAGCTTGGAGAGAATCTGATCATCCTCAAACTGCATCAGCTGGATTGCCTTTGCCGGACATTCAGTTGCACATATTCCGCAACCATGGCATTTAGCAGGGTCAATCTCTGAATACCCGTCAGCGTTGATAAACGGTACATCAAACGGACAGGCACGAACACAGATCAAACAGGAGGCACAGCGGGTGCTGTCTACCTTTGCTGTTGTGGCACCAAGATTGATATGCTCTTTTGCCAGCAAGGTCTGAGCCCGCGAGGCAACGGCTCTAGCCTGTACCAGGCTCTCGCTGATGGTTTTCGGTGAATGGGCAGTCCCGGCCACAAAAAATCCTGGGACCGGCAGATCAACAGGACGCAATTTCACATGATCTTCAAGGAAAAAGCCATCGTGGGTTCGAGGCAGCTTGAACGTCATTGCCAATTCTTCCGTAGAATCCTGATCGGCAACCAACCCTGTACTCAAACAGAGACAGTCTGCAGTGACCACGATCTCTTTCCCAAGAATAATGTCAGTAAATGTTACCTCCACCTTGTCATCGACGGATATTGCCTGAGGCGGATTATCCTGATGATAGCGAACAAAAATGACGCCCTTCTCCCTGGCTTTTTGATAATATTCTTCCTGGAACCCGTAGGTTCTCATATCACGGTAGAGTACAAAAATCCTGGCATCCGGGTTAATCTCAAGAATTCTCAACGAGTTCTTTATGGCATTCTGACAGCAGATTCGCGAGCAATTGGGATTCTCTTTAGTTCTTGAGCCAACGCACTGGATCATAACTATATTTTCCCACTGCCTGACGGTTTCAGGTTGATCCTCGATCAATGTCTGTATCTCAATCTGAGTCACAACCTCTTTGCACTCATCAAGCATAAACTCACTCGGACGATTAGGCATTGCCCCGGTTGCAAGAATGGTTACCCCATGTTCTATCTGGCGATAAAACATCTGTCGGCCCACCTGCATACCAGTGGTAAACATGCCGGGCATTCCGGAGTGATCTACAATGATTGCCCCGGTTATCACTTCGATATTCTCATTAGCCATGGTCTTTTCGATCAGGCTGCCAAGAAATGCTTGAATATCATCCCCTTCCAGAGTTTTACGAAGATCCCTGGCAATACCGCCGAGATCCGGACTCTTTTCAGCAAGATACACCTTGAAGCCCTGCTCAGCCAGTTCCAGGGCAGAGGTCATACCGGTAACTCCACCGCCAACCACGAGAACGTTTTTATTGATAGGCAGACTGTGTTCAACAAGTGGTTGTGCTTTAATTACTGCACCAACAGCCATTCTGATAAGCTCCTCGGCCTTCTTGACAGCCTTCTCGGGCTGGAGCGCATGTACCCATGTCACCTGATCCCGAATGTTTGCCATTTCAAGGAGGTACTTGTTCAGTCCTTCCTGACGAATAAGGTCCTGGAATTTAGCTTCATGGGTTCGAGGAGAACATCCGCCTATAACCACCCTGTTAATGCCCATTTCCTTGATGGTACTGCGGATATGATCCATTGACTCACGGCTGCAGCCATGTCCTTCCGCTTGAGCGACAACAACATGCGGCAGCTTCCCGACTCGCTCTACAAGAGCCTCGACATCAATGACGCCACCGATATTCTCGCCACAGTCACAGATAAAGACCCCGACCTTCGGCTCTTCGCCGACCACATGCTTCTCCGGCGGCAACAGCGGCTGATCATCCGGACTTTTTTTCGGGGAGGCAATATCTTTTCCAGCAAGACAAGCGGCTGCACTGGCCTGAACCATCGTTTCCGGAATATCTTTGGGACCTTGAAAGGTTCCGGCCACATAAATTCCCGGTCGGCTGGTAGCTATCTGATTAAGACCGGAATGTACTGGAAAATTGCTTTCATTAAGTTCAATGTCCAACTTTAAAGCGAGATCCCGGACGTCATCTCCTACACGAAACCCGGTTGAAAGCACAACCATATCGTATTCTTCGGTAATAAGTTTGGAAGACTCGTCTGTGGTGTAAGACATTTCAAGCTTTTCCGCTCCCGGCTGCCGCAGGACACTATGGGGACGGCTGTGAATGAAACGGATGCCGAAATCATCTTTGGCCCGCTGATAATACAATTCATAATCTTTACCGAAAGTCCGCATGTCCATATAGAAGATGGTGGTCTCAATATCCTCCTGAAAGCGTTCTTTGGTCACCATGGCTTCCTTTAAAGCAAACATGCAGCAGGCACCGGAACAGTATGGAGCTGCGCCCTTCTGAAGTCCGCGGGAGCCAATGCACTGAATCCAGGCAATTTTTTTCGGCTTCTCACCGTTTGACGGCCGCAAAAGCTGACCCGAAGTTGGACCGGACGCCGAGAGAATACGCTCATACTCAAGGCTGGTTACCACATCAGGATGCTCCGAATAGCCGAGGTAATCAATTCCGCTTGGATCAAACAGAGAGGCTCCGGGAGACATCACGATTGCACCACAGGAGATTTCACCGCTGCTGCCCAGATCATCAGGGTTAATTGCACCTGCGGGACAGCTTTTCACCAGTGCTTCGATATCCTGACACTTGTCCAGCTCAATTGAGTAGGCCTGCGGTATGGCCTGGGGATAACGCATACAGGTTGGTGCCCGGTGATCGAGTCCCGGACTGAACCGTACACATTCAGGAAACGCTTCATAGCACGCACCGCAACCGGTACATTTATCAAGATTGATATATCGCGGTGCCGATTTCAGGCTGACTGTAAAGTTTCCTTTTTCTCCTGTTACGCCCTGAACTGTAGTCATGGACAGCAGAGAAATATGTTCCTGCCTGCCACTTTCTGAAAGATTCGGGGCAAGTGTGCACAGGTCGCAGTTGTTGGTCGGAAAGGTTCTGTCCAACTGGGTCATCAGTCCGCCGATATTTTCTGCCTTATCAACAAGGATAACATCCTTTTCGGCTTCAGCCAGGTCCAGTGCAGTCCGTATACCTCCAAGACCACCACCGACAACAAGGACCCTGTTGCTCGTTTGTAATGTATTTGTATTTTGCATTGTACCTTTATTCCGCAAAGTTAATGGGTTAATTTAGAGTCCTGCCATATCGAGGATCTCTGGAAGCTTATGCTCCCAACCCAGTGTCTGCAGCATCACTCCCTGGGACAGATCCTTGAGTGCCGCAACGGTTTCTCCGGCAATTTTAATGCCTTCGAGCTCCCGGTCGGAAGACTTGCGGATTCGTTTGATCAGGTCTTCAGAAATATTGGCACCGGGTTCACTTCTGGCGATATACTGTGCAATAGCTAGTGATTTAAGAAGAAAGACCGTGGGAATAATTGGTGCATTCAACTCTTTTGCCTTCTCCATAAATCCGGCAAAAGAATCCAGATCAAAGACAGGTGGAGTAATTATATAACCCGCACCGGCTTCAATCTTTTTAGCTGCCGCTTCCAGTTCCCCGGCAAGGCCTTTTTCATCACTATACGGAGCAATAGTACATCCGGCGGTAAACTCGGGAACACCGTCCAGTTCAAAACCACCCATATCTTTACCCTGATTAAGTGTCGCAATAACCTGAACAAGTTCCACTTCATCAAGATCATAGACCTGCCTGGCGTCCCGGTGATCACTCTGTTCAATATCCTCGCTGTGAGTAACCAGCAGGTTCTGAACACCAAGAACATATGCTGCCAGCATATCGCCCTGCAGTGCCATTCTGTTTCTATCCCGGCAATAAACATGGATGATTGCTTCCACTCCCTGTTGCTGCATAAGAACCCCGCCTGCCAGGGCACTCATGCGCATGATGCCGTTGTCCATATCGGGTACAACAATAGCGTCGATTCGCCCTTTCATGCGACGGGCATCATTTACAAGTCTGGAGATGTTCACTCCCTTGGGAGTGTGCATCTCTGCCAATACAACAAATTCGTTCGCTGATAATCTTTTTTGAAAACTCATATACCTTCTTCCCTCCAGATAAGAGCTGACTGATTGGTGTTAGTAGAGAGACGATTCGGGATGGAAGACATCAACGTCTTTCAAGTCATCCCCAAGATACGCCCGTTCATTCGGTCCAAGAATGCCCAACGAGAGACAGATGAGCGTCCATATGTGTACTGTGCCGTAAGCAGCGCCATGGTGGTGCCCCATATCATGAACCTGGGCATGGCAGTTATGACAGCCGGTAATACAATAGTCTGCACCAGTAGAGATGATCTGCTGGTATTTAAGCTCGCCGTACGCTCGCCTGGCATCGGTAAATCCCGACTGCAGGAAACCACCACCACCGCCGCAGCAGTAGTTATTCGATTTGTTTGGCGTCATTTCAATAACGTTATCTTCGCCAACTACCGATTTGATAACGAAACGCAAATCCTCGGCTACTTCCTCGCCATATCCTTTGCGAACGATCTGACAGGGATCCTGAATTGTAAAAGTAATCTTACGATCCTTGTTCCAGTCGGAATTTACCTTAAGCCGACCTTCACGGATCCACTTAGCGTAATACTGGTAGATTGACGCAACTTCAAATTTATGATCGATATTGAATTTTTTCAGTCCGGCCCGGACTGAGAATGTAATGTGTCCTCACTCAGTATTGAGAAAGACCTTGCAGCCGAGATCATCAGCCTGTTTTGCTGAGACACGGGTTACATGATCCCAGCATTTATCATCCGCCAGGAACATGCAGTAGTTTTCTGCAGCCCACCCCTTACTGCCATAGGTCCAGTCAACACCGGCAAGATGGAGTATTTTCCACAATGGAACCATCTCATCCGGCTCAATATTCGGCTCCCTGGAGTTCTGATTGACAAAAAACTGGGTGTTCGGTTTATCAATTGGGGCAACCATATCTTTAAACTCCGGCTGCGCCTCCCGATATTCATCCAACACATCTCCAACCACGAAAACAAAGTCATCAGGAGCAGTACCCATGGCACTGTTGGAATCGTTTCTAAGGGCCATGTCACATGAATCCCGGATACCCTTGGGGCGATCTTCCCGGGGCCATGTTGCCCGAGCATTATAAATAAGCTGTGGAATGTCTATCTGCATCGGACACACATAAATGCATCGTTGACACATGGTACACATCCAGACCCATGGACTGCTCGTTGCTTCTTCATCAAGTCCCATAGCACACATGCGCAGAAATTTGCGCGGATCCATGTCCTCGAGACCAGAAGCAGGACAACCTGAAGCGCATGCGCCACAAGTTAGACATAGATCAAGGTTGCCACCGCCAGGGATGATCTCCTTGACTTTATCCTTGAATACTGTCTGCTTTTTTCCTCTGATTTTGATGCTGGTTTCTGCCATTTGTTTTTTCCTTTTGTTCTAGCCAGACCACATTTAAATAAATGAGATAATCACACATTTTTTTGTATTCGAAACTG
>MAXH01000257.1 GCA_001750925.1 Desulfobulbaceae bacterium S3730MH12
CTGCGAAAGAACTGCTCGCTGACATTCGCTCGGGAAAAGAACTAAAAACTGTTGCCTCTGGGCTGGAACTGGAGATGAAGGAATCGGAATATCTCAGTCAACAGAGCCAGGATCAAAACGGTTCTTTCCCGGCCGAACTGCTCTCCCAGGCCTTCCTTTTATCATTGCCATCCCCCTTTCCCGAAGAACCGGGACAGGTGGCAGATGACTATTATGTATACAGCTTTCGTGACAGCCAGACTCCTGAACTGGCAGAAGACTCCGGTGAAATTGAGCAATTGCGAACAGATCTGGTACAGTTTAAACAACAGCAGCTGCTCTCCGCCTGGTTGATGCATCAGGAAAAAGAGGCCAAGATAACCCGACATCAGAGCCTCTAAGAGGCTGGCATATTCACTCTTCAGTTTCTTCTTTTTCTTGACTGGAGCTGAAAATTCTTCTGATCCTCTCATGGGAGAGTTGCAGATTAAAGTCTTCCTTTAGTTTTTCAGAAATATCCCTGTAAGACCAGTGATCCTCACGCATGGTGATAATGGCACGGATTATCCTCTGTTGTTCCGGATTCTGAACCAGAAAGCATTTTTTATTCACCTCCCAGCCAAACGGTACGGGACCACCACGATATTTTCCCTTCCTCTTTTGAATCTGTTCAGTTGCTTTAATAGTGTCATCATGTTCACTGCCCTCACAGAGAAGCAGAGCAGCTAACAGCTTCTGTACCAGCCCGCTCCCTCCTTCATAAATAAGCAGCTTCCGCTTTTCAGCCAGAGTAATATTAGTTTCAAGGTTAACGCAAAACAGTGAGACACCGTTTTTCTTCCAAACCGACAACAAACTTGAAGCGTCCCTTACCGACCCCAAAATCCACTCCGCTCTCATTACAATAACAGTATCGCCAGACTGAACAGCCCGAAACAATCCCCCCCCTTCTCTTCGTTGTTGAAAAGAACTCCTGAGTGCAACATTCTCTTCTGTAATAAATTTGTCCACAGTAAGACCAGCAGATTGAGCATATTCCAGCAAGCCGGACTCCTGCACTTCTTCCGGCATCAGTTGCTCTTTTTCCCTGGCCAGAAAAATATAACCAAAAACTGCCATCACTCCCTCCATTACGCCTCATTTTCCAAATTCATCCCGGAAATGCTACCACTTTGCTGCTATTTGTCAATTGTGATGGTGTTGAAAAGAACTCTGAACAAGCAGAGGCCACCAGTTGTCTATTTTTTTAGTTCTCTTCCGAAAAAAATAATGCTATGATAACAGGTTGTTGTTTCGCCATTCTAGAGAGGGAGAACGAGTACCTCAATTTTGACATTTCTGTCTACAACCCAAAGCAACCATGGAAACCACGCCCTCCCTCATTGCACAATACGAAAGACTGTCACCTTTTGAACAAGCGCTCATGCAGTTTATCTCCATCGTCTATGAACCTGCTCATTCTACTCTTATAGTAAACTGTCTGCGAAAGCTGGAATTGAAAAACCCCCGGGGGAATCGGCCTACAGTTGCCAATCTCAATCACTACCTGTCAAAATTCGAACAACTTGGGCTTCTCACAAAAGAGAGGCAATGTTCCCTCGAGATTGTTGAGACTTTAAGTAAACTGGCGGTTAAAGAAGATACCTTCAAACTCTATGCACAGGCAATACAAAACGAGGCACCCGTATCCTACTATTACGGCAAGTGGACAACCAGATGCTGGCGTGCCATGCGGGAGATGCGTATCGGCATCTATACACAGCAGTTTGACCTCATGGACGATGCTCAGGAATTTCTTGAGAATCAGTGCAGAGATCTTGTAACCACTCCACCTCCTACCGTCCAGATAATGAGCCGACCTTTTGATTCTGGCTGGTTTCGTGGACTCCCCTCCTCTTTCCAGTTTTATCTGCTCAGCAATGTCCTGCAATATGGCCAGGAAACACTGTCAAATTATCCGGAGATACTAACATTTTTATCAGACAAAGATGAATTTTCCCATATCAGTATCGATGAACAGGTGCCGTTTAAAAGACTGCTCTTCAATGAGCTGCTCTTTCGCGGAAAATTTACAGATGCTTTGGAACTAGTCACAACCCACAAAGATTCTTTCCAGGGAACCGGAGCTCTCGGTACTATCCTCTTCTTAAAAGGTAAAAATGAAGGTGCACTTATTTCCTTTGAAGAAGATATCGGATTTCTAAAAAAATACAGTAATAATGAGAACGTTGCTTTTTTTGGACCCACCGGCCTGTTTTATATCCTTGCGAGACTTTCTGAACAAGAGAAGGACTACTATTCAATTGCCAATCAAATTGGAATTGCACTGTCACAGTTCAGGGAAGCAAAGGAAAATGATGCCTATAATTATCTTGCCACAGTGGTGAACTCACAAATCTCTCAGGGAATGCAGGGGGCAGAGATTATACTGCCGGATGTATCGAATCAGAACTCTTTGAACGTTGTTTTTGCAGGTCTTTGCCAATATTGGCTCAACAGCTCAATTCAACCGGACATTGAAGTAGAACTCATTTCCTTTTATGACAGAGCCAGGTCCGGAGAATATGATTTTTTCACCCTGGTGCTGGGCGATATTCTGGCAACTATTCTCCACGACAACAGTTCTTACCTCGCAGTGACCAGTCAGTTGCGTGAAAAATTCGACATACTCCCTCTGCTGTCCATCCTTGAGCCGGAGGAACCATGGAAGCGCAGCCTCCAGGCACTCATCTATGCTACTTCACAAGAAACTGATTCTCCTCGACAATCGATCAGACTGGCCTGGATGATTGCTTTTGAAGGCATCAAAATCAATATCATTCCAAGGGAACAGAAACTGGCACCAAAGGGTGGATGGAGTAAAGGCAGGCCAATTTCGCTATCCAGACTCTACCAGACCAACAAACTGACATACCTTACCCCTCAGGATCGGAAAATATGTGCTGCCATCAGCAAGGTTCATAACACTGAAACCCATGGTATAAGCTACCACTTCAATATGGACAAGGCTCTGGTTGCGATGATAGGTCATCCACTGCTGTTTCTGGCAGAATCGTCGACCACTCCTGTGGAATTTGAGGCAGGAGAACCTGAGTTACTGGTAGAAGAACGGGGCGAATTTCTCCATATCCGCTTTGCTCAGCCCATCTCTTCAGACAATATCAGCTATTACAGGGAAACACCGACCCGGATAAAAATCATTACAATAAATGACAATCATCGCCGCATCGCCCAGATAACTGGAAAAGACGGCATGACTGTACCTCTATCAGCAAGCGAACAGGTATTGACCGCCATTGGTAATATTTCTTCTTTTATGACTGTCCATTCGGCAATCGCTGATCACACCAGCAATAGGCCGGGTAATATCACCTTTGTCGAAGCTGATTCTACTATTTATATTCATCTGATTCCATACGGAACCGGGTTTCGACTGGAGATGTTTGTCAAGCCCTTCGCCGAAGGAGGACATTATCTCAAACCCGGCCAGGGTGTGGAAAACATCATGGCCGAAGTTAAAGGAAAAAGGCTGCAGACCAAAAGAAACCTGGCGCAGGAAGAGGAAGAGGCCCAGGATGTAGAAGAACTTTGCCCCATACTGGATCTGGCCATGGATCTGGAGCAGGAAAATGACAGGGAATGGCATCTGCAGGATCCGGACGACTGTCTGCAGGCATTGACGGAGTTGCAGGAGATCAGAGATAAAGTGATAATTGAATGGCCCGAGGGAGAAAAACTTACCATCACCCACAAAGCATCCCTGGAGAACCTGAACCTGAAGATTCGAACAAACCGTCAAAACTGGTTTGCAATGAGTGGACACCTCACCCTCGACCAGAATCTGGTCATTGAACTCAAAGAACTGCTGACCAAGATCAAGACGGCGCCGGGACGATTCGTAGAAATAGCACCCGGCCAGTTTATCGCACTCACCCAGGAGTTCAAAAAACGTCTGGAAGATATGAATATTTTTTCAGATGGATACCGTGACAGTGACAGTGACGAAATTCTTGTTCATCCGCTTGCCGCTGTGGCCCTTGAAAAACTGGCAAGTCAGACCAAAATCGATGCGGATAAGGGATGGAAAGAACAGACCAGGAAAATCCGGGACGCACAAAATTTCATCCCGGAGCTCCCATCCACCCTGCAGGCCGAACTCAGGGATTATCAGAGAGAAGGATATTACTGGCTTGCCAGACTTGCTCACTGGGGAGTTGGCGGCTGCCTTGCTGATGATATGGGGTTGGGAAAAACTGTACAGTCCCTGGCTATTGTCCTCAAACTTGCTGCTGACGGGCCATCGCTTGTTATCGCTCCGACCTCAGTCTCCACTAACTGGCAATCGGAGGTAACACGGTTCACTCCCACCATCAATATTAAACTCTTTTCAGGAAAAGATCGCCGGAAAACCATCAAAAGCCTGGGCAAGTTTGACATGCTGATAACAACCTATACTCTTCTCCAGCAGGAAAGCGAACTGCTCTCCTCAGTAAAATGGCAGACAGTCATCCTGGATGAGGCTCAGGCAATTAAAAATGCGGCAACCAAGCGTTCCCAGGCTGCCATGTCTCTGCAGGCTGAATTCAAACTTATAACCACCGGGACACCGATTGAAAACCATCTGGGTGAACTCTGGAACCTGTTCCACTTTATCAATCCTGGCCTGTTAGGCACTTTGAACAGCTTCAATGAACGTTTTGCCATCCCCATAGAACGATATCAGGACAGGGATGCAAGGCTAAAGCTGAAAAAGTTGATCCGCCCCTTTATTCTGCGAAGAATCAAATCACAGGTTCTGGAAGAACTGCCCTCCCGCACCGAGGTGACCCTGGATGTGAAGATGAGTCAGGAGGAGACCCATTTTTATGAAGCTCTTCGTCAAAATGCAATTGATAAGCTGGAAAACAGCAAAGACAAAAAAGGCAGGCATATACAGATCCTGACAGAGATCATGAAACTTCGTCAGGCCTGCTGCAACCCTCGGCTGCTGGACGATAACACCAGCATTGAAAGCTCGAAGCTGAAGGTGTTTTCCACCCTCGTAGAAGAGCTTATCGGGGGAAGACATAAGGCCCTTGTCTTCAGTCAGTTTATCGGCCACCTTCGTATCATCAGGGAGTACCTTGACGAACAGTCTATCTACTATCAGTACCTTGATGGTGGTACCAGCTCAAAAAAACGTAAAGAGCGGGTAGATGCCTTTCAGGCAGGCCAGGGAGATCTCTTTCTTATCAGTTTAAAAGCGGGTGGACTCGGCCTCAATCTCACAGCCGCAGACTATGTCATCCACATGGATCCGTGGTGGAACCCTGCAGTAGAGGATCAGGCCTCAGACCGTGCCCACCGCATAGGCCAGACACGTCCCGTCACCATCTACAGACTGGTATGCAAGAATTCTATTGAAGAAAAAATTGTCACTCTCCATCAGGAAAAACGAGATCTGGCCGGCAGCCTGCTTGAAGGCAGCGACATCAGTGCAAAGATGAAAACTGATGATCTACTCAATCTGATCAAAGAGAATTAGAATGACAGGGAACTACTCCCTCAAACGGGCCAATATCAGTCCGAGAAAAACCGATTCTCCCATTTCGTAGTGCCAGCCAAGGTGAACCCCACAGACGCGACACAGGGCAAAACACCAGACATGGCCACTAAACCAGGTAAACTCAGAAGTAACCTCTCCAGCAGGTAGACAGCCTGGAGCATTGCGGAAACAGCCAAGTTCAAAGACGATACCGTCCGGATTAAAGAAGGTATGAGTATGAGAGCCGCTTACACTTATCGTTTGATCTCTGTGGGTGATTCTGTTTGAGCATGATTTGCAGAAAAGAGCTTCATCTTCTCCAGCTTTTTTCTCAATCTTCTGCCGCACTGATGGAGTAGTTTCATCACCTTGTCTCCCGCCATTGCGAAAAGCATACATTAATGATTTCTCTGTTTTGATGGTCTCGTAAAAAACCAAATTCTGCATCATCCCGTCATTCCCGCGCAGGCGGGAATCCAGAACGTACTAAAATAACTGGATTCCCGCCTGCGCGGGAATGACGAAGCAGGGGGCTTTTTACAACACCATCAGTCTTTACCGCTATAATATTGCACAATAGACCAAACCATTTCTGAAATTGTATACTCCTCCGGTTGAACAGTCACTTGTAAACCATTGTCCGTTACCGTTTTGGCAGTAATGGGGCCAATGGCCGCAATATCAACTCCCTCCATAAGCTTCTCCAACTCTTCCTGGTTCTGAGCTTCAACCATACGGAGAAAGTTTCTCACTGTGGACGAACTGGTAAAGGTAACCATATCAACCCTGCCCTCTTCCAAATCTGTTCGCAGGTTCTCTTTGGGCTCATCCTCTGGACAATTCTGATACACAGGTACAACTGTCACCTGAGCACCGGCACCTCTTAACGTTTCAGGAAGTATTTCACGACCCTTTAGCGCTCTCGGGATAAGAATATTTCTTCCTTCAACCCCTTGATCAAGGAGGCTTTCCGCTAACCCCTCGCCGGTAAAAGTACTTGGAATGAGATCCGCATTTATGCCGTATTTCAAAAGGATATCTGCTGTACTCTTCCCAACTGCTGCAATATCAGGCCCTTTGAGATCCCTGGCATCCATACCCTTGGTATAGAGATATTCAAAGAAATACTTCACACCGTTCAGAGAGGTAAACAGAATCCAGTGATATTCATCCAGCCGCTCAATCTCGCCATCAAGTACTTCGTAGGAGTCTACGGGCTTAATATTGATAGTGGAATACTCAAGGCAATCAGCACCAAATTCTTCAAGACCTGCAACAAGATCACTTGCCTGTTCCCTGGTTCTGGTAACAATGATTTTCTTGCCAAAAAGGGGACGCTTTTCGAACCAGTCAATAGTATCTCTGAGAGTTACCACCTCACCTACAATGATAAGAGAAGGCGGTTTAATGTCATTATCCCTGACTATCTCGGTAATAGTCTCAAGTGTACCTATCACCGTCCGCTGTTCAGGTGTCGACGCCCAGCGTACCACGGCGACCGGGGTTTTCGGATTACGACCATGTTTAATAAGATTCTCAACAATCACCGGAAGATTTTTTATCCCCATATACACCACAAGGGTTCCCACCCCCGTTGCCAGTTTCCCCCAGTCGATGTTGGAGGTTTCCTTGGTCGGATCCTCATGTCCGGTAAGAAAAGCAACAGTGGCTGTATAATCTCTATGGGTTATGGGAATACCTGCATAGGTCGCAGCTGCCGTAGCTGAGGTGACACCGGGCACAACCTCAAAAGAAATCCCGGCCTTATGCAGTTGCTGAAGTTCTTCACCGCCACGGCCAAAAATAAAAGGATCTCCTCCCTTCAGCCGAACAACCATTTTACCGGCACGGGCATGATCAACCAGCATTTGATTAATTTCATCCTGGGTGTGGATATGTTTCAGTCCGCCTTTTTTCCCGACATAGATCCGTTCTGCAGAAGCGGGTAGATGCTTCAATAATTTTTTGGAGGCGAGATAATCATATACAGCGACCTCGGCCTTCTCTAAAAGACGCTTCCCACGCACGGTTATCAGGCCAGGGTCTCCGGGACCCGCACCCACCAGATATACCTTTCCAGGCCTGGTCACTTTTGGCTTTTCTTCCATAATTGATGCGATATCGACTACCTTTTTTTCCTGCAGTTTACAGGCAAAAAGGGCTCTCCCAGCTTCAGGAATAGCCCTTTTTTTATAAATAAATGGAAATCAGATGATTCCGGAATTCATGGTACAACCATTAAAGCTCGCTCATGATGGCGTCCGTAACTTCCCCTATGGAAAGAGAACCATCTACAGATATTACCTTAGGTCCACCTGCTTCTTTAAAATAGTTAACCGCTGCCATGGTTCCGACAGTCTCGTCGTAGTAAATACCATGGCGTTTACCAATGGCTTCCTCATCCTGGTCATCAGCACGGGTGTTCAGGTCGCCGCCACACACACGACACACAAGTTTACCATCTTTCTCAACAGGCTTGATAGCATCAAAAGCAATATGATTGGGATGATTGTTATCGTTCACGCAGAGGCGACGTCCCATGATACGCTCTTTGGCGATTTCACGATCGAGTACGATCTCTATCACATAATCAAGGGCAAGTCCCTCTTTCTCGAGGGTCTCTGCCAGGGTGATTGCCTGATCTTTGGATCGTGGAAATCCGTCAAGAATCCAGCCATCTTTACAGTCATCCTGCTGAAGACGAGAGATCATCATGGGAATGGTGATATCATCCGGAACCAGATCACCTTTGTCAATAAAGACCTTTGCCTGTTTACCAAGCTCAGTCCCACCACCGATATGCTCTCTGAAAATCGCACCGGACTCAATATGAGGGATGTCATATTTTTTTTGGATGATGGCACCCTGAGTACCTTTACCACTTCCGTTTGGTCCGAAAACCAGGATGTTTTTGCCCATAGTTTTTCTCCTTGAAAACCAGTTTTAAAAAACAACTCTATTTATAAATATATAATATTGACGACAAAGCAGCAATAGCAGAACAGAGTTGAGCCTGTTCTGCTGCTGCCAATACTATCGACCGCCAATATACTCTTTTTAATTTTGGTGATGAAACCTTTGATGCCTCAAATACATTGCGCGCGTCATTATAGCCGAAAAGATGGTGAGGAGCCATAAAAATTTCTCCCCATAGATTTTGACTTTCAGCTGTAAAGCGGTTACTTATTGTTGCACTGAAGATATATTGCAACAGTCCCCATAACTTTCGGTCATGCTGATCCCTATGCACCTGAGCGCGGGGGCCGGTAATGAATTGAAATTTTAAACCTTAAGCATCTAATTATTCTCATGAAAGAAATACGTATTGGTCTCATCGGTTTCGGTACGGTTGGACAAGGTCTGGCACAAACTCTGCTGGCACAGAAAGAACGACTTATACAAAAAACAGGTATCGCATTCACACTCGCTGCTGTTGCAGATATTGCTATTGACACCCTCCCTGATGAGTTCAGCGGGATCACTCTTACTAAGGATGCTGATGACCTCTTCACCGACCCGAATATTGATATTATAGTTGAGCTTATTGGAGGTATGGAACCGGCGAGATCCTTTCTCCTGAAAGCAATTAACAACGGTAAACATGTAATTACTGCCAACAAAGCTCTTCTTTCAGTGCACGGCCGTGAGATTTTCAAGGCAGCGGCCGAACACAACGTCGAGGTCGGCTTTGAGGCAAGTGTCGGCGGCGGAATCCCGGTAATCAAGGCATTGAAAGAAGGACTGGTGGCCAATAGAATCAACTATATAAAAGGTATCATGAACGGTACCGCCAACTATATCCTGACCCAGATGACCGACCATGGTACTCCGTTTCAGGAGGTACTCAAAGAGGCTCAGGAACTCGGATTTGCTGAGGCGGATCCAACATACGATATTGAAGGGATCGACACGGCCCATAAACTGGCAATCTTGATGACCATAGCCTTTGGTCTGCACGTACATTTAGATGATATCACCGTTGAAGGAATCAGCAATATTGAGCCGATCGATATCGATTTTGCAAAAAACCTGGGCTACCGCATTAAACTGCTGGCCATCAGCCGTAACCACGGCGACCATGTTGAGGCACGTGTTCATCCCACCATGGTTCCTGAAGACCATATGCTGGCAACTATCAACGGTGCTTTCAACGGTATTCAGTTCAACGGTGATACCGTAGGCGATGTTCTGCTCTACGGGCAGGGAGCCGGCATGATGCCGACAGGAAGTGCCGTTGCAGCCGATGTAATCGATATTGGCCGCAATATCACCATTGATGCCGTCAATCGTGTGCCTGCACTGTCATATTCCCCAAACTATATTGGTGAACCGACCATCACCCCCATGGATCAACTCATCTGCCCCTATTATTTCAGGGTAACGGCTCTTGACAAACCAGGAGTTCTGTCACTAATCACCACCATTTTCGGAAAATATGACATTTCCATTAAATCAATGATGCAGCAGGAGCACGATGCAAACGAACCTGTATATATCGTCTTCATGACTCACAGGGCCACTGAAGGTGGAGTTAAAAAAGCGATCGAAGAAATAGACGCACTTGAGGTATGCACCAGCCCCACTGTAAAAATCAGACTTTTAATCCCTGAATAGGCCCGGTATGAAATATCTTATCCTCGTTGGTGACGGCATGGGAGATTACCCGATCGCTGAACTCGACGGAAAAACGGTGCTTGAAGTCGCCAGCACCCCGACCATGGATGAACTTTGCAGTAAGGGAGAGTTTTTTCTCAACCATACTGTACCCGATGGTTTCCCGCCGGGCAGCGACGTGGCCAATATGTCTTTGATGGGTTACGACCCGGCCCTGTACTACACAGGGAGGGCTCCCCTTGAAGCCGTATCTATGGGCATCAGTCTCGCTTCAGACGAAATCGCTTTTCGCTGCAACCTGGTAACCCTTGATCGAAATGACAACGGCCGGATAACTATGCGGGATTTCTCCGCCGGCCATATCAGCAGTGAAGAGTCTCGCCAGATAATCGATACCCTTGAAACAGAATGCTCTACCAGACAATTCCACTTCAAGCCGGGGATAAGTTATCGTCATCTGATGATTTTCAAGGGTACTCATCCAGGCATCACCACAGTGCCCCCCCATGATTATATTGAACAGGATGTGACGCTCCATTATCAGAACTACCTTGCTCTTCCTGAATGGCAGCATCTCCTGGAAAGATCTGAAGCCATTCTGGCCGGACACCCGGTAAATCTGCAACGAATCAAAGAGGGGAAAAATCCGGCAACTCACTTCTGGTTATGGGGAGAGGGAAAAATGGTGAACGCCCCGACCTTGAAGGAAAGATTTCAGATCAGCGGCAGTATGATCAGCGCTGTCGATCTGTTAAAAGGATTAGGTATCGTGGCTGACCTCTCCGTAATCGACGTGGACGGGGCTACCGGCGATATCCATACCAACTACGAAGGCAAGGCTCAGGCCGCTATGGATGCCCTTGCAGACCAGGACTTTGTCTTTGTCCACCTTGAAGCACCGGATGAAGCCGGGCATCAAGGGTCTCTGCCAGATAAAATACTGGCAATCGAAGACTTTGACGCACGCATTGTACGGCCGATTATACAGCATCTGCGGGATCAGCGGGAAGACTTTCGGGTTGTTGTTACCATGGATCATTTCACCCCGTTATCCCTCCGAACTCACGTCTCCGACCCGGTACCCACCCTGCTCTACGATTCCAGAGAGCAAATTCCGGGATCCGGACAACTATTTTGTGAGAAAAGTTGTATCGAATACGATAAAAGACAACACAATGCGATCACCCGGGGATACACCATGATCGACAAATTACTTGAGAGAAAGTAGTGCCGGAACACATTTTTAAAGCAAGGGTAAGAGTACTCTACGGAGATACAGATGCCGGTGGTGTTGTGTACAACGCCAACTTCCTCCGCTATTTTGAAATCGGTAGAACTGAGTTGATGAGAGAGCATGTCTGCTCCTACAGTGAAATAGAAAAACTCGGCTTTGTCCTGCCGGTAATCGAATGCTGGGCCCGGTATAAGGCTCCCGCCTTCTATGACGATCTCCTCACAGTTGAAACAACAGTAGCAGAAGTGAGTGATCTCAAATGCAAATTCGCTTACCGAATCGTCAGGCAGGGAAAAGATACGGACCGGCCAAAACTTCTGGTGAAAGGTTACACGGTGCACGCAGCGGTCACAAAAGAGGGCAAACTGACGCGTCTTCCTGATGAAATTATTGAGAAAATAAAACAGCTCACTTCGAGATAGCACAAAAATAAGGCAATGGTCCAAAAGGCTCGATAGCTAAGTAAAAAACTTCATATGCGAGACGCGTAAATTTTCTATTATTATGACGTACTGTAGTAGGTCGTAATGATAGAAAATTTTCAGCAACGAAGCAAGTAAGTGAGCCTGCCAGACTCCAGATGAAGAGTTTTACGACACCATAAAATAATCGTTGACAATAATTTTAACGATTGTATAGTGGCAGGTCTTAACGCGGGGTGGAGCAGTCTGGTAGCTCGTCGGGCTCATAACCCGAAGGTCGTAGGTTCAAATCCTTCCCCCGCTACCAAATATATCAAGGACTTAGGGGACTCTCCTCTAAGTCCTTTTTTGTTTTTACCCTTCGTGTAAGTACTATGTAAGTAAATTTCATGTATTGTTGTCAAATCAAGAAGACCACAGTCCGATATTATACAAAAGGCTGGTGTATCCCACGTCTCTTTTTCATGTTGCCAGACACACTTCAGCAGCAGAATTGCAGCCTCTTGTATCTTGAGCTGACCTTTCTCTACCATCGCGGTAGTGCGCCTGCTGAGATACTTCGGCACCCTGACACCGGGCACAACTTCATCTTGCATTATATAGACTGGTGTCGATTCGAGTGATGTGTCAAGTACGGAGAGATAGTCCAAGGTATTTGTCTCAGCTGAAGAGGATAAGTCGACTGGCGAAAGAGGAATATTTGGTTTTTTTCAGTAATGTCCGGTTAAAAAATTGCAATACGTATCGTACGGATTTGTGAGTTGATTGCTTCTTGAAGGAACATGCATATTTTGTTGTGGAAGGTAAATCAAATAAAATCTGGAGGGATTCCAAATGGCAACATACGAATGTTCAAAATGTGGAATGGCTGTTAATGCTACATGTGCAAAATGTGATGAACCACTTGTTAATGACAGTTTAAAGTTGGATGATAATAGCGAGGTGCAGATTTCAAAATGTCCAAATGGCCATGGGAAGATCAAATCTCCAATGTGCTGCGGGCAGGATATGACCTGTACGGTTAAATAGTTTATTGTGATACGAAAGCTCCCCAATGGCATATTCGTCATTCTTTGGGAATAAATAGGAGTCACATAATTCACAAATAACATTAAGTAGTTCTGAAGGAAACTCAGCTGAACTTCCTTTAGAGCTGCTTTTTTTAAAAAAAAATGGAGGTTGTTATGAGTGCAGCAAAAAAAACGATGTTTTCGGTTCTAGGACTCACTTTGAGTCTCTTATTTCAAGGATCAATGAGTTATGCCGAAAAAATCGAAGCAGTAATCGAAGGTAAGGAGGTGTTTATTACAAGGAATGCCGATAACTTTATCATCATGTACGACTCTTCCGGTTCTATGGATAGTCTGTATAGCAACACAACTATGACATCACTTGGTGCGGAAAGAGCAATCCTGGAAGAAAAAAATGCAACTCTGCCGAACCTTGGATGGCAGGCCGGGATTTTTAGCTTCACTCCTGGTTTTAGCCTGAACGCGCTAAAAAACTACCTGCCGATACAACCCTATGATAAAGAGCTTTTTTCCCTGGCAATTGACAATTTACCGGCAAAACCGAGCGGACCAACCCTGTTACAGGGTGGACTGAAAGAGCTTGACGATGTTCTGGCAGGAATGTCCGGGCAAACAGCTTTATTTTTATTCACAGACGGTCAATATAGCCATGTCAGTGGTATCGCCAAGCCAGGCGCACTTGCAAAAACCCTTGCCAGTAAATATGACCTCTGTTTTTACGTCATTGACACCCAGGCGGAAAAAGAGGGGGATATGACCATTAGAGCAATCGCATCGGCTAACGATTGTTCCAAAGTAATTCCGTTTGCTGATTTACTCGGCCATCCTGAATGGTTAACCGGTGCCCTGTTTTCAGTTCAGGAAAAAGATGGAATGGAAGTAGTTACGGACAAAGAAACGATAATTGAAGTCGCTGAAGGCAATATGATTATTGAATATGAGTGGAAAAACATTCTCTTTGATCCTAAGAAGGCCACAGTCAGGCCCGATGACTACGAAAATCTTGCGACAATTGCAACCTTTCTGTTAGAAAATCCCGAGACACGTCTTATCCTTGCCGGCTATGCAGACAGTATCGGTACAGTGGCAGATAATAAAAAATTATCGGAGCGCAGGGCAGCAGTTGTTCGTGATTTTTTAATAAAAAAAGAGGACATTGATCCGAGCAGGATAACTATCAGAGGTTTTGGCGAGAAAGATCCTGTTGCGACAAACATGTATAAAGCAGGACGACAGCAGAACAGACGGGTTCAGGGAATCATTATCGGCATGTAGTAGTCTCCCCCCGGACACCAGGCTGTCGACGATAAGAATCAGGTTAAAAGAGGAGGCTTAACAAGCCTTCCTCTTAAATATGGCGCTTTACCTGGAGGTAAGTTTTATTTCAATCCGACGATTTTTCCTATATGCCTCCGGGCTGTCCCCGGTATCAATGGGATGAAATTTACTGAATCCGGTGGCTGCCATTCGATCTTCGGGGATTCCCTTTTGAGCAAAAAATCGTACAACAGAAACCGCACGAGCTGTGGAAAGTTCCCAGTTTGATGCAAAATAAGGGGATTTGATCGGTTGACGATCGGTATGGCCATCGATACGGATAATCCACTTAATATCTTCCGGGATAGTAGTGCTCAGCTCTTTTAAGATGGATGTTATTTGACTGAGTTGCTCTTTTCCCCCTTCCCCCAGACTCGCTGAGCCGGAAGGAAACAAAAACTCAGCCTGGAAAAGAAAGCGATCACCTTCAATCCTTACATAGGGGTTGTCACCCAATATTTTCCTTATACGACCAAAGAACTCAGAACGGTACTGCTCCAGATCGCTGACGCGACGGGCAAGTTCAATATTCAACCGTTTACCTAGATCCTCAATCTGTTTTTCCTGGGCCAGCTTCTCCCCTTCTGCATGACTAAGGGCCTGATTAATTTCCTCAAGTTGGATCTGCAGGAGCGTTATTTTCTGGTGTAACAGTACCACTTCGGCTCGGGCATCCGCGCCCAGTGTAATCTGTTCTTCCAGTGCCTGCTGCTGTTCTCCCACCAGGGCGGAAAGAACCTCTATGCGGATATCACGCTGCTCAATATCTTTTTGTGCCAGCAGGGTTTTTTCCTCCTCGTCGGCCAACCGGGCCTGGAGGGCTTTAGTTCGATCGCGAAATGTTTGAACAACCTGCTTTTCAGATTCCAGTGAGGCAACGACGGTTTGAATCTCACCCTCCAGTTTTTCACGTAATTTACGCAATGCGTCAATATCCTGCTGCAGGCTGGCAATATTTCGTAACTGGATAGCAATATAATCTTGATCTTCTTTATTTTTTCGTGTCAGAGAATCAACTTCTATCTCCAGATTCTCTTTTTCAACGATGAGCCCGTCAATCCTGGAGGAAAGAAAAGATATATTTGTATTGAGTTCTTGATTTTTTTTCTCCGCCAACCCAAGCTGCTGTGAAATTGCGGCAATACGTTTGTGTAGTGATTCAAGCTCATTAGTCTGACCCGTGAGAATATCACTGAGTATAAATTGAGAAAAGGTGAAAATAAGAAGGACAAATATCAGAACCATGAGCAAAGCCGAAAGAACATCAACATAGCCAGGCCAGATATTAATAGACTCCTGAGAACGACGTGAACCGTAAGCCATAATAAAATCCTATGACACTTTGGTGGAATTTGATGCCCTGTCTGAAGCATCTTTCAGGAGATCGGACTCCAGGAGTTGTACCATTGCATGATTGTTTTTCCGCATTTCATGCACGAGCATTCCCATTTGACGTTCAAATCCACTCTCAAATGCATCGGCATCAGAATCGTCCACTAGTTGTGTAACTCCAGAAAGCCATTCCTCCATTTCATTAAAAAACCGATTTTGGGCATGGTTTGCCTGAATATCAAGGAACCCGAGGATGAGCGAACCGCCAAGTCCGAACAGGGATGAGCTGAAAGCAGTTCCCATACCTTTTAATGGCTCCTGAAGACCTGCCCTCAATGTCTGAAACACCAGAGTAAAATCCCGGTTCCCCACATCGAGGCCGCCGACCACGTTACTGACAGCTCCAATAGTTCCAAGAAGTCCCCAAAACGTTCCAAGGAGTCCCAGAAAAACCAGAAGACCAATCATGTAGCGGGATATTTCCCTGGATTCATCAAGGCGACCACGAATGCCTTCCAGAACGGTGCGCAGTGACAGAGCAGAGAGGCTGAATCGATCCCTGTGTAAACCTTCCAGATGTTTGGCAAGCGGTTTCAATAGAAGCGGTCTTGCCGCGATGGAGAGCCCCGATTGGCCGGTTCGAAATATTTCTATCCACTTTATTTCAGGCCCGAGAATCAGAACTCGCCTGAAGCTTAGAAAAATACCAATTCCCAGTGCACCAAGAATCAACAGATTAAATCCCCAATTCGCCATATAAGCAGATTTGAGTGGTGTATAGAGCAACGCCAAAACGCCGGCGACTATGCCAAGGTACAAGACCATCAGCAGAAGATAGTACCGTGGATTACTCATACTGTTCCCCCAAAAAGAATTGCTTTCAACTGTTCCGTTAATTGACAATCTCGTAACAGCTATAAATTTCAGATGGCTAAGTAAAAAACCTACACGTTGATCACTTGTAGTGTAACGATAATATCAAATATTCACAAACCTAACCCGAACAAATCGAAACTTTTTTAATACCTGGATAAGTGCCTTCAGAAGTTTTGATTGAAACACCAGTAGTTTCTCCGCCTAGACACTTCCCCTGCCAGTCTCTTATTCTTAATAAGAATCAATTTTTTAGGCGCATCCTGTACATCTGCATTCCAATACTGTTAAGAATAATTTGTTAGATTAATAATGTATATTGACACGATTCTGCCCCTGTCAGTATAAGTAAGTAGAATTATCTTCAGAATGGTCAGAGGATATCTTGTACTTGTTTGGTGGCTCTTTGATGGAGGAGAACAGAATGAAAAAAGTAGACTATCGAGAACGAGCGTTGAAGATTTTTCCGTGGGTCTGTGCAAGTTGTGGTCGTGATTTTACCGGTAAAAACCTGCGAGAGTTAACTGTTCATCACAAAGACCATAATTACAAAAACAATCCGCCCGACGGTAGCAATTGGGAAATGTTATGCCTCTACTGCCACGATAACGAGCATTCCCGTTTACTCGACTCCGACTGGTTGTCCACTCAAAATCCAGATAAAGAGAAGGAGACCATAGCTACACACTCCCCTTTTGCTGACCTCAAGAACTTATTGAATAAGTCTTGAAATGATTCCGGGAGATTAAGCTCTCCTCTCTCTTTACTTCAATTGGAGAAAATATGGAAGGCAACTGGTTCTACGAACAACTCCTTTCCTACAAGGTAAGCCCTCACTCCGCTGAGCTATGGTCCTTAATTTTCAATGTAGTACTGGTGGTAGTGGTCTTGATCGTGGCAACACTTTTCAGCAGAAAGATCCTGCTCACCCTGAGCTTGGGCTGGATAAAGAAAAACAGATATCGCTGGGATGATGCCCTGCTGGACAACCATGTGATAGACAAGTTCAGCTGGCTTATCCCCATTCTGCTAGCCCACCTCTTACTTGATTCACTGCTGCCGGCCGAAAGCACAATTTACATCGTTTTAAAACGGACTACACAGGTCTTCCTGATCATTATCGGTGTGATCAGCATCAATACGCTGCTATCCGCCGTTGGTGACATATACCGGATGTCTAGAATTAAGCGGGCCGATGTTCTTCATGGTTTTATCGATGCAGGTAAGATTATTTCCTACATTATCGGGGCGATTTTTATCATTTCGATTTTCTCGGGCATGTCACCTTGGGGCATAATCTCGGTCTTTGGCGGCATGACAGCAGTCACGATGTTGATATTCAAGGATACCATTGTCGGGTTCGTGGCCTCAATCCAACTGAGTACTACTGATATGGTCAGGATTGGTGATTGGGTGGAAATGCCTTCCTACGGGGCTGATGGTGACGTCATTTCAATGTCGATACATACAATACGCATTCAGAACTGGGATAAAACCATCACCACCATCCCGACCTATGCCCTAGTTTCCAACTCATTCAAGAACTGGCGCGGAATGTCCGATTCTGGAGGCCGCAGAATCAAAAGAGCATTGACGATCGATGTCAATTCAATACGCTTCTGCGATGACAATATGCTTGAAAGGTTCAGTAGTCTCCGGCTTCTGAGCAACTACCTGAGCACCAAGGAAAAAGAGATTGAAGATTATAATCGTGACCTTCTGCCTGACAGTGAGGATACACTTCTGATTAACGGCCGCCGGCAGACTAATATCGGCGTATTTCGAGCTTATGTGATTGCCTTCCTAAAAAACAATGAACAGATTAATCAGAACATGACCTTTCTGGTCAGACAACTCCCTCCTACCGAACACGGGCTGCCGCTGGAAATCTATGTTTTCAGTAAGGATAAACGCTGGGCGAAGTATGAGGATATTCAGGCTGACATCTTCGATCATCTGTTTGCGGCGCTGCCAATATTTGATTTACAAGCCTTCCAGAACCCAAGCGGCAATGATTTCCGGCATTTCACCAGGCCTGTTAATATTGATACTGGTGTCACCGGATTAAACGAGTGAGACGCAGTGTAGCCCCGCCTCGTCTCTAACTGGCATAGCTGAAAGGGGTTTGGCGGAATCTAAGGTCATCTTCACTGCAACTCGATGGTACCTTTTTCTATTCTCATCACTCACGATGAATAATTTCACCTATGGTCGTTTTGCGAGCAGCTGGAGTGCACATTCTGGTGACAGGTCCAAAACATTTAAAAAAATTCAAATTATTACTAGATGATAACCTTTTAAAAAGCTCCCTGCTCCGTCATTCCCGCCTACGCGGGAATGACGAAATGGCGAAATATTTGGGTTTTTACGAGACCATCACTAGATGCTATAAAAAGCCAGAATCTCAGCAGAGAAGAAGCGTTATCCTGTCAAGGATAATACAGCCAAATTCATAAAAGACGACAAATGAACTTGACTTAACACTGTTCTATTCGTAGCTTCTGTTCATCACTTCTAACTTTATAACGTATGGTTATTTTGAGTGAAAAAGAATATTTTTAAAGTCCTGTAATTAAACATTTACTATATAGAAGAGGAATACTGATATGAGTGGCAACATCATAAAAGTTTCAAGAAACACGGAAAATGCACTAAAAAGTTCTGTATCTACACAAACTGTAGCTTTTTCTCATTACAATAATATTTCAGCTCAATTACCTGTAGACTCTAAAACTGGTGAAATTGTAGCTGGTGGTGTAAAAGACCAGGCAAAGCAGTGCTTAGCAAATATTAAAGCAATTGCAGAAAGTATCGACCATGTTATGGACGATGTTGTTAGAATCAATATATTCCTTAAGAATATCTCAGATATTGACGCTGTAGACGAAGTTTATGCAACATTCTTCCCAGGCTATCTTCCTACACGGACGACAGTCGCAGTTGCAGCTTTACCTATGGATGATGCTTTGCTACAAATTGAAGCAGTTATTTCAAACGGTGAAGGTACACCTTCACAAGAGCCTTGCGATCTCATAAAAGTTGCAAGAAACACGGAAAATGCGCCAAAAAGTTCTGTATCTACACAAACTGTAGCTTTTTCTCATTACAATAATATTTCGGCTCAATTACCTATCGATCCTAAATCTGGTAAAATGGTAGCTGGTGGTGTAAAAGAGCAGGCTGGACAGTGCCTAAAAAATATCAAGGCAATTTTAGAAAGTATCGACGTTCCTTTTGACGATATTGTCAAAATAAATATCTTCCTTAAAAACCTCTCGGATATTGAAGCCGTAAACGAAGTTTATACAACATTTTTCCCAGACTCGGCTATCGCCAGGACCGCAGCCTATGTTCCTGCACGGACAACAGTTGCAGCTTCAGCTTTACCTATGGATGCTTTGGTACAAATTGATGCAGTTGTGTCACACGGAGATGGTACACCCCCACAAGCTGTTGAAGACAGGCATGGAATCGTCATAAGGGCAAACAATACGGAAAATGCACCAAAAAGTTCTCTATATACACAAACTGTAGCTTTTTCTCATTACAATCATATTGCAGGTCAATTACCTTTAGACCCCAAAACGGGTGAAATGGTAGCTGGTGGTGTAAAAGAGCAGGCTGGACAGTGCCTAAAAAATATCAAGGCAATTGTGGAAAGTGTCGACCACGTTATGGACGATGTAGTTAAAGTAAACATCCAACTTAAAAATATCGCAGATATTGATGCTGTAAACGAAGTTTACACAACATTCTTCAAAAGCGATCTTCCTGCACGAACAACAGTTGGCGTTTCAGCTATCCCTATGGATGCTTTGGTACAAATTGATGCAGTTGTTTCTAACGGTGAAAGTACACCTCCACAAGCATAATTGGCATTACTGTGATACAGCTATTGTAAATGCATCATTAGGTTATAAAAGCCTATCTCAAGCATTCAGCAAAGAAGGAATTGTTGTTGAGCAAGACTCGGTTTGGGAACACAACATAGAGGTCTATATGCTGCCTGACCCTCCCCTCCTCCAATACTTACTTAATCAATAACAATGGGGATACTTTCAACAAAAATTCTGGAGAACAAATATAGAGGATTCAATTGACAACCCTAATCATTTTGGAAAAACGATTTCATTTCCTGTACTTCTAAGAGAAGAAATTTTGTGAAATAGGAGATATCAGGCTCTATATATGACCGCAACCCAAAAAATATTTGAATATCAAATTTGGCATTTGTTCTCATTAATATTATTAATTTTTGCTATAAAACTATATGTGTTTAGTAGCCCAGACATACTTGATGGTTCATTCTGGGGCATAAGTACAAGCTCATGGTTTTGGTTGGCGATAGTCACCCCCATTATCCATCAAATTTATGTTTGGTTGGTCTGGAGATTTGAACTCCACTTCAGAGTGTTTTCAAAGAAATTAGGACTAAAACGAGCATTTAACATTTACGCGGCTGGATTTTCTTTTCTTTTTATTAGTCGTCTAATTACAATTATTTTTCTTGCAATAAGTAGTAAAAATACACTGCAATCAAACCCTGTAATTGCGTATGTGTTTGCCGCATCAATCACACCATTTGTCATTTTTCTTTTTTATTCAGTTAAAAAATATTTTACTATTGAAAGAGCATATGGGATTGATCACTTTGACAAAAACTACAATGAGCCCTATGTAAAAAAAGGAATATTTAAATATACTGATAACGGAATGTATGTTTTTGGTCTTATGATTCTTTATTTACCCGGGTTACTATTATTATCCGAGGGTGCACTATTAGTTGCGCTATTCAATCATGTTTATATTTGGGTGCATTATTACTTTACTGAAAGACCAGATATGGTGGTAATTTATGGCAATGCGCCGTAAGAATTACAGCAATAAGCATAATCGGGTAGCCGGAGGGTTTTCTCACCTCTGCACGGTCCCGGAGCTGGCGTGTCACAATCCCGAATATCTTTTTCTTTAATCAGCAATGGCAAATCTTTACAGATCCCGGCGAGCCATGCTCATTGCAACCTTTGAGGAATGTTGCCACAAACCTTCGAAGTTTCGTCCTGGTTCCTCCTGCAGTCTACCTGCGGCCACCTCCCCCTCCACCTGCTCGCCCACCTCCCCCGGAGCGGGCAGCAGCACCCGCGCGGGCGGCTCCACCTGATCGGTTAGCAACCGCTGACCGATTATAATGATTATTCACTCCGGAACGGTAGTAATTATCATAACGCCATGAATTTCCATGGTAGTAACTGGA
>MAXH01000258.1 GCA_001750925.1 Desulfobulbaceae bacterium S3730MH12
ATCTGTAGCCGCATCAGGAAAAATCTTGAATTTGTCGAGTGTTCAAATACCCTTGCCACTTACGGGCAATCACATCTGGATGCACCGGAAATAATTGAGGCAACAGTTGCAGCCGATGTTGAAATCCTATCCGATTTCTATCGTGATCTCCGTCGATCAGGAGGTAAGGTTTCATTCAGAACAGCTATTAACGCAGAAGCCCTGTATCTATTTCGGCAACATGCTAAGGCTGTTAAGACCGTGCTTATTCCATTGGGGGTAAAAAAACTACTGATAGTCCGAGATGAAATGCAGGGTTACTATTCCAACACTAGTTTGAATATCGGAGAAGATACTGTACGATTTTCGGGGCAATTCTCTAAAGAGGACTTTTCGCGACTATTTAAGTTTTCTTTACAGAATGCCAAATCTGTTTTAAGTGAACCTTTCCAAGTATGGGTGGTATATAAACACCACCTTTTCGCTAATGTGTTGGAAAACTGGTGCCGTTCGAAATGTCCTCCCGCAAAGCTCTACCAGCCCAACGACGCGACTGAAAAACTGTTCAGATATTTTGATACTGCACACGATGCCGATGATCTTCTTTTCATTACCGGAAACGAGGTGGGTGACATCTTACATGAGGTACTGCTCTTTCACCTTGGCATTGGCGAGCGTTCATGTTTATGTTGCAAAAATATTTATCTGCACCCTAATTACGCTGGCCTGACTGAGTACCAGACTGTTCATGGGTCAGCCGATGATATCGCAGATAGAGGGATAGTCAACCCATTCGCAACGCTTCGGTGTGTAGGAGATATGCTTGAAGACTTTTTCTTTTGTGATGGTTTTTCAAAAACTATGGTAGCAGCCATAAAAAATGCCACAGAGGATGGTATTGTTACACAAGACATGGGGGGCAAATCCTCCACATCAGATGTGGTCGAACATGTTCTGAATATCCTTCAGTTTTAATCTCTTGGGGAGATAATTCTCCACAGTTTGCTGCGAGGTGATTGACTATGTTTCGGACTTGACTGATGTTTGGCTCCTGCTTTGCTTGTTACTGGTTTGTTTGAGCCGCTTCGGGAAATGTATAGTGACAAATTTAAGGAAACACAAAAATTACGCCGTAGAGAACTATAATTCATATACGCAGTATGTAAATCAGATTGTCAACTATGATGAAAAAAAATGGCTTGACTTCTTTGATAAGGAAATCAAGCTAACCTTAAAGAGGTCTTTTGGTTCAATCAAAGATCTGCAGTCTATTGCCTTTGTTCCCAACCTTGTTATTTGGTCTTTTCATCTGCAACAACTCCTTCCGTTTACATCTCCATGTATCAATTTCAACAAAGAAGAACCGATAGACAACCTCCATGAGGCCATGAAAAACGTTCGAAGAGGACTTAAACAATTCAGTTTCACCGAGTTATTGGTTGAAAACGAGTTCACGAAGTGCTTTCAGTTTAGGCAAACATCAAAGAAAAAATATTTAAGTATCGAACAACATAATGAGAAGAATATTGTTGTTGAGCTAAACGACGCATTTGCAGAGCAAATGGAGAAACAACATCACAACCACTTGCGTAAATTCATTGATAATTTTTCAGATGAACTCCTTACATGGCGTGGTGAGAGAATCGAAATCTTGAAAGAACGCAAAGAATTCTTGGATGCTTTCTACAAAACATTGTTTTGGGGAATAATCAATATCTTCAAAACAGGGCTGATTAAGAATATTTATTTTATCCCCATCACCATAACAGAGAAAAAAAAGGCAAGAATGTTGTAGGCATGTTGGCGTTAAATGCTAAGCAAGCCATCGAACCGAATGTTATTGAAACCATTGTTCTTCCAATCGCCAAGAGCGTGCTCAGTCCTCTTCACGTTCAGGAATATCAATTCCTTTGGGAAAAAGCAAGTATACGCTCCGCCACCTCTGCCATCATGTCCCGCAACATGTCGCACCATATCGGGAGTCACGTCATTCCGCGGGCGACCTTGGATGCACTGAAAAAGCGGCTTGTTGAATTCTTTTTCAATGAACGGAGTCCGGATACCCTAAAAGAGTGGAGCATGCTCTACGAGATGACCAGGGATTTGAAGGATCCGCTGGATGATTACATACGCCGCAAGGCGGAGTTTATCGCCGAAGCCACTACGGAACCACTCCTGTCGACACGCAGCGCCTACTTTTTTCAGGAAGTAGTGTTCCCCTTCATGCGGAATACAGCGCTGATGGATACCCTGGCGGCTAACGAGGGCTTCAGATACTCTTCATTTGATTCATCTTCCATAGTCATCCGCTGTTTCAAGAAAGAGGGGGCAGATCTTCGCGAATTCATTCCACGGTTCCAGCATCCGGTTTACGATAACGAAGTGAAAATCGGGAGTGGGGCACTTCCTTGCATACCTTACGCTGGAAGAAGCGCAGAAGATCGTGGCACGGCACTGGTCTCATTCATTGAGGAAGAAGATCAGGATGTTCGCGTTGCCCTCCCAGGACCGGTGGGCGAAATGGCGTTTTATGGCATCCTCGAGAACATCATTCGCAATGCAGCAAAACACTCAGGTATCCAAAAAGACAGGGGCAACACTAAGAACCTTGAAGTACATATTGTAATTTGCGATCCAACGGAAGATTCAGACCATTATACCG
>MAXH01000259.1 GCA_001750925.1 Desulfobulbaceae bacterium S3730MH12
ACTCTAGCCACAGGTAATTTGACAAGATCCGGGTCATGTACTCTTCGTATAAGAAGGGTATCAAAGAGATCAAAAGAGATAATATCTTTCTCTTTGGCCTTTCTTTCTCCTGCAGTAATAAGAGACTCCACCGAGAAATAAGTTTGAAAACCCATAAGAAATTTTGTTATGAAAATTGAAGTGAATGGAGGTTATCGAAGTTTTTTGCTGACCCATGTTTTCAAGCTTTCCTGCAGCATTTTTGCAACTGACCGTACTCCCTGCGCCTTTTGCGGCAACATGGCTGCTTTCACCTCATACAGCTCATGTTCAAGCTCGACCAAACGTTCAGACCCGGCTGTAACGAGAGTTTTATATTCTTGTGGAACACGTTTGAGCATATATTTTTTTATCAATTCCCGATCCTGTTCCCTGCCGGTGACCGCAGCTTCCCCCAGTGTGTTGCCGGGATGAATTCTATAGTACAGTAATTTCTCTTCAGCAAGATAGTTTACTTTCCCGGGACAGGCCAGCATAAGACGGAATATATAATCATAATCATGGAGATATCTTAAGGAACAAAATTTGCCTGTTTTTTTCACTGCCTGTCTCGTCATAAACAGATTTGAGGTGGTCACCATAAAATTGCCTTTAAGAAATGCAATGTAAATATCACCACATTCAAAATAAAAGTTTCTGTTTTTTTGGTGCCAGATATTCCAGCCAAATTCAGGATCTATGTATTCCAGCCCTTCGTCTGATACAGGAATTACGTCGCTGATAATACATTCTGCACCTGCCTGTTTTTGAAACTCAAGTAAACGTTCGAAACGGTTTAGAGTGAAAATATCATCAGAATTAAGAATAGCAATATACTTTCCTTTTGCCAGCCCCAATCCCCTGTTTATTGTATTATAGGCATCACAATTTTCCTGGTGATAGTAGGCCAGTCTGTTATCCGTGTAACCTTGAACAATCTTACCGGTTAGATCGGTTGAACCATCATCTATAACAATAAGTTCAAGATCATCCACAGTTTGCTGCAATACACTATCCACCGCGGCACCGATAAACTTTTCGTGATTATAAGCAGGAATTATAACTGAAATAAGAGGACGATCACGACTCTCCATCACTTTTAATAGCTCCCAATATATTACAGTAGTGTCCGGTTTAGATCCTGCATGAGGATTCATGGGTAATTTTTGGGAGCGTCATCCAGTAAATTTCGTAGTATTTTCTTAATATTTTCATATTTGATTTGTATCAGTCTTTGCGAGGAACTCGCATGATACAAATTGGATGTGAAAATATTTGAAAATCAAGAAATCTACTGCAAAAGCGGACAAAAGTTTCCCGTGAATCCGTTTTACAGGCTTTGCAATTTTCTAACTGGACACTGCTGAATATATAACTAATATTTATAACAAGTTCTGCAACGATCATTTTTCGGCCAGGGTCGGCCGATCAAGCAGGCTTATCACCTTGCCATTGACTTTTATTAAACCTTCTTCACTCATCTTACCGAAAATTCGTGAAAGTGTTTCAGGGATCGTCCCTAAAAGGCTCGCCAGTTGACCCTTGGAAATCTCAAGAGTAACTTCATCTCCTCCACCCTGCTCTTCACTGAGATATATCAGATAGTTTGCCAGTCTGGCAGGAACTTCTTTTAAAGATAGATTTTCAATCTGTGTAGCAAACCGCCGCAACCGTAAGGAGAGAACAGCGAGCATATTCAGGGCAATTGCAGGGTTATTTTCAACCAGTTGAATAAATCGCGTTCGGGGAAAAAAGAGTGTTTTTGTTTTAACCAGGGCCTCTGCAGTGGCAGGAAATGGCCAGCCATGGAATACAGGTACTTCTCCAAAAGGCTCACCCTGGCCAAATATATGGAGGATATGTTCCTTTCCCATAGGAGATAGTTTGAATATTTTTATTTTTCCCTCTCCAACCATATAAAAGCCGTTTCCCTCATCTCCTTCAAAAAAGATAGTTTCTCCCCGGGAATAAGTCTTCTCAATCGCGATATCAGTTAACTCATCAAGATGATCAGAAGGCAATCCCTCAAAAAGCAGACTCATGCTCAGTATCTTATTTTTGTCCATGGAATTAATCTCATTTTTTTGTAAAGTGCAGGATAATTTTACACCTTTATTATCACCTCAAAATTTTCTGTCGAAATTGTATACTAAAAGGAAGATTATTCATATAGATATGGATGCTTTTTTTGCATCTGTTGAACAAAAAGACAACCCAGAGTTCAGAGGAAGGCCTCTGATAGTTGGCGGCAGTCCTGAAGGCAGAGGTGTTGTAGCGGCCTGCTCATATGAGGCACGTCGTTTTGGTGTGCATTCAGCAATGGTTTGTGCAAAAGCTGCCCAGTTATGCCCGGAAGCAATATTTGTTCGTCCTCGAATGCAGAGATACAAAGAAGTTTCCTTAAAAATCATGTCAATTTTCCGCCAGTATACACACCTTGTTGAACCACTTTCCCTTGACGAAGCATTTCTCGACGTCACGATAAACAGTCAAAACAATCCTTCTGCCACCATCCTTGCCGATAAAATCTGCAAACAGATCGTTAGTGAATTGGATCTTACTGCTTCCGCCGGGATATCCTTTAACAAATTTCTTGCAAAAATAGCCTCCGACTTAAACAAGCCTAACGGGATCAGCACAATTCCCCCGGATCAGGCGATAGAATTTCTTTCCACCCTGCCAATAGGCAAATTTTTTGGAGTGGGCAAGGTTACAGAAAAAAAGATGCAGCAACTTGGTATAAAAAACGGCTTTGACCTTCGCCGGTGGGAAGAGGAAAAACTTATTTTACATTTTGGTAAAAGTGGGTCTTTTTTATTCAATATTGTACAGGGAATTGATACCAGAGTCGTCCAGCCTCACAGAGTCAGGAAATCAATCGGCAATGAAACTACTCTGAAATTTGACAGTGACGACCGGGCACAGATAGAGACCATTCTCTCTGACCTCTCACTGCAGATTGAACATTCACTAATAAAACTGAAAACAAATGGCTACACTATAACACTGAAGGTGCGTTACTCTGATTTCACCACAGTAACACGATCCAGGACTCTGAGAAGTCCTATTTGCTGCAGCCGGGATATTCTCTTTCATCTTCCCCTCCTCCTTGACAGCACAGAAGCAGGGAAGAGAAAAGTACGACTTCTCGGTATATCGATTTCAAATCTTACCGCTGAAAAAAGTGTTCCAAGACAACTTCAGCTCCCCTTTCCATATATTAGTTCTTCCTCATAAGGTTGTGCTCACCTTCCAATATGTTTATCATTAGCACTCACATTCACAACTTATCAATTCAATCCAAGCAGAGATCAAATGAAAAGCCTCTTTTTTGCAATACTGACTATCTTCAGATATATCGGAAAATTTTTCAGATTCATACGAAACAGTATACTGAACTTACTTTTACTCAGTATGATACTTTTACTGATTTTTGCCTTTTTGCCTGAAAAAAAATCAACAGTTTCACCCAACACCATTTTGAATTTGACCATCTCGGGAAATATTGTTGAAGAAAAAATGAGTCTTTCGGCCCTGGAGAAATTTTTTGGTTCTACCATGAATTCGGAAGCAGAACCTGAGACTCTGCTTCAGCAAATTATTGATACAATTGATACTGCTGCAGAGGATGAAAATATATCAGTATTACGACTTGATCTTAGAAAACTGAAACATGGCGGATTAAATCAATTACAGGTAATCGGTAAGGCAATCGAGCGATTCCGGGCAACGCATAAAAAAGTTATCGCAGCCGAGGACTATTTTACACAAACCCAGTACTA
>MAXH01000260.1 GCA_001750925.1 Desulfobulbaceae bacterium S3730MH12
CAATTAGCAGTTAGCGATTAAGCTAACAGCTGATGGCTAATTTCGAATTGCTGAGTTTGCCCGAAGGGCAGAATGTTTTAGGCAGGCCGTCAAAAAACAGCTGTATTTCCCCGGGGCCATTCTGTATGTTTGAGGTGTTGGGTCATGGCCGGGCCAATCTACATGATTTTTCATTTGTGAACTCCTTTCAAAAAATAATAAAATAATAAGAGCGTTATGCTCTTTAATTTGTAGTAATTTAAAAAGCCGAATCCCAGCCGTAGCTTGACTTATCAGAACAGATAATCAAAGCGCTCTTGAGAAGAAAGTCAAGAAAAATGGTGATATTATGTTTACACTATATAGTTTTTGCGGAGGTAATTGAGTATGCCGGGGGATGATACTTTTCGAATAGTGCTTGCTGATGATCATTCACTGATCAGGCATGGAATTAAAAATCTCATAAAGAAGCATGGTCAGTTGCAGGTGGTAGGGGAGGTGAGCGACGGAGAAGAACTTCTCGATTTTCTGAAAATTGAACCTGTTGACATGGTTATACTTGATATATCCATGCGCAAAATCAATGGGGTGGAAGTTGCCGGTCGGGTGAAAAAAAAGTACCCTGGGATAAAAATCCTGATGCTCACAATGCATGACAGCCAGCAGGTTTTTTACAATGCCATGGTTGCCGGAGCCGATGGGTATTTATTGAAAGATGATTCAGGGGAGGAACTGCTTATTGCCATAGAGAAGGTTCAAAATGGTAAAAAGTATATCTCTCCCACACTGACTGATGATATTACCGATGATGTTTTTAGAATGCATCGTGATGGGAAAAAAAGCCTTTACCAAGAGTTAAGCAAACGTGAAAAACAGGTTTTACAGCTGGTAGTGGATGGCAATACAAGTAAAGAAATGGCGGAACATCTGGGCCTCAGCCCACGAACCATTGATCATCATCGCTCACGTCTGTTGAAAAAGTTGAACAAAAAGAACAGTGTTGACCTTGTTAATTTTGCCGTTCGCAGCGGTTTAATTAACTCTTCATAGAGATGGCGTTGTAAGAAATCTTCATCCGGAGTCTCGCAGGCTCGTTTACCTGCCTCTTCTCTGCAAATTCTCCTGCTCCGTCATTCCCGCGCAGGCGGGAATCCAGAAGGTTTCTCGATGAGCAAACAATTGTATGTCTATATCCTCACCAACAAGCGAAATGGGACTTTGTATATTGGAGTAACATCGAATCTTCCTCAACGAATTCTGCAACACAAGAATAATCAATTTGACGGTTTCTCCAAAAAATATAATGTCAAACAACTGGTTTACTTTGAACAACACGACACTGCTGAAAGTGCAATTACCAGAGAAAAGCAAATTAAGAAATGGAACAGGGCCTGGAAACTGAGATTGATCGAAAAGAATAATCCACAATGGAAAGATCTTTATGACTTGATTCTACAATAAACTGGATTCCCGCCTGCGCGGGAATGACGTTTGAGGTGACTTTTACGAATTACCAATAAAGGAAAATTCGAAAAAATAGGTATATTTACCTATAGCAAAATAGGTATTTCTGACAATTGTTTTTTCTGCTGAACATGGTAGTAATTCTGGGGTTTCTCGATAAAACAGAAATCCAGGTAAATAATTCAGCAGAAAAGGATTGGCAGAAAATGAATAAAAAGGAACTTGTTGCAACAATAGCAACATCCGGTGGTATGTCTAAAGTACGTGCAGGGCAGGCTTTGAGTGCTGTTCTGGCAAATATGGTAAACGCAATGGAAGAAGGAGAGCGTGTAACTATTTCAGGGTTTGGCAGTTTCAGGGTTGTGGAGAGGGCGACTCAAAAGGGGAGAAATCCCCGTACCGGTGAAAGCATAATTATACCGGCTCATAAAACCGTAAAATTCAAACCGGGAAAAAATCTCAATCGCCGGGTAGAGGAGGAGTGACCGGCAGCCGAACCCTCCAGAGCAGCAAACCACTTCCCACCATTATAGCACTGAGCAATTGGCCCATGGTGACAAAAGAGAAAAGATATCCGATCTGTGGGTCAGGTTCCCTGAAATATTCAACCAGTATTCTGAAGAATCCATAACCGATCAGGAAAAGGGCCAGCATGCTGCCATGGGGCCACATCGGCTTTTTTTGCCACGGTTTTTCCCGCAGAGACCAGAGTAGAAGAAAAAGCAGTAATCCTTCCAGGAATGCCTCATAGAGCTGGGACGGGTGGCGCGGCATATCACCTCCCAGTGGGAATATCATTCCCCATGGCAGCTCGGTCGTGCGGCCATACAGTTCTCCGTTTATGAAATTGCCAATCCTGCCAAGCCCGATTCCTATAGGAATTGTGACAATATAGATATCGGCGGATTTCCAGAAATTGAGATTATTCTTTCGGCAAAAAATCCATCCACCGACAATAAGAGCAATGCATGCTCCGTGAAATGACATGCCACCACTCCAGATTGCAATTATTTCCCGGGGATGAGCAAGGTAATAGGAAGAATTGTAAAAGAGTACGTAGCCAAGTCTTCCTCCCAAAATCACACAGAGGATAAGAACCACGTTGAGATTTTCGAAATGATCTGCAAGTTCCCTGTACTTGAATTCCCGTATCTGCTTTCGTACGAGTATATAACAGGCGGTAAAACCAAGTACATACATGAATCCATACCAGCGGACATGCAATGGGCCAATGGAGAAAATTATTGGATCGATATCAGGAAATGTGAGTGGAAACATGGTTTGAGAAGGAAATTTAAACTCGTTTATGCTTCAGTCTCCGCAAATGTACCTGGAGCACTGAGATGGCCGCCGGGGTCACCCCGGAAATACGGGAGGCCTGTCCAAGGGAGACCGGCTGGATGGCGGTCAGTTTTTCGACCACCTCGTTTGAAAGCCCGGAAAGAGACCGGTAGTCAATATCTTTAGCCAAAAGAACAGACTCCATTTTTTTAAAACGTGCCACCTGCTCTTTCTGCCTCTTAATATAGCCCTTGAATTTAATTTGTAGCTGAATCAAATCCCTCACAGGACTATCGATAATATTTGCAATGAGTTCCCGGTCTGCTTCAGGCAGGGGGAGGTCTGCAAAGGATTGGATTGATATCTCCGGGCGTCGCAGGAGGTCTGCAAGAGCGCACTTATGTTTGAGATTACTCGTTTCAACAGCTTTTAAAGCACTGTTAATTTCTTTTGTCGGCTTGATGAAAATTGATTCAAGCCCGGTAATGCCGGAAGCAATTGCATTCTTCTTTTTGATAAATTCATTATGTTTTTTTTCA
>MAXH01000261.1 GCA_001750925.1 Desulfobulbaceae bacterium S3730MH12
CTGTCTATCAGATATATACATCCCGACCAGCCAGGCCACAAGAACAGCAGTGAAGAACTGCCCGACAATGGCCTCCATTTGACAAAGAGCAGCCGCCCCCGCAGTCTGTGGAGTAATATCACCATATCCAAGGGTCGTCAGAGTAACCATGCTGAAATAGTTATAAACATGAATTGATTTGTCCGGCACGTTGTCCAGCAGTGCCCCACTATAAGCACCAGGGATCAGCTCATCCAGCAGTGTATAGAGCGAGCCCCAAAACAGTCCGATAATAAGGTAAAGGCAAAAAGTCGCATAAAGCAAATTTGTTGTTACTCTGGAAGAACGTATAATCTGTCGGACATAGGAATAAACCAGAAAACCAAAATACAATACAAAAAACAGATCCGAACCAAGTCGGCTGAAACTGACTATGTCGTATATGCCGAGCCAGTAAAGAGCCAGCAGCGGCAGGAGCAGAACCATGGCAAAAGAGCGCTGCTTCTGTTGCTTTTGCACTGTATAGACAGCAAACAACATAGCAACCGATAGAGATGCATGAGCTAGAACCGCAAAAGAAGGATACGGGACAAGGAAGGGACTGCCGATAAGATAGAGTAAGAGAAAAAAAAGAAGATTTCTAAAAGCGGGTCCCTTGATATCAGCTTTTGTTGTTATCGATGTCATTATTCCACCTCAGCCCTGACATCGTCCAACAGGTTTCCCCAGTCGGTTCTTTTCTGCATTTTCTCCTTTACCTCTGCAGGAACGAAATCGTTATCAAGACGAATCTGCCAGCCGCCGCCAAGTGCCTTATAGAGACTAATGAAGTTGGTTGCTATTTTCCCCTGAAGCTGAGCGTATTGATCCTGTTTCTGGGTCAACGCCCTGGTGGAGTCAAGCACCCGCTGATAATCCGAAAACCCCTCCTCATACTGGAGCAGGGAAAGCTCCATTGATCTCTTGGAGCTTTCTACACCCTGGCTGACATACTCCGCCTCCTTCCGGGCGTAGACAATTCCTACCATACTGTCTTCAACCTCCCGGGCGGCATTGAGTACCACATCCTGATAGATGGTTATGAGCTGTTCCAGTCTCGCATCCTGTATCCGTACCTGGTTCTTAATTCGCCCGTAGTTAAACAAATTCCACTTAAAGGCCGGGCCAAATGAGTAGCTAAAACTGTTAGCATCAAAAATATCTCCAAGGCTGTTGCCTGCAATGTCACTGGCACTCCAGCCAAGGGAGCCAAAGAGAGTAAAACTTGGATACAATTCAGTCAAAGCGACCCCTACCTGGGCACTCTGGGCCGCAGTCTGCATTTCCGCCCGACGAATATCAGGGCGTCGGCGAAGAAGATCTGCTGGAATACCCACTGCTATATCTGAAGTGACTGTCGGTATGTTACTGGTTCCACCCAGAAAGCCCTGGAGATCATCAGGGAGCATTCCCAGAAGTATGGCAAGCGCATTGTGACTTTGCTGCAGGGAGCTTTGCAGGTTTGGGATTGTTGCCAGAGTAGCGCTTAATAGAGTTTTAGCCTGATATACATCAAGTTCTGTTACGATACCGGCTTTAAACTGGTGCATGACCAGTTCCAACCCATCTTCCTGGAGTGAGCTGTTTTTTTTCGCCAGACGAATACGCTCTTCCAGGGTGCGAATAGTGGTATATGTGCGTGCTACTTCAGCAGTGAGACTGACAAGAACAGTATCATAATCATAAACAGTTGCCAGAAGATTAGCATCAGCCGATTCAATGGAGCGGCGAAATTTCCCCCAGAAGTCCATTTCCCAGCCAACATCAAAGCCAATGGAAGCTGCATTGTAATAACGATCGGCTGCCGGTCCGGTGGTACCAATAGTCATTATATCACCATTCATCTCCTGGACCTGGGGATAAATATTGCCCTTTACCAACCCAAGCTGGGCACGGGCTTCAAGAATACGCAAGCCCGCAGTACGAAGAGACAGGTTCTGGTTATAGGCGGTCTGAACAAGTTTATTGAGAACGGGATCATCAAACAGTTTCCACCACTCAATATTCTCCTTTTCGGACCGCCCATCAAAGACCACGTTTCCATCTTCAGTCCAATGATCAGGAAGCCTGGTATCCGGAGACTCAAAATCAGGCCCCAGCATAGCGCAGCCACAAAAAGACAAAGATAAAAACAGAAGAATAAAATGTGTTCCGAGTTGAGAGAAATTCATAATTATCTTAGCTGCCCTCTTCCAATTCTACATTCTTTTGATCAACCTCATCAAGCCATGCCATAAACAAGGTATACATGATGGCAAGAACAACAGCACCGACAAAAAGACCGATAATTCCAAACATCATCATGCCACCCAATGCGCCAAGAAGAATAACCAGCATGGGGATATCAACACCGCGCCCCATAAGCATGGGTTTTAAAAAGCCATCACTTGCACTGATAAAAAGAGCCCAGACAAGAAAAATAACAGCTGGAGTGGTTTCGGCGACGGAAAAAACATAGGCAGCAACTGGTCCGAGAACAAGAATCGGCGGCAACTGACTGACTGCACAGACCAGTACCAATGCAGCCCATAAGCCGGCGGCAGGAACTCCAACCACAACCATACCAACAGCTGAGAGAATTGCCTGAATGACCGCCACGCCAACAACTCCCTGCATAACTCCACGGATAGTGGCAGTAGCGAGGGCTGTTATCTCCGCACCCTTTTCCCCTACGACGCGAGTAATTATTTTCTCTGCAACAGCTGAGCTTTTCTCTGCTTTGGCCAGGAAAACACCGGAAACAGCAGTTGATATAATGATCATAAAAACCCCGATAACTCCTCCACCGACAGAGCCAAGAAGTGGTCCGGCTGCTGCTTTAATCTGAGGGGCAAACTGTTTCAGGCCTGCTTCCAGATTTGTTGAGAATAGCTGCCAGACCTGATATACACTGTTTCCAATAAGAGGCCAGTCAGCCACTTTTTCAGGTGGTGGCGGAATAACAAGTGTTTTATTCTGCATCTGTTCTGCCAAGCCCTGCACTGCATCAACCGATGACATAACAAGGAGGACTGATGGAATAACGAGTGCAGCAATTATCAAAAGCACAAACAGCACTGCAGCCAGTGACCTGCGTCCACCGAGCATTTTGGCAACCCTGGCAATAAATGGTTCAACAGCAACTGCCAGGATCATCCCCCAGATAACCGGAATCATAAATGGCTTTATGAGTTGAAAGGTCCATACAACAATGACCCCAAGGATCGAAACTTTTATAACAGCCTCAATTACATTCTTTGTGAATATTTTACTGCTTTCCATTGCTTCCATGATATCACCATTTTTCACTATGATTTCTAGTAGTTACCAACTACGACAACCTCAAAACAACCCAAACCCTTCACCATCCAGCAGTCATCAGACTACAAGGCCTTATGGTAGTACCGGTTCAGATCAAAGAGACCTGAATGAACTGGTTGCTCTTTATTGAATCGATCCTGGAACCAGTCATAATGACCCCAGAAATCCTTATCCGCTCGATTGACAAAATACTTATCTAAGCGCTTCAGCCCCGCCTCCAAACCAATTTTGTCCAGATTGGCAAGAATATCGAAAAAACCAGGCAGGTCGTCTTGATGAATATCAATAAGGTAGTTGGGGTAGGATCCGTGGAATCCCCTGATAAAATCGGCATTGTCCTTATCAGGTCTTAAACTCTTTTTTTCATCGAACAGAAAGGTTACATTATCATGCCAGCGGTTGATAATCGTGGAAATCACCACATCATCTCCACCGTCACCACGAATACGGATATACACTATGTTGGCATTGAAATCATTCACCAGTGAGAAAAAGCTGGTTCCCGGTTTTGATACTGACCGCAGGGCCTGCAGGTAATCCTCCAGGGTCTCATATTTGTCGGGGAGTGGCGGATACTCTTCACCGGCTGACAGATAGTTAACCGGGTCAAAATCTATACCTGTCTCGGCAAGGATATAATTCTTAACTAGATGTTCTATAAATTCCTGTCTAGGGTTATCTGTGTTAAAAACTATTTTCTGCGATATCCCTGCATCATAGTAGGGAATGTTTTTTGGTTTTACACCTTTATACCATGATTCAATCATCTCTCTGCGCTCCTCTGCAGGCATGAGGCTGAGAAAGTAACTCTCCCCCTCTGCCCGCAGTCCATCCATATAAAGACGGATTGCCAGCTGGTGTCCAACTGTGCCGTAAACATCGAAACCTGCCACCAGCGCATAGTAGATCCGTTCAAGCAGCGGATAATCCATAACCCACATAGTTCTTGGCAGGTTTCCAAGAACCCCTTTATGTACAGAAGCACTGTCAAAGTGGCGGTAAACAGTGAGCAGGGGAGCATCGGCCTCACTGTTTCCCTTCCAGATGGAGTCATAACCCTGGCCCAGGTAGTTATGGGACATATAATAATCCTGCCTGGCCTTATAATATCTGTAGATAGCCTTGTGATACTTATTGCCGACAAGGTCGCGTATTTTAAATTTGCTCCCCTTTTCAATGGGCATGATCAGGTTATCTTTCTGTAGTTTAAGAAAACCCGGGAATCGGATACTCAGGTCATGATCCGGATCCTGAAACATAACCCAGAAGTGGTCATGGATAACATTCAGAGCAATTTGGCCACGGCAGACCGGCCCCCGGATAAAGGTCATAATCACATAGTGAACATTATCGAGAAGGAACTGGTAGCGGGAACGTGGGGGGATCTGTTCAAAGGAACCAAATGGATTGGCGCTCTCCACCGGATCATAGCCCATCAAATGCGGCTCCTGCAGCCAGTCGGGCTTGATAAACAGTTCTTTAAAGCGACTGAGCTTGGCATCATCAAAATCAAAAACCATATGGGTCTTATGAACAATGGTTGAGTGGATCTTACGAAACCGGTAGTAAAATGTCTCCACCCCGGGATCATCATAAGGACGGACGGTGTCGATCAGATCAACCGGAGTGCCCGGGGGAGTTGTAGAACGTAGCAGCTCGTAAAATTCATTGGTATCGGTACCAAATTTAATATGTGCCAGAAACAGGTGCTCGTAAAGATAGCGAGCAGTCATAGCGTATTTGGGATTACGATTGTTGAAAAAACTCTCCCATTTACTAATTTCCTTCGCATCAGCTGCCATCGGTGTGGTCAACTTTTCCTGTTCAGAAACGGTTGGTCCCTTAGCACCCTGGGCCAGCCATCCTGCGATTAACTCAAACTCTTCCTGCTCTAGCGGCGGAAAACCAAAGGGCATCCCGTTATTCGGGTGTTTGGTCAGATATTCATTCAGTTCGATACTGGTTGCAGAACAGGTCACATCCAGTGCTTCAGAAAAATAATCCCCCTTTACCTCCGGGTTTTTCATCTTGTGGGATAAGATCTGGAGCATCAGCGAGTTGTTGAAACCATCGGAGGCATTGCTCTCAGTGACAGTATGGAAGTCTTTTTGCCGCCATTCCTCGGTGGTCTGAGCATCAATAAACAGCCGGGTCGGATTCATGGTAGTCAGCCGGGTAGCGTTATAGACCGCCTTCTTGCTTCCACCCCGGTCAACGCCTTCATATGAATTCAGTTTGAGCTGGCAGGGGGAATTATAACAGGAATGGCAGACTGCACAGCGTTTATCCAGGATCGGTTTAACCTCGTGGAGATAATTTACAGGTCGGCTGGGGATTTGAACAGCGATAGGTTCAGGGGCCTTCTTGGCGCAACCGGCAAGGATCAGAATAAGAAATAAAACGGGTATTGATAGTTTTCTCATGATGTTTTCTCCCAGATTATTTGCTCTCACAGACCACCACGCTGAAGGAATGAACTTGAATACTGTTTGCTTTAATCGCCTGTTGCTGTTCCGGGTCTATAATATCAAGAGACATTGAACGAGCCGTGTTCACTGCCAGGTGCCAGGTTCGCTCTTTCAGCTCCGGCAGTTCCATTGACAGGTTGTCTTCCGACATATTAAACATGATATGCAGATCTTCTTCCCCCGATTCTACTCTGCTCAAGGTGCAGGCAAGAACCCTGGATGAGGGGTCTGACCACTGCGGTTTATTTAACTGCAGACCATGCCAGGCAATGTCCGGCATATTGGAAACATCCGTTATTGCACCGCTGAGATATTGGCGCTGCATAAGGCAGGGATGTCGTTTTCGCAGTCGGATCATACCTTTTGTAAAACAAAACATCTCCTGGTTTTTTTCCAAAAGATCCCAGTCAAACCAACTCAGCTCATTATCCTGGCAGTAGCAGTTATTATTGCCCTGCTGAGTGCGCAGCACCTCATCTCCGGCAAGAATCATCGGTACACCCTGGCTGAGCATCAATAAAGCCATAAAATTTTTGACCTGTTTGAGTCTAAGTGCGTTGACTGCCGGGTCATCGGTTGCACCTTCTACGCCGTAATTCCTGCTGTGATTCTGGTTGTCACCGTCGCGGTTATCCTCACCGTTGGCCCGGTTATGTTTTTCATTGTAACTGACCATGTCATAAAGAGTAAAACCATCATGACAGGTGATAAAATTAACGGAGTTGGTCGTAAAACGTCCTGAACTCTGGTAGAGATCACTGGA
>MAXH01000262.1 GCA_001750925.1 Desulfobulbaceae bacterium S3730MH12
CGCCTGCGGAAAATCAATAAGGATTCATCTTTTTCGGTAGTTGGTTACTAAACAACCACCGACTTAAAGTCGGTGGGTTTAACATCGCGGACTGAAAGTCCAGCAATACCGGCAATTGCCGGTTCCAAGGTTACGTGAACCGCCGTATTGAACATCGGACATCGAACGTCCAACATCGAATGACGAATAGAGGGAGACAATGGAGAACTCCTCTTTTTCAGCCCCAGTCATTCGCAGTGTAAGGTCTTATTTATTCGATGTTCAACGTTGGACGTTCGATGTTGGATGTTCAAAAACCAACCGCTAGCAAAATGCTATTCGCCTAAAGGCGAAGGTTTTAACCTTTTACAGAAACAATAACGCGATATACCTATACTAGTCTACCTGAAAGAAGACCTCCATGTTTGAAATGAAAAAAGCCGATTTTGCAAATGCAAAATCGGCTTTTTCTCAAATAGAACCTGTTACACCAGGTAATTTAGTCCCATGCAGGCAATTACGTTTTTTACCCACTGAACTTTTCAACTCTCCTCTGATGTCTGCCGCCGGCAAATTCACTCTTTAACCAGATACGTACTATAGTCAGTGCCAGTTCCCGGTCAATCACCCGGGCCCCGAGGCAGAGTACGTTAGCGTTGTTATGTTCCCTGCTCATCTTTGCGGTATATTCCGAATGACAATTTGCAGCTCTGATCTCAGGATGCCGGTTAGCGGTAATAGACATGCCGATCCCGGTTCCACATATGAGAATACCCAGGCCACAGGAACCATTTATTATCTGAGTCACCCCTTTTTCAGCAAAATCGGGGTAATCAACCGAGTCCGTTGATGAACATCCAACATCAACGACCTCATATTTCGAATCGATCAAGAAAGCTTTAATATCTTCCTTTAATTCAAAACCACCATGATCAGCACCTAGAACAATTTTCATTCTTCCAGTCTCCAAAGCCAAATAATGTCTGCCCTATTCAACAAACCGCTTCATAGCAACAACCGCATTAGTACCACCAAACCCAAAGGAATTAGAGATGGCAGCCCGAATATTCATATCTCGTGCTTCATTGGGGACATAATCCAAATCACATTCAGGACTTGGATTTGCCAGATTGATAGTAGGCGGTGCTATTTGATGACTCACGCTAAGGGCGGTAAAAACCGATTCAATTCCACCGGCAGCACCCAGCATATGACCTGTCATTGACTTGGTTGAGCTAATGGCAAGAGCTCTGGCGTGATCGCCGAAAACTGTCTTGATTGCCAGAGTTTCACATTTATCGTTTAGCGGTGTCGAAGTACCATGGGCGTTAATATAATCTATATCTTCAGGTGAAAATCCAGCATCATCCAAAGCGAGTTGCATAGCCCTTGCCCCGCCTTCTCCATCCTCCGGCGGCGCGGCAATATGATAGGCATCACTGCTCAGACCATAGCCACAAACCTCGGCGTAAATTTTTGCGCCTCGGGAAACGGCATGCTCATATTCTTCGAGTACAAGCATCCCAGCCCCTTCCGACATAACAAAACCATCCCTACCCTTATCAAAAGGCCTCGATGCCTGCTGTGGTGCGTCATTCCTCTTCGACAACGCTTTCATCGCGGAGAACCCGCCAACCCCGAGAGGACAGATAACAGCCTCGGTGCCACCGGTAACAACCACGTCACTACCACCATACTTAATATGACGAAATGCTTCCCCCACAGCATGGGTTCCCGCTGCACAGGCGGTTGTGTGAGTCAGGTTTGCTCCTTTTGCATTCAGTGCCATGGAAATCTGGCCGGACGCCATATTGGGAATGCACATCGGGATAAAGAAAGGTGTTATCCTTTTCGGTCCTCTTTCGAGGCTTATCTGATGCTGTTTTGCAATTGTAGGCAATCCACCCATACCGCAGCCAGTGATAACACCAACTCTGGTACAGTTTTCCTCTACCACTTTAAAGCCGCTGTCCTCTACTGCCATGAGTGCTGCGACCACGCCATACTGCACAAACAAAGCAAGATGTCTAATCTGCTTTTTCTCAAAGTAATCTTCAGGGATAAAATCTTTTACCTCTCCAGCAATTTTTACTGCGAAATCACTAGCATCAAACGTGGTAATCAGATCAATTCCACTCACACCTGAGCATAGATTATTCCAACTCTTTTCCACCCCTGTCCCCAGAGGCGTCACCAGACCGAGTCCTGTAATCACTACCCTTCGAGTCACAATAGTTACCCCTTTTTATACCCTCGTCTTTCACTCACGCGCTGATGCAAACGAGGGATAGAAAAAATATTGTTAGTATATACCGCTATTTTTGCTTATTTACGTAGTCGATTGCGTCCTGAACTGTTGCAATTCCCTCTGCATCTTCATCGGGGATTTCAATATCAAAACCTTCCTCCATCGCCATAATCAATTCGACAAGGTCAAGAGAATCAGCACCCAGGTCATCAATAAAAGATGCATTGGGTACTACTTTTTCTTTCTCGACACTTAACTGCTCAACAATTATATCTATCATTTCCTGATCAACGGCCATTATTATTCTCCTTTATTTTTTGATTAGACTGAGTTTGCTAATCACTTTTCAATTATTTAACACCAGTAATACATCTTCTATATTATGCAGATATTTTTGATGACTTTGTAAAAAACTACATATACATCCCGCCATTAACATGCAGCGTTTGACCTGTCACATAGCGGCCATCTACTGAAACCAGATAAGCTACAGCAGCAGCAACATCCTCAGTTGCCCCGAGACAGCCCAGGGGGATCTCACTTTTGAGCTGTTCTTTTACATCTTCACTTAACAACTCCGTCATCTCTGTTTCGATATAGCCGGGTGCAACACTGTTTATAGTGATATTCCTGGAGCCGTATTCACGGGCCATGGATTTAGTCAATCCTGTTAATCCCGCCTTGGCGGCTGCATAGTTTACCTGACCGGGATTTCCAGCAAATCCGGATACGGAGGAAATGTTCACCACCCTGCCCCATTTTTTCTTCATCATTCCCCTGGAGACAGCTTTAGAGCAGAGAAAAACACCCTTCAAATTGGTATTCATAACATCATCCCAGTCTGATTCTTTCATCCTCGCCATCAGACCGTCTCTGGTAATGCCTGCATTGTTTACCAGAATTTCAACAGGGCCGGCCTCATTGACAATATGTTTAATTGCCTCTGTTACCGCAGCCGCATCAGAAACATCGAAACCGATAATTTCCGCCTTGCCGCCGTTTTCCACTATAAGTTTCTGAGTTTTGAGAGCAGCCTCCGACCGACTCACATAGTTAACATAAACCAAGGCTCCCATACCAGCTAATTTCAAACATATGGCTCTACCTATGCCACGACTACCACCGGTGACCAGGGCAATTTTCCCATCAAGGCTCATTTTCAGCGTCTCTCCTCTATTTTGCTCATCAACCTGGGGATGATTTCAAACAGATCACCAACGATACCATAATCCGCAATATCAAAAATAGGTGCATTTTTATCTCTGTTTATTGCAACAATCGTTTCAGCAGACTGCATACCGGCAGCGTGTTGCACTGCTCCTGAAATACCACATGCTATATAGAGTTGGGGGGCAACAGTTTTACCTGTTTGTCCCACCTGATGGGGATATGGGATCCACCCTGCGTCAACAACTGCCCGGGAAGCTGAAACTCTGGCATCTATCATATCCGCAAGTTGTCTTATAAGCTCAAACCCCTTTGCGCTTTCAAGTCCCCTTCCACCGGAAACAAGTATATCGGCTTCCTGAATGTTCACATTAGCAGCCTCTTCAACGACTATCTCGAGAACCTTCACACGGCTTTTAAGCTGCGCTGGACTCGGTACTATATCGACGATTTCTCCTTTTCGTCCCCCGTCAAATTCAAGTGCTTTCATCACCTTCGGGCGAACAGTAGACATCTGCGGTCTCGATGACTCGCAAACAATGGTGGCCATAATATTTCCACCAAAGGCAGGACGGGTCTGAAGGAGAGCACCATCTTCCTCACGGATTTCAAGCTGAGTACAATCCGCCGTCAGCCCGGCATTCAGAGTCGTTGCCACGCCTGGGATAAAGGATCGGCCAATAGCGGTGGCTCCCGCCAAAACTATTTCCGGTTTATGTTCTTTAACCAGGTCGGTTACAACTGCACAGTAATTCTCATCGGTAAAAACCCCAAGAGCCTCATGATCAACCCGGTATACGATATCAGCACCATAGCCGATCAGCTCCTCACCAGTCTCTCCGGTCTCGTAGCCAATTAGCACAGCACTGAGCTTCACCTTTCTTTTATCAGCAAGTGTGCGGCCAATTCCAAGCAGTTCTAAAGAAACCGGTGCGAGTTCTCCTCTTCTGTATTCACAATAGACCAGAATCCCGGACCAATCATCAATATCTACCTTCGCAGTTCTCTCAACTTCAAGGGTCAGCGCCTCTACCTCACATGTCTCAATACAGGCACCACAGAGGTTGCAGCTCTCACCAATAACAGCGCACCCGTTCTCAATCTCGATAGCACCAAAGGGACAACTCTCCTCACAAATGCCACAGCCAATGCAGAGTTCTTCGTTTACTTTTAACATAACTATTGAGCTCCGCCTGGTTGAATAAACGGGATCAGTTTATCAACAAGCTGGTCTATCTGCTCATCAAGAGACCCTGTAAAAATGGCCCGCCCGCCCCTTGCAGAAGGCGGAAAAACATTGACTACCTGAGTCGGAGAACCGGGTAAACCTATACAAGCGTGATCGGCATTAATATCATCTGCACTCAACGTTGTGATGACTGCTTTTTTAGCCCTCATTTTCCCTTTAAGAGATGGTACGCGGGGTTCATTGATATTTTTTACCACTGAAAGCAGGGCAGGAAGAGTAATCTCTACGACATCGTAACCATCATCCATCATCCTTTCTACGATGAACCGGTTAGAGTCGGATTCCCTTATTTTCTGAGCGCATGTGATATATGGGATATCAAGCCGCATGGCAAGCCCGGGTCCAACCTGAGCTGTATCACCATCAATAGCCTGTTTGCCGCAAAGAATGAGATCAAAATCTCCCAGTGTTCTTATTGCCTGTTCCAGGGTATAGGCAGTCGCCCAGGTATCCGCCCCGGCAAAAGCTCTGTCGGAAACCAGAGCGACCTTGTCTGCACCACAACTTATGGCCAGCCGCAAAATTTCCTCGGCCTGGGGAGGACCCATAGTAATAACGGTTACCTCACCGCCATGGGTTTCCTTTAACCGTACAGCCTCCTCCAGAGCATGTTGATCATATGGATTCATGATCGATTCTACGCCTTCTCTGGCCAGGGTGTTTGTCTCGGGGTCAAGACGAACGTCCTTGGCATCGGGGACCTGCTTTATACATACTATTATATTCATATACCAATCCGCATTTTGATGGCGTTGTAGATAGTGCCTTGCGCGGGAATGACGGAGCGAGGAAGTTATTACTAAACATCAATTACTTAGAATATTCTTTATTCAGCTCCTGCCCTATAACGTTTCTCTGGATCTGGTTTGTACCTTCATAAATCTGCAGGATTTTGGCATCCCTCATCATCTTTTCAACCGGGTATTCACACATATAACCGTATCCGCCCATAACCTGAACCGCATCAGTTGTAGCCTTCATTGCCATATCTGTTGCGTATACCTTACACATGGAGGAAGCCTTGGACATATCTTTCGGATATGCCTGGATATGTTTTGCTGCAGCATAGACAAGAGCCCGGGCTGATTCTATACCTATGGCTATATCAGCCAGCAGATGTTGAACTGCCTGGAAGGCAATTATCGGCTTGTCAAACTGTTTTCTCTGTTTGGCATAGGGTGCAGCCTCATCAAGAGCCCCCTGCGCAAGCCCGATACCCAACGCTGCAATCCCGGGCCTTGAAAGATCAAGCGTTTTCATAACAGTGATAAAACCTGTCCCCTTCCGTCCTATCAGACGATCCTTGGGGATCCTGCAATCCTTAAAAATAAGCTCAGTTGTAGACGAGGCCCTGATACCCATTTTCTTTTCTTTAGGCCCGCAGCTGAAACCCGGATCACCTTCCTCTACGACAAACAGAGAAGCACCACGCGGCCCCCTGCTGCGATCAGTTATGGTTACAACTGTGTAGATCTGGGCTTCACCGCCGTTGGTAATCCACTGTTTGGTGCCATTGAGCACCCATTCATCACCATCCAATACAGCTGTGGTCTGAATACCCGAGGCATCAGAACCGGCATTGGCCTCAGTCAGGCCAAATGCGGCAAATTTCTCCCCCGTAGCTATAGCGGGAAGATATTTCTGCTTCATCTCATCTGATCCAGCCAGAACAATCGGATATGCCCCCAGGAAATTTGCTGCAAAAGCAGTTCCCACCCCCACACATCCCCGACTGAGTTGTTCAAGAATGAGCACAATATCAAGACATCCACCCCCAAAACCACCGTAAGCCTCGGGGATCAGAACGCTAAAAAGATCCGCCTGAGCCAACTCATCTAAAATCTTACGAGGAAACTCATGATTTTCATCAAGTTCAGCTCGACTGGGTATGATTCTTTCATCAGTGATCTGTCGCGCTATATCGACAATCATCTGCTGTTCTTCAGATATAAAATAGTCCATACTCAAATCTCCAGTTTACCACTTAGTCAGAACTGCTCCCCAGGTAAAACCACCTCCGAAAGCACAGAACAAAACAGTGTCACCTGGAGAAATCAATCCCTCTTTGTTGGCTTCATCCAGGGCTATTGGAATAGACGCTGCGGATGTGTTGCCATACTTTGACACGTTTATAAATAGTTTTTCCTGTGGTATATTGAGCCGTTCTGCCAATTTATTTAAAATACGAATATTTGCCTGATGTGGAATAACAAGGTCAACGGACTCCATACTGACCCCTTGAGCATCAAGCAGAGATCGAACAGAGTCTTCCATCGCTCTTACTGCATGTTTAAAAACTTCACGCCCTCCCATGAGGACATGACTTCCCGGATATCCTTCGATCTCCAGGTCGGGATTTAAACTTTGGGGTGCATGCATGCATAACAGATCCCCAAGGGCCCCATCAGAACCAAAATGAGCTCCTTTCAACCCGTGATCCGATTCAGAATAACCGGCAACAACAGCACCGGCGCCATCCCCAAAAAGGATGCATGTATTCCTGTCCTTCCAGTTTAACTTTGCGGACAAAGTCTCTACACCAATTACCAGGATCTTTTTAGAATGATCAGCCTGAATATATTTGTCAGCGAGGTCCAGGCCATAAAGGAATCCTGAGCAGGCAGCATTAACATCATAGGCAAAAGCATTTTTTGCACCAATTTCATTCTGCACCAGACAGGCACAGGATGGCATAATCATATGTGAGCTGATTGTAGCGAGCACAATCAGATCAATTTCATCAACTGCCACCCCTGCATGATCAAGTGCTCTACGGGCAGCCTTCGCTGCAAGCTGATAAGCCTGCTCCCCTTTCCCGCCGATGCGCCTGGCACCAATACCGGTCCTGCTGCGTATCCATTCATCACTTGTGTCAACAATCGACTCAAGTTCTTTATTGGTAAGGATTCTTTTGGGTAAACAGGAGCCCGTACCTAACACAACAGTTCCCATTTACACCTCCGCCTGTACTGCATTTTTTCCCGAGCCCAAACTTTGCATAATATCTTGATTAATGTTCAATTTTACCATTTTAGATGCACCGATAATGGCATTTTTCATAGCATGGGAATTTGATTTGCCGTGACATATAAGACCTGTACCGTTGATACCAAGCAGAGGGGCTCCACCGTATTCCGCATAATCAACACGTTTTTTAAACGCCTTAAATGCCGGACGGGCCAGCAGGTATCCCACTTTGGCGGGAAGCGATTTCACGATCTCATCCTTTAACATCTGCATCATGGCATCAGCCAGTCCCTCACTGATTTTCAGGCAGATATTTCCGACAAAGCCATCGCACACTATCACATCCACATCACCCTGAAAAACGTCTCTTCCTTCAACATTTCCGATAAAATTTAAAGAGCTGTTCTCCAGCAGCGGGTACGACTCCTTCACCAGACTGTTTCCTTTGCCGGTTTCCTCACCGATAGACAGCAATCCAACGGTGGGCCTTGAGATATCACGAACACGGGAATACGCAGAAGCCATAACGGCAAACTGATAGAGATGCTGCGGCCGACAATCGACATTAGCACCTATATCCATGAGTATTACCGGTTTCTTCTGGGTCGGAAAGAGTGAAGCTATACCGGGACGTAATACCCCCTTAAGACGACCAAGCTTACGGACGCCGGCTGCCATAGTCGCTCCTGAATTGCCGGCACTCACTACGGCATCAGCCTCACCTTGTTTAACAAGGTCGAAAGCCACCATCACCGATGAATCCTTTTTCTTTCGGATAGCGTTAACAGGATTTTCACCCATCTCTATTACCTGAGAAGCGTGAACTATATTTATGGATTCTGCTGTATCGATGTCTGGCGCTAGCTGGTCAAGATGCTTCTGCAGGAGAACCTCATCACCCACCAGACTTACCCTGAGATCCGCCTGTTTTGCGGCGAGCAATGCTCCGGTAATCAACTCCTCCGGACCATTGTCTCCAGCCATGGCGTCCAGGGCTATATGCACACTATTCTCCTATTCAATATCGGTATCAAGACTGAACACAGTTCGACCTTTGTATTTGCCGCAGCTACCACACAACCTATGCGGTTCTTTCGGTTCGCCACAGTCCCCACATACAGAAAGCCCCGGCGCCTTCAAAGCGTCATGGGATCTTCTTTTTCTTGTACGTGACCGTGAATGTCTTCTTTTGGGTAAAGCCATTTTTTCCTCCAATCAGGTATGAAACATACCATTTCACAAACAATTTCAATGATTATAAATTTTTTCAGGACAATAAAAAGAAAATCTCTTCTGTCCGGAGCATAACTACAACTGAATCCAATTTCAAAAACAAAAAGAGAAAAAATAACCAATTTAGAAAATAATCGCCAGAAAAAAATACAATCGGATCAAAAACCAACCAATTTACTGCTACGAATTATGTAATCTCTATATCAGGAATAATAAAGAGATCCATTAAAAGCTACCTTACCAACTCATTGTTCAAAGTACATGAGAAAGCCGGTCTGAATTTTTTTCCAGACGAAGAGAAATTCTCTCCAGCAGCCATTCAAGCAAACTCACGACAAGCAGCGGATATTTTTTTTTGAGCTCCTCAAAACCCTGGTACGAAAAAGAGAGTACTATTGAATCTTTTACA
>MAXH01000263.1 GCA_001750925.1 Desulfobulbaceae bacterium S3730MH12
CACATCATCGACTGAAGATCGATTCGTGAGTCCAAGATCTTCTGATGTTATATTTTTGTTATCACAGACGTGCAGTGCCCTTTGGATACGATTTTCCAGCTCACGAACATTACCTGGCCAGTTGTAAGATATGAGTCCATCGAAGGCATCTGATGTAAATTGGTGTTGGGGATTATTTTTTTTGAGGAAGTAATTGGCCAGGGCTCTGATATCATCTGCACCTCTTTCCCGTAGAGGAGGAATCCTGATTTGCAAGATATTCAAACGATAGTAGAGATCCTGTCTGAATCGGTTCTGCTGGACCGCTTTTGATAAATTAATATGTGTTGAGGCAACGATTCTGGCATCGGTCTGCAACACTTTGCGAGCTCCAATAGGTTGTACTTCTCCCGTTTGAAGAACACGGAGCAATTTCACCTGCATATCATGTGGCATATCTCCGATTTCATCGAGCAGAATAGTTCCGCCGCTTGCGAATGCAAACTTGCCTGGTCTTCCACCTTTCAAAGCCCCTGTAAAAGAACCCTCAACATAGCCAAACAATTCACTTTCAAGTAATTCACCAGGGATAGCGCCACAATTTATCGGTACGAATGGTTGCTCTGCACGTTTACCAGCATTGTGAATTGCTTGCCCAAACAATTCTTTACCCGTCCCTGTTTCTCCCAGCAGCAATACCGTAGAATCTGATTGAGATGCACGTTTTGCCAGTTCAACAGCTTCCCAAAAAGCAGGTGATGTACCAATCAGGGAGTCAAAGGTGAAAAAGGCTTTTGTTCCGGAAATTTTATCGACCAACTTCCGGATATTGTTAAATTCCGTGAAATCAAGAACTGCACCAAGGAGTTCATTTTGTCGTGAAACCACAGGCTGAGCTGAATAAAAAAAATGAATATTCTTGTCTCCCTCCTGGATATGATATTCTCGGTTTTTCCACCTGTCTGGATTTTTATAGATACTGTCCAAATCTAAATTGAGTTCGCCCAGTATTGATACCGGGTTCCCTTCGAGATTATCAGACTGGAGAATTTGCTTACCTTGGCGGTTGATTTTCCTGATACGTAATTCATTGTCCAAAGTAAGTAGACCTGTTCCGGCTGCTTCTATTACACTATCGAGAAAACCAGTATAGAGTGACATTTCCAAGTTTCGCCGCAACAGTCTCATATGTCGCTCAATGGAACGAGCTGCAGAGGTTATCATTATAAGAGTATGGGGATGAACGAGGCGAGTATCTCCTGAGATAACAAGAATTCCCTGCAGAACACCCTGATGTCCAAAAATTGGTGCAGCCGAACTGGTGAGGCCATGGGCTCGCTTACAGTAGTGGTCTCTGTCGTTGAGCTGAATTGACACCTGCATTTTCAAACAAAGGCTAATGGCTGTTGTACCAACATCTTTTTCTGTCCAACGGTAGCCTGGCGAACAATTTCGATCAATACACATGGATTTTATCGCCTCACTTCCACCAAAATGAAGGATATAGCCCTCGTTGTCGGCCAAAGCAACCATAAAGTCATCAGGCGACATCAGCTCATAAAACTCTTCAATCGTTGCGGTAACTACCTCCAGGAGGTCCTTGATGACAATCTTTTTTGCTTCAAGTTCAGCTGGTGAAAGCTTGACATGATCAGCCATTCGCTCTTCACGATTGATACCATACTCTTCTGAACGTTTGTGGGATTCATGAATGAACCTCTTCATCTGCTCGTTTGTTGGAATGGCACCTTTAAATATTGTCTTTTGCATGGTCCACAGTGACTGGTGTTATATTCATTTATAACATGTATAACTTTGATACACTGGTTACGCAATCAATTCGCATTCAACCTTACCTCATAAAATCTTAAGCCTGTCAGATCGTAATCCCTAGTTACAGCTTATCTCTCGTCATTGCCGAGAGGCAACATAGCCCAGAGAACCTTCTTGGCCCTTCTATATTCTCTTCCATCCAGTCAATTATTCTCTGTGTGATTTCAGTATTATCATGGTTTTAATGGTAGTAATACCACGTCATGATCCATTCAGCCGTGTAAGGGCAAATCAAGGGCCTTGAAAGACGTTTCGAGAAGGACTTCTGCCAGGGTCGGATGGGCATGGATAGTCTTGGCAATATCCTCGACTCCAGCTCCCATATGCATGGCAATACCTGCCTCTCCCAAAAGGTCAGTTGCGTGTGGACCGGCTATATGTACACCTAGAATTTTACCGGTATCTGCATCGGAGACGATTTTGGCCTGACCGGCAATTTCACCAAGGACTTGTGCCTTGCCGGAAGTCCTGAACAGAACTGAGTCCCCCCGCACATTTTTAAATTTTTCTCTGGCCTCTTTTTCAGAGAGGCCAATATTGCCGATTTCCGGCATGGTGAAAATAGCCCCTGGAATCTGGTCGTATTGCATTGTTTTCTCGGCTCCGAGACTGTTTTCAACAGCAATTTCACCTTCGGTTGAGGCTACATGTGCTAGCATGACTCTGGCTGGGCCAAGCAGATCTCCGATGGCATAGACATCTTTGGCAGATGTACGCAGCATCGCGTCGGTCTTTACCCAGCCACCCACATCGGTCTCAACACCGATATTTTCAAGGCCTAGTTCTTCACTATTTGGCTTCCGCCCGATGCAGACGATGAGTTTATCCGTCTGCCCTGAAGTTACTTCACGATCCTTTTCGCGCAGATTAACACCAAAGGGTGACGGGCCAAAGGAGAGTGTCAGTTTTTCTCCTTCTTTGACGGTCGACTGAACTGTTCGGTTAACCTGGAGATTTATTTTCCTCTTTTTCATTTCTCTTGCGATAAGCTTGCTGCATTC
>MAXH01000264.1 GCA_001750925.1 Desulfobulbaceae bacterium S3730MH12
AAAACTGTATGGAGACCAGCAGCTCGACCGGCTCCTTGAGCGATTGTCCCTGATCGCCGGGCGATACAATTACCTTGAAAAAAGCTGCAGTACGGAAACTCCATGCTGGGATGAAAAATCCTGCCTGCTGATAACCTATGGAGACATGATCACCGCAGATGGAGAAGCTCCCCTGGCGACCCTGCACCAATTCTTAAATGATCACCTGGCGGGAATTATTTCCGGTGTGCATGTCCTACCTTTTTTCCCATACAGTTCTGATGATGGATTTTCCATCATTGATTATCGCAAAGTTGATCCACACCTAGGCAGTTGGGATGACATCAGCCTTCTCGGGGATAATTTTCACTTGGTGGTCGATCTGGTGCTGAATCATGTATCCAGCCGCTCTCACTGGTTTCGGGATTATATCGGCGGCATTGCCCCGGCCCGCAATTATTTCATCGAAATGGAACAGGACGCTGACCTGTCCATGGTGGTACGTCCACGTACCAGTCAACTGTTAACTCCGGTAAATACTGCCTGTGGGGAGCGCTTTGTCTGGACCACCTTCAGCGATGACCAGATCGATCTCAATTACGCCAACCCTGATGTTCTGCTGGAGATGGTCGATATCCTGCTCGGATATATCTCCCACGGTGCAGCGATTATCCGCCTTGACGCCATTGCCTACCTCTGGAAAGAGATCAACACTTCCTGTATCAATCTGCCCCAGACCCACGAGATAGTCAAACTGCTGCGCGATATAATGAACAACGTTACCCCGGGGATTGTGCTGCTCACGGAGACCAACCTCCCCCATAAGGAAAACATAAGCTATTTCGGCGACAGTGACGAGGCGCATCTCGTTTACCAGTTCAGCCTGCCGCCACTCATTCTCCACACCATACATTCCGGGTCTACCCGTCATCTGCGCAAGTGGGCCAATAAGTTGACCCCACCCCCCGAGGGCTGCAGTTTTATCAATTTCACAGCTTCCCACGACGGAATAGGTGTCCGTCCTCTTGAAGGACTGCTGGGAGAAGAGGAAATAGAGCAGCTCGTTGCAGCAATCCGTGACTGCGGCGGCTTTGTCAACAGCAGGAAAGGAGAGGACGGCAGGGAGGTTCCCTATGAGCTCAATATCACTTACTTTGACGCCATGAAAGATCCTGCCAACCCTGATGATCTCAACCGTCAATCCCTTCGTTTTCTCTGTTCACAGACAATCATGCTCAGTCTCCGGGGAATTCCGGCAATCTATTTTCACAGCCTGACAGCCTCCCGCAACAACCATCAAGGTGTAGCTGAGACGGGAGAAAACAGAACCATCAACCGTGGTCGCTGGCAGGATGAGGAACTGCGCAGTCTCCTTGAGAATCCTGAGAGCATAACCGCCAGGATTTTTTCCAGCTATACGGATCTGCTGACAAAACGGGCTCAACATATTGCTTTTCATCCCGATTCACCACAAAAAATCATTGAAACGGTTGACTCGATTTTTGTTGTTTTACGCACCCCTCAAGATGGCAAGCCCGTCACCTGCCTGCATAATATAACCGGACATAAACAGCAGGTTCAGCTAACCGATCTTGGGTCGGCCCTTTCGGGCTGCCAAACCGCCCGGGATCTCATTGGTGAGAAGGAGGTGGCAGAGACAGTTGAGCTGGAACCTTATCAATGCTGCTGGTTAAGTCCACCTTGAGTTTTAAATTCGGGAGATCAAACCATGACAATCACCAGGGGAAAATTTATTCAACTGACGGATCATCGGCCATGGGGTAGCTTCACCATCCTGGCGGACGAACAGGATCATAAGGTAAAACGTCTTGTTGTCAAACCCGGCCAGAGGCTCTCTCTGCAGCGACATAAACATCGCTGTGAACATTGGCTGGTTGTCGGTGGTACCGCCCGTGTCACCCTTAATAATACGATTATCGACCTCGACCCCGGGGAATCAGTTGAAATAGAACGGGGAGATGTGCACCGGGTACAGAATGATGGAAACGTGGATGTGGTTTTTATTGAAATACAGCTTGGCGATTATTTTGGCGAGGACGACATTGAACGACTGGAGGACGATTATGGCCGACAGTGAACAAATTAAGTGCTTAGAAAACCTTCATGAATAATATTGACATAGAGAAAATAATCAGCCGGGTTCACAGCCTGCCGGGAGAACTTGTACCATTCCGGGAGATGCTGCTTGCCAATGTGGTGATGATAAGTGAGATTCCCGCACCCACCTTTGGTGAACAGGAACGGATATCGTTTCTTGAACAGAGATTTAACGAATATGGCCTGATGAACTGTTGCACTGATGAGGTGGGAAATGCCCAGGCAATTCTCCCCGGGACTGATAACCTTCAGGCCATTCTACTCACCGCCCATGCAGATACGCCCTTCCCGGCCAGTGAGAACCATACCTGTACCGTTGATGTGAAAAAAATTTATTGTCCCGGAGTGGCTGATAATTCTCTTGGCCTTGCATTACTGGCCACCCTGCCGACTATTCTTGAAGGACTTGGTATCAGGCTGCAAAGTAAGCTGCTGCTTTTAGGTACCAGCCGCAGTTTAGACCAGGGTAATCAATGCGGGATTCGTTTTTTTCTTACCAACTCCAGATATCCGGTGAAATCAGCCATCGTTGTTGAAGGCATCCCTTTAGGCCGACTGCATTACCGCTCCATGGCATCCTTTGGAGGCATGATCTCATGCAATATTGACCGTAAGGTAAACCATAAAAGTGCCATTGAAATACTCAACCAGATAATCTACCAGCTTGGGCGGCTTACCCTGCCGGTGGAAAGTCATACCGACCTTGTCCTTGGCGCCGTTTCAGGTGGGGCGTCATATAAAATACCGGCCCGTCATGCACAACTGAAATTCCAACTGCGCAGCGATGATGATCAAGTGGTAATAGATGTAACCGGTCAGATTAACTCAATGCTGGAAGAAATGGGTAAAGAACAAGGCGTTTCTCTGCATCTTGAGGACATTGCCCGTACTCAGGCCGGCGGACTGGATTCCTCTCATCCCATTGTAGCCAAAACCCGGCAAGTCATGACTGCCCTGGGCATCCAGCCTCAAAAAAGTATCTATTCCCCCATAATAACATCCTACGTGGAGCACGAAATCCCGGCCATCGGACTCGGATTGACCTATGGTGACAACATCCATTATGGTGATGAATATATTGAAATTGACCCGATTATCACTGGGATTGCACAACTGATTGGCGCCTTGATGGCCATTGATGGAGCCTGCCATGATTAACATTAACGAATGGCTGCAGTCAAATACCTTTCACCATGAACAGTTCTCTGACCTGCCGCAACTAATCAAGGCAAAAGAAAAACAAGGTCTTAAGATTTCACTCTGCATTCCTACCCTCAATGAAGAAAAAACCATCGGCAAAGAAGTGGTGCTGTTTAAATCTGAATTGCAGGATCGGTATCCGCTGCTCGATGAAATTGCCGTTATTGATTCCGGTTCCACAGATCGTACACTTGAAATAGCGGCCTCCTTTGGTGCCGATGTGTACAAATCTGCAGAAATCCTCCCTGTAATGGGATTTAAGCGGGGCAAGGGCGAGAACCTGTGGAAAGCCATTTATCAACTGCAGGGTGATATTATTGTGTATGTGGATGCAGATATAAAGAATATTCACCCACGCTTTGTCTACGGTATAGTAGCTCCCCTTATCTACCAGTCGGAAATAAAATATGTGAAAGCATTTTATGACCGGCCCCTGGCTCTCTCTCAGGGTATTCGCCCAACCGGCGGTGGCCGGGTAACTGAAATCCTGGTTCGACCACTGTTTTCCCTCTTTTTCCCCGAACTGACTGCCATTATTCAGCCCCTCTCCGGTGAATATGCAGTGCGTCGCGAAGTCCTTGAGCGAATTCCTTTCCCTATTGGCTACGGGGTTGAGACCTCACATTTGATTGATGTCTACTACGAGTATGGACTTGAAGCTTTCGCCCAAACCGATCTTGATAAACGTGTGCACCGGCACCAGGAAACTCGGGATTTGGGCAAGATGTCATTTGGCATCCTGCGCACCTTTTGTAAACGACTAAAGGACAGGGGGATTGTTGCCAACCTGCCTGAACTGACAGCTAATCTCCGCCAGTTTCAGGCGCTGGATAACAGCTATGAACAGGTTATTCATGAGATTTATGAAGAAGAAAGACCACCCATGTTGAAAATAGTAGCTTACAGGGAAAAAATCGGCATTGATCGCTGACAGTAATAAATAAACTCCAACTTCAGGTATCTTTAATTCAATCTCCTATGCGTATTGCCATAGTCCATTATCACCTGCAGCGTGGCGGGGTGACCAGAGCAATAGAGCACAGTGCCAAAGCTCTTTCCCGATACAATATATCTCTGGTGGTGTTAACCGGCCAAGCCCCGGCTGACGACCAGATATACGAATATCGCATTATTCCCGGCTTGCAGTATGAAGCGGCGCGGCCGCGTATCTCATCAAAAGAGCTTGCCCGTGCCATGGAGAAGGCTGCCGTAAATGCGCTGGGAGCTCCTCCTGACATCTGGCATATACACAACCACAGCCTCGGTAAAAATATGGCACTTCCCGGCGCGCTGGTGAATCTTGCAGGTAAAGGGTGTCGCCTTCTCCTGCACATACACGATTTTGCCGAAGACGGGAGACCTGCCAATTACCATATGATGCTTGAAAAGATGGCTCACGGTGAAAAGACAGAGATGTCCCGCCTGCTCTACCCACAGGCGGCGCATATACATTATGCAGTTCTGAACAGCCGGGACTTTACCTTTCTAAACAATGGAGGAGCAGAGCCTGACTGTCTTCACCGGCTGCCTAATGGTATTCAGCTGGGCAGAAAAGAGTTTCCTGCAGAGTATAAGGAAAAAACATCCCAGCAGCTCTGGCTCTATCCCACGCGAGGCATCCGCCGAAAAAACCTTGGCGAATTTCTCCTCTGGTCAGCCGTTGCTCCCGAGGGGCACCGTTTTGCCACCACCATGGGGCCGGAGAATCCCCAGGAACGCCCCCGGTATGAAGCATGGATGCGACTGGCGACAGAGCTGAAACTGCCGGTTGAGTTTGAACTTTCTGCCAAAGCAGACTGCAGCTTTGAGGAGTTGCTCCAGCAGGCCAGGACACTGGTCACCACCAGTGTGGCAGAAGGGTTCGGCATGGCCTTCCTTGAACCGTGGCTTGCTAACAGGCCCGTCTGCGGCCGCGATCTACCTGAGATAACAATGGAGTTTCGACAGGATGGAATCATGCTGCCGTCTCTTTATGAGCGGTTGGATCTGCCTGTTGAATGGCTTGGAATCGACAGGATCACTGTCAGCGCAGCAGCGGCGCAGGAAAAGCGCTTACATTCCTATGGGCGAACACCGACAGAGGATTGTCTTGACCGGGTACTGGGAGAATGGATCAGGAATGACTGTATCGACTTTGGGTGTCTTGATGAGAAGATGCAGGAGGATATATTACGTAGAATTGTCCATGATCCTGCTTGCGCTGCTGAACTTATTCCTGCACACCTGCCGGAGCCGATGGACAACTCTGCAAATATTGACATAAATCGCTCCATACTCATGAAAAAATACAGTCTGGAAAGGTATGGAGAACGCTTGATATATATATACAAACAACTGGCGGCCAGTACTGTAGAACCTCTTTCTTCTCTCGATGGTGAAATCCTGCTTGATCATTTCCTGGCTCCTGAACGATTAACCCTGCTGCGTGTGGATTAAGATGGACACCCGGTCTGAATGTATCGACTTGATCAAAAAACTTGTCCGCCCCCTTACCCCGGTCGCGACCGGGCATCCTGTACACCTGAAGCCTGTGGCAGTCAATGCGGTTATCTTTGATCTCTATGGCACTCTGTTAATATCAAAAGCAGGAGATGTGGGACCTGATTCTGCTGTAGATGATGAACAGGCCTTTGTTCAGGCCCTTACAGATGGAGGATGGAATCGGGAGGATATTGCCCGGCAAGCTGCAGGCGGTATTCGTTTATACCAGACTGAAATCAAAAAAGGTCATCAGGAACGGCGACGGCAAGGGAGCCTTTATCCGGAAATCGATATCCTGCAGGTGTGGCAAAGGGTTCTCAGCGCTTTACATCTTGTACCGGAACACGAACAGAGCATCAGAAAACTCGCTGTTTCCTACGAATGTCGGACTAACCCGACCTGGCCCATGCCGGGTATGCTTGAAACTGTTGCCACCCTGAAAGAGAGAGGAATGAAACTGGGAATTATTTCCAATGCCCAGTTCTATACACCGATAATTTTCGAGGTACTAACTGATAAATCACCGGAAGATCTTGGTTTCGACCCGGATTTAACCCTCTGGTCCTATCTAAAACTGGAGGGAAAACCTTCTCCCGTCTTATTCGAACACCTCAATTCTACTCTTTCTCTGCAGGGCATCCCGCCGGATGAAGTCCTTTATGTGGGTAATGACATGCTGAAAGATATCTTCCCTGCCACCCGGGCAGGCTGGAAAACAGCTCTTTTTGCCGGGGACAGACGTTCTCTGCGCCTGCACAGAAACGATAAGCGGACAGCTGGACTTCAGGCAGACATGATTATCAATGATATTCGTCAGTTACTTCAAATACAAAGGAAGTAAATCTCTCCTTTTCCGAGTAGTCGTCAAAATAATTCTTCTGGAAAAAACAGCAAAAAAAAGATAGGATTATGAAAAGTGAGAATAATCACATCACTACAGTTGATAACGAAAAACACAAATGAGGGTCGTCATGAACAAAACCAATCTTACTCCTTCCTGTTATAGGCTTATACCAGCTATCCTTCTCCTTCTTTTTTTCTTGAGCGGATGTGCTGGTACTACGACGGAAACACGGTATGATGAAAACACAAAGACCTATTCAAATCCCCAAAATGGAGTTAAGTCCACAACAGGTAGATATGAAAACACAACAGCACATTACACCATAGGCAAGGACGAAGGATCAAAAACTTATTCAAATCCTCAGGGTGGCGTTAAATCTACTGTTGGCCAATATGATGATGCAACGGCTCATTACACCCTGAAGCAGGGTGGATCGTCAATGCCACAATCTGAAGCTATAAAAGATAAAACCGTGCACCAATCGGCAACCACCGAATCCGCAAAGACAACTACCCCGGAGGAACAGGCAGCCGGTTTGCCTATGACCTTAGAGGTTACTGATGTGCTCTTTGAGTTCGGCAAGTGGGTCATCAAAGAACCTTTTATACCCGAACTTGATCGATGGGTTGAATATTTCCAAAGCAATCCATCAGTAACAGCTGAATTCTATGGCCATACTGATAGCACAGGTTCAACTGCGTACAATCAAAACCTTTCCGAGAATCGGGCCCGGGCTGTTGTCAATTACCTGGTAGGGAAAGGAGTTGCCCCCAATAGATTAACCGCCAGAGGGTTCGGCGAGAGTCAGCCTGCCGCTCTAAATAACACAAAGGAAGGCAGGCAACAAAATCGACGTGTGGAGGTAAAATTTTAACCATCTACCCTTCTCTCAGCAGGGTTTTGAGGTAAGACCCTGAACTCTGATCGCTGCTCATTTATTGCTTTGCCCCTTCTATGGACGGCCTTGACCATGCTGCTCTTGCTGACCCTGAATAGCTGTGCGTTTTATTCCAGGGTAGACAATGAACAGATCATTTCCCGTGAACCCATAAAGGGCTGGATTGAAAAACTGGACATGCCGCTATCAAAAGATAGTGGTGATGTCCTGCTGATGCTAAGTTTTTCCGGCGGTGGCACCAGAGCCGCTACCTTTTCCTATGGCGTACTGAAAGAACTTCGTGACACTCAATACCAACAAGGCAGCGAGACAAAGAGACTGCTTGATGAGGTTGACAGTATCAGTTCTGTATCCGGCGGCAGCTTCACCTCTGCCTATTATGGACTGTTCGGCGATCGTATTTTTAAAGATTATGAACAGGTTTTTCTAAAAAACAATGTTCAGAAAGTCCTGATCAATGGCCTGTTTAATCCCCTTAACTGGTGGAAGATGCTGACCACTGGTTTTGACCGAACCGAACTTGCTGTTAATTATTATGACACCTATATCTTCAAAGGCAGTACATTTGCTGACCTCAAAGCCAGTGCCGGTCCATATATCCAGATCAATGCCACTGACTTGAGCCTTGGCAGCCGATTTTCGTTCACCCAGGGGTATTTTGATCTGTTATGCTCAGATTATGACAGTTTTACAATAGCCAGGGCGGTGGCGGCCTCATCTGCCGTACCAATCGCTTTTGCCCCTGTCGTCCTGGAAAACAACGATAACTGTGAGCTGCAATCCCCTGAGTGGTTTGCAGATATCAGAAAAAATGCTGAGAATGATATCCGGCTTGCTGAAATGGTTACCGCAATTGACTCGTATTTCAATAAAACAGAGCGAAAATACATTCACCTCGTGGATGGAGGGATAACAGACAACCTTGGCATCCGCGCCCTGTACGATCGGGTAAGTCTACTTGGAAGTACCGGCAGAGCATCTCAAAAATTTAGAAAAAGTAAGATAAATAAAATCGTTGTGCTTCTGGTGAATGCACAGACAAAGCCGGAAAACCCCATGGAACAATCGGCAGATGAACCACCTGTGGCCGAGGTTCTTAACGCAGTCAGTGACGCTCAATTGCAGCGCTATAATACGGAAAGTCTTATTCTGGTGGATAACGGTCTCAAGGAGTGGACTGCTGATCTTTCAACACCTGACAGACAGATCAAATCCTATTTTATCCAGGTTGATTTTGAATCCATCCATGACCCCAAAAAACGTCTGCTGTTCAATAATATAGCTACCAGCTTCTCCCTTCCCGGCAATGAGGTGGACAACCTGGTTGAGACGGCTCGCCAATTATTGCGCAGCAACCCGGAGTTCAAGCGACTGGTTAATGATATCAAGAATGAAAACGATGAAAAATAGGCAGGGGTGAAAGACTATCTGAATATAAGTTGATAGAGGGCTGAATACTGTTTGGGAGAAAGGCCATTGAACTTCACTCCCACCGTCACCGTATAGATTGAACCATATCTCTTTTGATCCTCTACTGATTCCCAGATTTTTTCCACGGGAAACTCCTGAAGATGGATACCCGTGGTATCAACTATATCGATCTTCCATCTTTTGGAAAGGCAGTGTTCACATCGGCATCTAAAGGAAATTCCCCCAGAGCTGATATCAATCACCTGGCTCACTCCGTTCGGACAGATGGTGACAGTGTCGGTAAATTGATGCCGTTGCTGTTTTCTTCGATTCTGAATACTCAAGGTCATGGTTGTTCACCCCACGTATCCTGACACATTATAGCAGCATAAAGAGATTCAAAGACTCCCAGGATAGTATATACTGAGGCTATAAGGCAGTAAATATCAGCGGAGACTGTCAATGAAAATAGCTTGCCTGTAAATTCAATTTTCATACTTTTCTCCCTGACAATATGCCGCTGAACCACAGCTCATAAATGCACAATTTGTTGAGTGTAGTAGAGGTTGTTCCAATGAAAAACAAACCATCTAAACGAGCAAATACGGAACATTCGTTACAACGTTACAATATTATATGCAAATAGTGCACCACATCAGAGAATTAACATAACAACCTGTCATTACAATATATTTAAAGAGAAGATGGTATTATTTGCGCCAGCAGCGACCTGACATTTCCGGTTTTAAACCAATCCTCAGGTGAATGTTCAGTTTTCCGGATAAGTGATGACTTGCTCTATCGTTGAATAGTAAATAGCATACGCTCTGGAAGTGACAACCATATCCCGAAGAGATTGGATTTTTAGCAGCTTCCTGATAGCAATTAAACGAAAGATGGTTACTATTAAACGTTCAAGGCAGACTGCTATGGCTTCAATATAAAAATGCAGTTAACAGGCAATATAAATTATTAATCTTGATGGCGTCGTAAATAGTCCCCTGCTTCGTCATTCCCGCGCAGGCGGGAGATAAGTGTAGACTTCGATCCAGAACATACTGAAATAACTGGATTCCCGCCTGCGCGGGAATGACGGGACGGCGAATAGTTTGGGTTTTACGAGTTTGTCAACCTTCCAAACAAAATCAAACGCTGGAGATAACTATGCTTTTTAGAAAAAATATCACCAGATCTCTTGTAACAGCATTATTTACTACGATTTTAATGAGTTCAGAGCCTGCAGCAGCTTCCGATGGCTGGACGCCGACAACAGACATACTGTCCAATGCTTATACAGGCAAGGTTTATTCACCCTACGCCAGGCGCGGTATCCCTGAAAAACCGCTGTGGGGGGATTCTCATCTCCACACTGCACTGTCAATGGATGCAGGATTGTTTGGCAATCGCCTGTCTCCCCGTGAAGCCTACCGGTTCGCCCGGGGGGAAGAGGTTATCTCCTCATCAGGTCAGGCGGTGAGATTGTCCCGCCCACTGGACTGGCTGGTTGTGGCTGATCATTCCGATGGGATGGGATTCTTTGGTGATATTGCTGCAGGGAAGCCGGAGTTGATGGCTTATGAACAATCAGCTCGATGGATAAAAGCATTCAAAGAAGGCGGTGATGCAGCGGTTAAGGCATCTCTTGATTTAATCACCACTTTCTCAAATAACAAGATGGATCCGGAGATGTTTGCTCTCTATTCGCCCGGCTCCAAACCATTCAAAAATCTGTGGGAAAAAGTTATCGACGATGCCGAGACGTTCAATGATCCCGGGCGGTTTACCGCATTTATCGGCTTTGAGTGGACTTCATTGATAGAGGGCAATAACATGCACCGGGTGGTTATCATGCGGGATGGTGCAACCCGAGCCAGACAGGTGGTACCTTTCACCATGACGGCGCCCCAGGGAAGTCCCGATCCAAGGGATCTGTGGAAGTATCTTAGCAATTACGAAGAGAAGACCGGGGGTGAGGTGCTGGCAATCGCGCACAACGGCAACCTGTCAAATGGTATCATGTTTCCCCTTGAAGCGCAGTGGAACGGCACCAAGCTTGATGAGACCTATGTCACCCAGCGTGATAAGTGGGAACCGCTCTATGAAACCACACAGATGAAAGGAGATGGCGAAGCACATCCCTTCCTGTCGCCGGATGACGAGTTTGCTGACTACGAAACCTGGGATATAGCCAATCTCGATGCTTCAGTGGCAAAAACCAACGATATGCTGGCTGGTGAATACGCCCGGGAAGCGTTGAAGCGCGGCATGGCCATCGAGGCAAGCCTCGGCACCAATCCCTACAAGTTCGGTTTGATTGGCGCCACTGACAGCCATACGTCGCTGGCAACCGCTGAAGAAGACAACTTCTTCGGCAAACATTCCGGTTACGAACCAAGTCCGGGCCGGATGAGTCATCCCTTCATGGAAACAGACAAGGGAAAAATAGTAGGCTGGCAGATGGTCGCATCGGGACTTGCTGCGGTCTGGGCAACCGACAATAGTCGTGAAGCTATATTTGACGCGATGCAGCGCAAGGAGGTCTATGGTACAACCGGGCCCAGGATGTCTGTGCGAATGTTTGGCGGCTGGGAATTTACCGACCAGGATATGAACTCCCGGATTCCGGCCAATGCGGGATATCAGAAAGGAGTCCCAATGGGCGGTGACCTGAGGGTTAAACCTGAGGGTGCTGACGCGCCAAACTTCATGATCTACGCACTGCGTGATCCTATCGGTGCCAATCTCGATCGTATCCAGATTGTGAAAGGCTGGCTTGATGCCGACGGCACAACCCATGAGAAAGTGTATGACATTGCCTGGTCGGATAAGAGGGAGCAGGACAAGAACGGCAAGTTGCCGGCTGTCGGCAACACCGTTGACGCTGCCACTGCAAGTTGGACCAATACCATCGGTGCATCGGAACTGAGTACGATCTGGACCGATCCCGATTTTGATGTGAAGCAAAAGGCTTTTTACTATGCACGGGTTCTGGAAATCCCGACACCTCGCTGGTCTACCTATGATGCTTTCAGGTTTGGTATTGATTTACCGGAGGGAGCACCCGTCTCAACCCAGGAACGGGCTTACACGTCACCCATCTGGTACAGTCCTGAATCCTGATCCGGATGGATAATCCTGCATTGCAGCGGTTCCTGAGGGAACCGCTGCTTCATTTCATCGCCATTGGCGGCCTGTTTTTCCTGCTGTATTCCATTATCGATGACGCCGGAACAACTTCAGTCGATACGATCCTTATTACCCCTGAACGAATCAGCCAGTTAACGACTGAATATAATGGGGTGTGGAATCGTATGCCCACGGATGGGGAACTTGACAACCTGATCAAAGAGGAAGTCAGGTCGGAGGTTTACTATCGTGATGCGCTGGCGCTTGGACTGGATAAAAATGATGCGGTTGTCCGTCGCCGGCTGCGGCAGAAAATGGAGTTTTTAACCGACACCGGCAGCTACCTGCAGAAACCCTCCCCAGGAGAACTGGAGGCCTATTTCGCAGCGAATAAACAGGGCTACAGGAGTGAACCCCGCCTTGCTTTTGAGCAAATCTATCTTGGCAAGACTCCGTCCAATGACACCGTTTCACTCTCCCTGAAGACACTCCAGTCACAACCGGCAAAAGATCCAAACACACTGGGTCAGCGTACACTTCTGCCCGCACAGCTCAAACTGTCACGACCGAACGCAATTGACAGTGTGTTTGGCGAGGGGTTTTACAGTCAGATTGCTCAGCTTGAACCAGGAGAATGGGCCGGGCCTGTCATATCTGTTTACGGTACACATCTGGTGCGCACGCTTGACGACCTGCCCGCCCATATGCCGCTGCTTGAAGAAGTCCACGCTACGGTATTGAAAAACTGGCAAACGGCTAAAGCAAAAGATAATCGCGCACAGGACTATGCCGAACGGCGCAGTCGTTACACCGTCGAAATCCTCCGCAGCAAAGATACAGGCAAAATTGTAAATAAGGAAAATCGCTAATGTTGACTGTACGGGGACAATTACTCGCACTGGCAGCATTTCTCATCAGCATAACCGGTTTTACTACTATTTCCTATGGTCATGCGCTGCAGCCAGGTTATTTCGAACTCCAGCTTGTCGACACTGAGTTATATTCGATCTTATGGAAAAAACCTGCGAGTCGTGGAAAGCCCATGGCAATTTCTGCTGTCTTGCCCAAGAATTGTGACCAGGCGCAGCCACCACAATCGGTCTGGGATGGTATGGCATACCTTGCACGCTGGAGCACACACTGCGCAGGCGGACTTGAAGGTGGCTTAATCCGGATAGATGGACTCGATCAGACCTCGACTGATGTACTTGTCCGCTTCGATTTTACCGACGGCACCGCTGAATCACGCCGCCTGACTCCGGGGGATTCTTCCTTCACAATCCCCGCGATACCAAGTCAATTTGATGTGATCCGCACCTACCTCGTACTTGGTTTCAAACACATCCTTGAAGGTATCGACCATCTCACGTTCGTTCTTGCCCTGCTGATTCTGGTAAAAGGTGTACGTCGCCTGGTTGTAACCGTCACCGCCTTTACCCTTGCTCACAGTCTCACCCTGGCCGGGGCAACGCTGGGACTGGTTCGGGTACCAGGACCACCCGTCGAGGCAGCAATCGCACTGAGCATTATGTTTGTCGCCTCTGAAATCATGCACAGCCGATCAGGGAACCCGGGGCTTACAGAAAAGTATCCCTGGGTCGTCGCATTTATCTTCGGCCTCTTGCATGGGTTCGGTTTTGCAGGGGCGTTAGCGCAAATTGGTCTGCCCCATTCATCGATTCCCACGGCCTTACTGTTCTTCAATGTCGGTGTCGAGATCGGGCAGCTTTTCTTCATCGGCTGCGTTTTTTCAATCATCACACTGGGTAAAAGTATTATTGGTCGCCTCAGTATGCCAAAAACAGGATGGATCTCAATCATGCCACCCTATATCATCGGTAGCGCTGCAGCCTTCTGGACTATTCAGCGACTCGTCAGTTTTTGAAGTATAAGAATAAAAATGGAAACAGTCGCTCTTTCCATATTTACCCCAGGAGACTATCCGAGAATCACATTTAATTGCTGTCATTCCCGTCAGTAATGCCGATGGACTTTATATCGTTTTTCTATGCAGGGTGATCAGACTAATCTCTCCCGGACAGTTGAAACGCAGGGGCACCCCTGAGGAACCTGCGCCGCGGCAGGTATATCCCTTCATCTCCTGATAATACCATTTACCTTCAGAGGTGAAACGCGGAACCCTGCTGTTGGTGAAGATCGCCTTCCCGCCGGGTAGACGAATCTGACCGCCATGGGTATGGCCACAGAGATAGAGATATGGAGAAAAGCTTTCTGCGCTCTTATAGGCCTCGGGTGAATGGGCCAGAAAAATCTTAAAAGCATCAACCGGCACATGGCGAAAAGCCCGCTCCGCATCGTCCATCTTGTAATAGTGAGGATCATCCACACCTACTACCCAGAGCCGTTCACCGCCCCTTTCGATTGACCAGGAATCATTAATAAGCATAATAACCCCAGCCTCCTCAAAGTCCGGGGTCATCTCTATGCAGTCATGATTTCCCAAAACGCCCAGGATACCATGGCGCGACCGGATATACGGCAGAAGTCGGCGTAATTCCCTGAGACATGGACTCATAGGGCCATAGGTTTCCATACGAATATCGCCGCCGATAAGACAGAGGTCAACCTCAAGGTCTCTGACCTGGTCAATAATCCTCTCCGTCAACCCCTCCAACCCGTCCAGGTGCAGATCGGTAAGCAGGAGTATGCGAAACCGATCAAAAGCCCTGGGTAAAGCTGGAAAGGTAAACGAAGTCTCTTTCACTTGAACAGCAAGGGTATTTTGCAGTCCCTGCTCATAGATTCCTGTCAAGCGGAAGAATGAGGCAACAAGCATCCGATTCGACAGAAAACTGGTAAGATTGAGCAGAGAGTGCCAGCGGGCCAGGGGTTGGTGGCAGGCCCGCCATTCACGTAATCGAACAGTAGATCTGATTACACGGGGATAATTTTCCAGTGGCGGTCGATAAATAATATAATGCCAGAAATGAGATCCCCGGTAGGCCAGGAATGTAAAGAAAAGGAGTATCACAATTATATTGCCCGGGGACAGGCGGAGGAAAGAATTGAGGAACAGAAGGGGAAAGGCGGATTCAAAGAATTGATCCAGGCCAAATCTATCCTTGCCGCTGGGGGTGTCGAGACGACGCTTGATAAAACTGGTTAACATATCTCCAGCCATTGCCAGAAAAGCTGCAATGGCGGTGACCCTCCAGGATAGACCAAGAATGGGAGAGACGGCGGCGCCTCCCAGGATGCTGATCAGCAGGCCGCGGATGGTCTTGTGACTGCCCAGGATCGGTCGCCCATCAAACCAGAGTCTGCCACCATCCACCGGTCGATTAAACCGTTCGCCCCAGATCATATTTGCCAGAGGAGGCAAACCATTGACCCATAAGAGAAACAGGATAACTTTTGCAGCGACAATCACTGCATTTCTCCTTCAGTTCAGTAATGTCCGGTTAGAAATTGCAACACGTATCGTGCGGATTTGTGGGTTGATTTCTTCCGCTTTTTACTGCAAAC
>MAXH01000265.1 GCA_001750925.1 Desulfobulbaceae bacterium S3730MH12
CTTCAACAGGCAATCCCCGACCTCCATTTTGCCGGACATACATATGCAGAAGATCCATCAAGCAGGATGATCATCATTAATAACAATATCCTCCGCGAAGGTGAAAAAGTAAACAATAGTCTCAGTTTGGTTGAAATTACCTGGGCAGGAGTAATTCTGGACTACAAAGGACAACAATTTGAGATGGAGACAGATTAGGTCAACTTCCTTAGAATTTTTTTCCCTGCTGCGGCCTTTTACTCAGATGGGTATTAACCCCGACTACATAGCTTTCATGTATCGTTGCGAAAGCATTTCATGGATGTTCGTGGATTAATCCAACCGTTGTTGAGTGGCATTTTTTTGAAGAAATGATGAAGCCTTAGCTTTAGATATCTTCGTCAATTTTTGCATCAGCTCAAATGATACATACTGAACACCAAAGACATCTTTAATATGGTTAATCATAGAAATCCAAAGATGACCGGTCATTTGTGCATCAGCCAGCGCCCTGTGAAAGGTTCCATCGGTTTCAATATCACAATATCTCACAAGGGTTCCAAGTTTATGATTTGGGGCATTCGGGTAAATCCTGCGAGATGCCAGCATTGAGCAGGCCATACTATTGTTTCTTGATCTTGAGATCAAATCAAATTCAGAATCAAGGAACCTCTTATCAAAAGATGCATTATGAGCAACAAGCGGACGATCACCAATGAAGCTTGCAAACTCTTCCATCACCGTTTCACAGGGTGGTGCTGCCGCCACCATGCTGTTGCTTATTCCGGTATAGGACTCGATGAATGAGCTGATCCTGAATCCCGGATTCATAAGGCTTTGGAAGCTGTCGACAATCTCATTGTTTTCGATAAGGACTGCGCCAATTTCAATAGCTCTGTCACCATAATCAGGAGAGAGTCCGGTTGTTTCAAAATCGAAAACTATTACTTGATAATTAGCCATGATTCTCTTTTATTATTAGTGCCTTACTCCAGAACTTCTGTAATAAAAACAAGAAATCAAGGAAGGTCGTTTAAAATTACATGGTCGAATATACTTCCATGGCACTTATCCAGCGAGACTGAAAGTTTTCCGACTAGTCGGGTTAACCTATTAAGCCTATTTCCACAGAATTGGCTGAGCTTCATACACAAGTACGTAATTTATTGACAGATACAACTATTATTATTACGACTTTTATCCTTAATTGTAAAAAACTTTTGCTTTTTCTGCTTGCAACCACACTCAAACTGAGAGATTCCCATGAGCGAACTTCTAAAAACCGTCTTGTTTGAAAAACACCAGAGCCTTGATGCAAAAATTGTGGAATTCGGTGGCTGGGAAATGCCCATACAATATCCTGTCGGGATCATAAATGAGCATATGGCAACCCGTCAAAAGGCCGGCATTTTTGACGTCTCACATATGGGAAGATTGTTTTTCAGAGGTGAGGACACTGTACCTTTTTTACAACACGTTCTAACTAATAATTCCATAGCTCTCGATGTTGGTGAGAGTCAGTATACACTGATCCAGAATGAAAATGGAGGCGCCATTGATGATGCCTATCTGTATCGATTCAAACAAGACGAATACCTGCTTGTGGTCAACGCTTCAAACAGAACGAAGGATGTGGCCCACTTTAATAAATATCTGAAATTGTTTAAAAATGTAGAAATGGTCGACAGAACATTTGAAATGGCCATGATTTCCCTCCAGGGACCTTTATCCAAGTCCATTATCGAAAAAATTGTTTCAAAAGGAACTCTGCCCGAACCAGCAAGGAATTTTTTAAGTATCGTTGGTATCAAAGGTGTTGAGACCTGCCTTGCAAGAACAGGATACACAGGGGAGCCCTTGGGATTTGAACTCTTTATAGAGAACGAACACGCTCTTTACATCTGGGATCTTTTGATGGAAGAAGGAGGCATACCTGTCGGGCTTGGCGCAAGAGACACGTTGAGACTCGAGGCAGCTCTGCCTTTATACGGCCATGAATTGGGTATAGACCATGACAACAGTGAAATCCCACTCTTTGCCTCAAAATTATCCAAATTTGCTGTCAGTTTTTCACCTCTGAAAGGAGATTTTATCGGCAAGGATGTCCTTTACCAGCAGCATCTCGCCTATAAAAACATTCTAGACCACAAGTTTGAAGATATTTCCGGGCTGCCCAGGATGGTCATGCCCCTTGCCATTACCGGCAAAGGCATAGCAAGAGAAGGATACAAAGTGTTCTCCGGTGATAAACATGTGGGATATATTACATCCGGCACCATGATCCCGTATCAGGAACCGGAAGGAAGCGGACTTAATTCTGAATTTCATAAAGATCCTAAAAAAAGAGCCGTTGCCCTTGCGTTAATTGACAGCAATATTCTTGAAGGTGAAACCCTGACTATACAAATCAGGAAAAAACAGTGCGATTGCATGGTAGTCCCCTATCATATGAGTTCAGAAGCACCGCCTTTTGTCAGATCCATACCCTATGATCAGTTAAAGCTTTCAAAACAGATAAAAGCTGACGACAATTACCCTCAGCTGGCGCGAAAGCTGGTAACAAAAGCATTAGATAATCATACCTGGCGCCAGAAAAAATGTATCAACCTGATCCCATCGGAGATGAGCCAGTCCTACCTGTCAAGGCTGTTGTCAGTAAGTGACCCTGTAAACCGATATGCGGAACATAAGGAAATCAAAGCCTTCTCCTGCGAAGATGTTTTTTATTATCAGGGAGCTGGATTCATCCAGGAAATTGAAGAACTGTTAAACAGAGAATTTCAGACATTTTTCGGATGTAACAATATCGAATCAAGGGTTATTTCCGGTCAAATGGCCAATACAGCTCTTTACAGTGCCCTTATCGACTACCTCAACCGGGGTGACAGGAAAAATGAGCAGAGAAGAATCCGTAAAATCATGAACAACCATATTATCAAGGGTGGGCATTTAAGCGCCCAGCCTATGGGTGCACTTCGTGATTTTGTAGCAAGAGACCCCAAGACAGAAAAACCGGCCGTCATCAATTTCCCGGTGGAAAGAGATAATCCTTATAAACTTGATTTCAAAGCCTGCGAAACAATAATCAAAGAACACCAGCCGGAACTTATTATTCTTGGCAAAAGCATGATTATCCAAAAGGAACCAGTGAGTGAAATCCGCAGGCTGGTGGATGAATTTGCCCCGAATTGTTTTGTAATGTATGACATGGCCCATGTGCTCGGGCTTTATGGCCAGCACTTTCAGGAACCATTAAAAGAAGGTGCCCATATTATCACAGGTTCTACCCATAAAACCTATTTTGGTACCCAGCGCGGTGTTATCGCCTCTGACTTTAAAGAGGATGATCTGGAATATGACCTCTGGGAGGCAGTCCAGAGAAGAACATTTCCAGGCAGCGTCAGCAACCACCACCTGGGCACGATGACAGGTCTTTTATTTTCCGCCTATGAGATGAATCATTTTAAAGATGACTATCAAAAAGCAGTTATTTCCAATGCTAAATCCTTTGCCAAAGCTTTAAAGGATCAGGGACTGGATATAGCAGGTGATCCCGATATCTCTTTTACTGAAACTCACCAGGTTATTTTAAATGTCGGCTATGGAAAAGGAGCGAAAATAGCTACAGAACTTGAGAACAATAATATCATTGTCAACTACCAGGCAACTCCTGATGAAGAAGGCTTTACAGCATCGGGGGCTCTGAGAATGGGGGTGTCTGAAATGACACGCTTTGGCATGAAAGAAAAAGACTTTCAGATTCTTGCAGTATTAATGGCAGATCTCATTCAAAACAGATCCACCATTAAAGATGAAATTATAAAGTTCAGGAATCAATTTATTGACATGCAGTATTGTTTCACAGAAGCAGATGTGCAGGATATAGTACCATCCCTGTTTGATGCTTTTAAGTAGATGTTTTCTCTATATTTGATGGCTAAGTAAAAACTTTTCATCTGCTTCGTTGCTGTAAGTGTGTATGGCGCTCAAAGCATTTGCCAGCCTTCCTGCTCCAGCCATCCATTTTCCAGGGTAAATAACAACTCATCGGAAAAAGGAAAATTCGGCTGATTAACTAAAATGTTCAGTATGTCATTTTTTTGCTGTTGAGTAAGGGGGAGCAATTTCTTTTTGTGTTTCTGCAGAACGGATACATCGCAACGGTAGAGTTGTAAAGGATACAGTTTGTACATAATTGCAGCAATACGTAAACCCGCTGGGTCACTGTCTCCCCAATGGTAGCAATTGGCGGCAAGAGGAGCCAGTAGTTGGTAGAGTTTCTGCACCGTACTGGATGGAAAGCCACTGGTGAAAAGCAGACAGCTGTGTTTCTTCTGGTGTATCAGGCTGCTGAACGGAGCTTCGTTTTCGCAGGTAATCAGATCCGGGATGAATGAATCCTGCTTTTGCAGATAAATTTTGTCTATATCCTGAATGTTTGACCACCCTAATGTCGCTGTTTCGCCCTGTTGATACAATTGATAAATCCAATCAAATATTTTTCCATTTTTTTCATAAATGACCGGACCATACAGGACCGCATTCACGGTTAACCGGTCATGGAGAATGTGATGTTTTGACAATAGATCTATTTCTTCAAGCGATGCGGATTCCGGTTCTAAAAACCTTAGCCATCTGACCAACAGTGTCCGTAATTCACCCTGTCGTAATGTTTTGGAGTCCTTGAAAAACTGTGCACCAAGATCTGAAACCGTTATTGGCTCTTTATTATGCAGTAGAAAAGAGATAATTTCAGCCATTGTAAAACATTTTCTTTTCCCTTTCTTTTCGCTGTTTCCGGAAAATATGCTGCGGATTGAGCTGTCATCTTCCTGCAAAGCAAAGAAGAGTGGATGCAACTCAGGGTAGGCCAGTATAAGGCTGGCAAGAGTTCGTTTTGCAGCTTCTCTGTTTGTTTCGTTAGTGTTCTCTGGTTGTGGTCGCAGAGAGTAGCCAAGGACATCTCCAATCTTTTCCAACCACTGTGATTCCGAACCGTTTTTAAGGAGATTCCTGAAAATAAGGCGGACTTCTTCTTTGTTGTTCACCTGTAAGGGAGGCAGGCCAAAGAAATTGGCAAGCACCGCCATCTGTCCTCTATCAAGATGTTCCCCAAGTTTCATGGTACCGCTTAAACACATTTTTAATGAGTAGCGACGTGCAACTCTAGAAAGCACTTCCTCAAGAAAATCCATTAGAGTTCCCTGTCAAAAACCACGGGTTTATCCTTGGCGTTTTGATTAAAAAGATCCATCTGCCGATTAGCGGGATTCTGCCAGTGAAATGGATAGAGATGGATATTAAAGTCACTGTCTTTTTTCACGAGAAGAGTGGTGGAGTGTTTCACTTCCTGTCGAACACCATCCTGGTCCGGTGAGGCGATAAAAAGTTGTAAATCAAGGTCTGTGGCAAAACCAAGCAACTGATCTCTGCGGCCACCATCAATCCCATAAAAAGCCTCATCAAAAAGAAGGGCGTTCAAACGTATTTTTTTCCGTTGATACAGGAAATGGGCAATAGTGAGAATCAGCAGGTAATTGGGAACAGCCTGTTCTCCACCGGAACCGATACTTTTTGTCCGCCTGTCCATCACCACCCCTTTCTCACCAATGGTGGAAACTTCCAGCTCATATTTGTACCAGTTGCGATAATCCAGTTCTTCGGGGATACTTCCTGCTTCGGTGGAAATAATCGCTTCACGGTTATCTGCAAAAAAGGTTTCCAGCTCTTTTTCGGCAAGAGGGTCAAAGGAACTGATCTGCTTGATGATGGAGATCAGTCGCTTATACTGAGCCAGAGGACGCAGACGGAAGCGATAGCGTTGACCACCAAAAGAACGCTGCCCGAGACGTGTATTAATGCGTCGAATCATTTGATCCAGTTCACCCACATGTTCCCGCAGATAGTCAAGTAAATCGGTCATGATGATCTGTTTGAACAGTTTTCTGGTACGATCGTTAATTACCTCTTTTTGGCCGGTTAAGGCGGTTGCCTGCTGCTCAATAATGGCTGCCAGGGACTGCTGGCGGAAATCTCTCAGTTCATTTTCATCTTCTTCATAATGAAAACGAAAGCCACCGCCAAACTCAGGATCATTCACCTTGGCCCGAATCTGATTTGCACCTGTACCAACCGCAACAGCACTGTTGTTTAGTTCTTTTTCTATAGCTTCACTGGTTTTAAATTGCTGTCCTTTTTTGCTCTTCAACACATAGTGGGCAATATCTTCCACGTCAGGAAGGATTTCACGAAGTTTTGTTTCTGTTTCCTCCTTTTGTCGTTCCGATTCAGTCAGATTTACGACAAGCTTCGCTGCTCTTTCCTGCAACTGTACAAGTTCCCGTTTATCGCCACCAATTTCTTGATTCAGCTCCTGTATTTTTGTCTGATTAGTGGTTTTCCTGTTTTTCAGTCTATTCATTTTCCTTTCCAGATAGGCAAGGCCTTCCCCGGCAATACGTTCACCCAGCTCTTTTTGGCGCAGAATCAGGCTTTCCAGCGCCTGCTGGTGTGAATCTGTTGTCTCCCGTTGTGCCTGTAATCGTTCTTGTTGAAACTCAAGCTGCTGCATTAATGCCTTGAGTTTTTGGGAAACTCCCTGGAGTTCCAGTATGTTTTCCTGGAGAAACACTTTAAAGTCGTTAAGGCTTTCCTGCTGCTGCGTTGACACTTTTATGCTGCGGGAGACTTCCCGCTTATCCCGGCCCAGGCTTTTCAACTCATTCCTGATACTACGAATCTCAGCAGCAAGTGCCCTTTTTCTGCTCTCTCCACCGATCAGTCTTGACGGCCGTCCATATAGGGCACGTTCATGGCTGCGAAAAGCAAGAAGGACTTCACCATCAACGAGTGTAACCTGTGGTTGCAGGCCATCGCTTTCCATTTCCGTGGCCAGGCAGCGGAGACATTCAGGGTCTGAGTTCTGGAAATCAAAAACAGGCCGCATCCAGTCCGGTATGGTTTCCGTTGTCCGTTTTTCACAGCTGATGCGTATGGCTGCGTGATGAGCGGCAATCTTCCTGGCATGCTCATATTCGCTCTCCCTGAAAAAGAGTATGGCAAGAATCTCTTCACCTATGCACTCCTCAATATATTCCTGCACCTTTAGTTTTACCGTTGGCAGCCATTCCAGGCCCAGGTACAGAGGACGCGGGCTGAGAATGTTTTGCTGCATAGTGCGCAGGCATTCTTGATAATGAGGTAAATCAGGATATATTTCGCTTTGTTTCTCACGTTCTGCAAGATTCTTTTCCTGTTTGTTTATCTCATCCTGCAGGTTTTGCTCCCTGTCCAGCAAACGTGCAAGATCCTGGTGACAAGACTCAAGATACTTGTCACTTTGTTCAACATGTTCTCGAATATCGATGGCCGACAAAAGAGTATAATCTCTGTTTCGACTGAACTGATCCAGCTCATTTTGCAGAGTGCTGATTGAAAAGGGAAGAGTGGTTGCCCGCTTAGCAAGGTCTGGAATAAAAAGAGTGAGTTTTTTCAGGAAGAGTTTCTGCTGCTCTGTGAACATTTTTTCATCATGCTGCCATCTGCTCTGTTCAGTTTTGAGCTTCTCTTTCCCCTTGTTGAGGTCTACTTTTTCTGTGGCAATATCAAGCTGAATCCTTTTTTCCTGGACAACCAGCCCGCTGGTATCTTTGGCCTTGAGGGTATCCAGACGTTCTTCAAAATCTCTGTCTAGTCGTTTAAAAGAGACAAGTTCTGATTTGCTGTGAAGAAGCTGTTCTTTGCCCGCCTGTATTTTTTGTTTTATCGCCCCCTGTTCCTCAGCAATTCTGTTACTGTTAAAACGACATAGGAGCCAGTCATATCGCTGCATTGCCTGGCGCTGCTCTGATATATCACTCACTATAATCCGGAGTTCATTCAGCCAGGAAAGTTTGCGATCCAGATCATCCAGAATAGTCTGAGATTCGTCGAGCGTTCGCAGAGCTTCAATGATCTGAACAAATATGGCTGTTCGTGGTTCCGGCAGTAGACGCTTGAAAAGAGCATGATAATCTGCGGCTCCTGCTGAAATCTCACGATATGCCTTTCCCATGGCCAGAAAACGGCAAATATCCTGATAACTTTCTTCGCCGCCAAAGAGTCTGTTTGCAATATCCTGTCTGTAATTTTTCCTGCTGCTGATAAAACCGCTGCCACTTCCAAGTTTATCTTTAAATTCCTCGCGGGATGCAGGGCGAAAGCGACCATCTTCTTCAAGCAGAAACGGAACATCGGTTAATGGACATTCACGAACAATTCCCCAGAAACTAATTTTCTCATCCATAGCGGTTGCCGACATCCCCATACCAATGGTGAGTGGCTTGCCATTTCTGCCAATGATTTCAAGAGCCACATAGCTGATTGCCCCCTTTGTGTTTATCACTCCGGTATCAAGATTATAGCGAAGAATAATTCCCTGCACCCGCCGCCCATCACGTTTGGAGCCACTCATTCTGGCTGCAGAATTCCATTCCATAGATTGCCCGGCTGTGAGTACGTAGTGTACTGCATCAAGGATTGTGGTTTTACCACAGCCATTATCACCAAGGAGAAAGAGGTGACCGCCATCTTCAATATTTATGGTTTCATCCGTGAAATTATGGAAATTAATCATGCGGATGGAGCGGATGAAATAAGCTGTTTTCTGCATCTTACAGCTCCTCTCTTTCTTCAGCGCTGCGAGTGAGCTCCGGGATCATCCGGGCAAGGGCTGCACTATTATAGTGGTAGAGTGCAGGCATGGCTTCGTAGATAAGATCCTGTTCTGAGGCCTGCATATCTTCAGGCGGCTTGATTTTGGTCAGAAATCTGTGTTTTTCAAGTTCCGGCATTACGGGTTTCCAGATTTTTGAGCGAAGATACTCCTGGCTGTAGCGCTGTCCCTGTTCGGAGAAAAGTTCCTGGAAACGATTATGACTGTAGTCGAGCAGATCACCAAAGTGAAACCGGAGATTCTCTTTGTCTTCTATGGTCATACCGTTTTCCTCAAGCTGCTGCTCAAAAAACTCAAGGAGCATCATAAAGGCCAGACATTCGTCTCTTTTAGTGAATTGAAAAAGCGAACGATTGGCAGGGGTAATGGCGCGATTATACCAGTCCGCCTTATATACACGGGCGCACTTGGAGTCGATAATCAGGCTCCAGCCATAGAATAGCTTGAAAAACTCCGAAAACTCACGGCGGTGACGGCGAAGAAAGAGAAACAGATCATGATCATCAACCGCATAAAAATAAGAGCTTTCAAGTACGACATTTAACACCGCCTGTACCTTGTCATTGCTGCGTTTTAAGAGTTTTGCAAGTTCTATTTCCATGATTCTTTTCACTTGGTGGCTGTAATCAACATCTCACAACATTTCAGGCTGAACTCATCAATTCGTAACATGATCTCTTTCCCTTCTGGCGACAGGGAGTAGTGGATACGATGTAAGCGTTTTCCATTGCTAAAGATCCCTGCTTTAGCAAGATTTATAATACTTTCACAATCGGTGAAACAATCAAAACAGCCACTGGATAAATAGGTTTCCGGTCCATCCGCATTGCACAGTTTTTCATGGAGCCAATTTTGTAAAAGAGCAAGCTTTGCTTCATCCATCGACTGGACGGGCATATCGCTTTGTTGTTTGTTTCTTAAAAACTGTTTTGGAAAACTGGATTTTTTAGCAATCGGTTTTTTGGGTTTTGGTGGCTCCGCTTTTTCATATGTATCCCAGAAATGTTGGTCATAGCGGCAGAGTGGCTGTGCCAGCAGAGTACTGAAAAAACCGTGAAAGGTCTGGTTTTCATCAAAGGAGGCAATATCACCGATACGGGAAGCAATATCCTGCAGCTTGTTGTTTTTTCGTTCCAGTTCCCGCAAATGGCTGCGCAATTTTTGCCAAACCTGCAGAGAGGATCTGTTTATTCGGTGCAGCAACCGGTCGAGCCCGCCCTGTTCTGCAAAAAAGCTCAGTAAACGGCCGGGAATTGCTTCAACGTGTGCATCACGCCGGATCTGCAGTAAATGAGGTGTGCGCAGACGTTCTTTCTCCATTACTTCGTGACACAGGAGAAGTTTCTCCGACTGTTTTTTGCTCTGCAAACGTTTCAGTAGCGGCAGGATCTCGAGGCGCAAATTAGAAGCTTGTTTTAGAAAGGTTTCCACATAACTTTCCACCTCTTTTACCAGCTGACGAACCTCATTGATTTCATAGCGTTTCACCAAAAAAAAGAGCAGACGGCCATTAAAATCAGCAAGCCCGGCGGTGATCTCCTGGGATAAATCTCCGGCCTTAAACAGCTGAAAAAGCACCCGGCGGGAGAGTTCTTTCTGCTCCTCTGTGTCGTCATCTTGCGGCAGAAAATGATGCAACAGCCGTAGAAGTTCTCCAAGACTGCCACGCATTTCTCCCAGAAGATCCCTGGTGTCACTACCGCTGCTGTAGATATCATCCAGCAGGCGCTGTTCAAGCCATTCGAGAAAATGGACAGTCTCTGCGTCCAGGCGGTACCGGAACTTTCTCTTGCGGTTGTCACGGTATCCACGTAAACGCTGTTTTTCAATACGAAAACTGAGTAATTTCCACTCAGCCAGCTGAGCCATATCCCCACGGAAACGATCCGAATCGTAGTCGTCACCGGTAACAGACTGTGCCAATTCAACACCTCTATAGATATCGTCGTATAAAGGTTCAAGTTCATAATCACGCTTAAAGAGAAGCATGCGGTAAAGGATATTCAAGTAAGGGAGTGCCCGTTCAGCTCTCAGCAGGGAGCCAAGATGCTGGTTACGATTTGCAAGGAGGCTTCCCACCGCTCCTTCCTCAAACAAAGAAAGAGCAGATGAGCCGAAAAGAGCGGTAGCTTTCTGCAGTGTATCTGTGTTCATAGCGGATACCGCCCTGCCTTAGCAAACGGGAAATAATGTACAGAAAAAATTCATGAAAAACATCAAAATAACAATAACTCAATAATGGTGGAAAAGCAAAAATCCTGTTACCATATCGTCCTGTTACACAATAAGGTTATAACCTGACAAGTCGGAAAATTTTTTAGAGTCACTGGATAAGTGCCTCGAAGGTCTCACTATGTTCGCTATCTGTTGCAGGCATCAACCCGTCGAGTTTAATAGCAGTTCAGATTTGCTTGTTTTTTATTACAGTTTTTATGGAGTAAGACACTAAATTCATCAGCCAAAACAAAGAGAACTTCACAATGACCCAACCACAAGAAAAGAGCAGCAGCAATCAATTTTACTTTGATCAGGAAAGATTACAATCCATCGCTGAAAAAAATACAATCAGGGATGGATTAAAAGATCATCGGCAAAACAAAGTGATGGATATTGACCATAAAGGGGATGTTCTCTGGGGACAGGTTGAAGGGGAAGATGCTGATATCCCGGAAATTGTCACCATCAGATTGTCTGAAGACACTCTTTCTTTCAACTGTGAATGCAGTGAAGTTTTTGCCAACGGAGCGTGCCGTCATGTGGTTGCCGTTCTCTGTAAATATGCCGACCAATATGGTGAAACAGATAAGTTGCTCACTGCCACCGATAGTGCCATAAAAAATCGCATCAAACGAGGTCGCTCGGAGGTGGAGGTTGTGTGTCAGAGCGGCAAGGATCTCTGGTTTGGCAACTGGACGGCAGAGTCTCTTGGTGGAGCGTCCCACTATTCAAAGAAATATCGAGTAACCATCCGCAGTTTGCAGCAGCGTTCCAATCACTGTACCTGTCCGGATTTCGCCACCAATCAGCTTGGTACCTGCAAACATATTGAAGCGGTTCTTCACAAGGTCAGTAAGCACCCGCAATTTGAGATTTTCCAACAAGAGCCGGCCCCGTTCCCCTATGTTTACCTTGCCTGGGATGTGGATGATGCGCCACAGATCATGATCCATCGACCAATTGAAGTGACGGATGAACAACAGGATTTACTGGAGAATTATTTCTCTGCCACAGGCGCTTTTAATGGTCGGCTGCCTGAAGATTTCTTTCACTTTATGGATCTGACGGATAATCGCAGAGATATTTATATTGGTGAAGATGCAGTTTCTTTTGCAAAACAGGTCGCCAGTGGGATCAGTCATAAACAGCGATCTGTTGAAATCAAAAAACAGATCCAGAACAGTCGCAGAATACCGGGAATAAGAGCCAGGCTTTATCCCTATCAGATAGAAGGTGTCTCCTTTCTTGCCGCAACCGGACGTGCCCTCCTGGCCGATGATATGGGCCTTGGTAAAACTCTGCAGGCCATCAGTGCTGCCGTCTGGTTAAAGGAGTACGAGGGCATCAGAAAAATACTTATTATCTGTCCGGCATCTCTTAAGCAGCAGTGGGCAAGAGAAATTGCAAAATTCACTGATCTTGAAACCCAGGTGATTCAAGGCACACCATCACAGCGAGGAGTGCAATATCGCCGTGATTGCAACTTTTTTGTTCTTAATTACGAACTGCTTCTGCGTGATCTCACGTTTATCAGTGAGACCATCAGCCCTGATCTCATAATCCTTGATGAGGCACAGCGCATCAAAAACTGGCGCACCAAGATCGCCTCCGCTGTTAAACAGATCTCTTCCCGCTACGCCTTTATCCTTACCGGCACACCGCTGGAAAATAGATTGGAGGATCTGTACAGTCTGATGCAGGTGATTGACCCCAAAGTCCTGGGCCCGCTCTGGCGCTATATGATAGATTTTCATATCACCGATAAACGGGATAAGGTACTTGGCTATCGAAATCTTTCCATGCTGCGTAAACGGTTGGAAGCGGTAATGCTGCGTCGTGATCGAAGAATTGTTAAAGATCAGCTTCCTGATAGAATCACCTCACAAATCGATGTGGCAATGACTGAAAAACAAATGGATCTGCATGATTCCGCCATGAGTGCGGCAGGGCGACTGGCCACCATCGCAAAACGCAGGCCATTGACACCAACTGAGAAAAACAAGTTGATGGCCGCTCTGCAGCAGGCACGAATGGCCTGTGATGCCGCCGGCCTTGTGGACAAGGAAACAGAAGGTTCTCCAAAGATCGATGAGCTCGAAACTATTCTGGAAGAGGTGTGTCTGCAGTCCGGGTTGAAAGTTGTCATTTTTTCCCAGTGGAGAATGATGACACAAATGGTGGAAAGCAGGCTGAGGCAGATGGATATCGGCTATGTCTCCCTCCATGGCAGTGTCCCGACTGCGAGACGTGGCGATCTTATGGACGCTTTTCAAAACGATGACAGTGTCCAGGTCTTTCTTTCCACCGATGCCGGTGGTCTTGGGCTTAATCTGCAATCCGGATCTGTGCTGGTTAATCTTGATGTCCCCTGGAATCCTGCTGTCCTTGAACAGCGTAATGGCCGGATACATCGCCTTGGCCAGACCAAAACGGTACAGCTGATCACCATGGTGGCCGCTGATTCCTATGAAGAACACGTACTGTCTCTGGTTCAATCCAAACAGGATCTTTTTGATAATGTAATCGCTGAAGATGGTGATCAGGACGTGGTCGGTGTCTCCAAAAAGCTGCTGGAGACGCTCATGGATGATCTTGCAGATGATCTTCCGGGGGATACTCCAAAAAAACGGGCGGACGAAGAGGCGGAAAATATTCCTGCTGAAACAGCTGATCAGTATGATTCATCAGATATGCCGCAACCGGATAATACCCGGGATCAGGAACTCACCGCCTGTGTAGAAGAATTACAGCAACAATTTGGCTTGCGAATCGAACGAATTCTTGGTGTAGATGGTGGGCTTCTCACGGTTCTCGATCAGGTAACAGCAGAAGATGATCAGATTGTTGAAAAGCTCTCTGAAACAATCCCGGTAGCAATTATTGACATGCGAACATTAGCAGGACTTGCACGACTGGGTGGTGGATCTCCGGTGGCAGAGCAACAGATTTTATACAATGGCACAGAACAGAAAACAACTGAACCTGCCGTATCAGGGTTACAGCTTTTAGCCTCAGAAAAATTCAAAGCCGCCACTGTACTGATTGAGCAGAATTGCACCGGTGTGGCACTTGACTTACTGCTATCAGCCCTTCTACTCAAAGCTTCTGATCAAGCACAGCTTACAGCCGCCGTGACCCCTCAGGATGCTGGTGTATGGCTCTATTCCGAGGCTCTTCCAAAAGGTTTTCTGAGTCAGGACGATGCTGCATTGATCATGCGGGCCTTGGCCCTTGCTCAGTCACCATCCGTACCTGAAAATATGGTAAATGACCTTTGTCTGGATGTAGAATTGTTTATAGCTGCTTAGTGTCCTGGAGAGGAGAAGAAGCGTGTATTGCCTCTCTCTGTCAGCGTTAGTACCAGAATTGTTTTTGGGTTACTGGCATCACCAGCGTCTATATGAAAGTCATACATTCTGCGAGGGCAAAGGGAACCGGGAGAGGTGTTGCCACAAAAAGTAAGTGAGGAATGATGTGAATGCCGTATTTTACTGACGGTGATAATTGTTTTGATACCATGCTGATCTGGTGATAGAGCACAGTCACGATGACAACGGCAATTAGGAGCAAAAAACTTGATATATACCGCGATATATATTATATTTTACCTGTCAAGTTATCTTAGCTAATAGGTGGTGAAAATGGAAACAGCAAAACTATTTCAAAATGGTCGTAGTCAGGCGGTACGCTTGCCTAAAGAGTTTCGATTCAAAGGTAAAGAGGTATACATTCATAGAGAAGGTTCAAGGGTAATCTTGTCGGAAAAACCTAACTCCTGGGATGATTTCTTTTTTTCAGACAATCAGACAACTCCTGATTTTATGCAGGATAGAGAACAATTAGAAATTGAAGAAAGGGATATTTTTAAATGATTCGTTACATGCTCGATACGGATATTTGCAGCTATGTTATTCGAGAACGTCCCTTGGAAGTCTTTGAACAATTCAAAAAAGTTGACGTGAACCAGCTTTGTATATCCACAGTTACCTATGCAGAACTCATTTATGGCGTTGAGCACTCATCATCAAGAAAAATAAACAGGCCAATAATTGATGATTTTGTTCGGCATCTCGACATTATTACGTGGGACGAGGAAGCAGCGGAGCACTACGGAAAGATAAGGGCATTTCTTCGGGCAGAAGGTAACATTATAGGCTCTATGGATATGATGATTGCTGCTCATGCTAGAAGTCGAAATATGACCCTCATTACAAACAACGACAAACATTTTAAACGAGTCCCTAATCTTCGCATTGAAAATTGGGTAGCAAAATAAAGCAATGGAAAAATGGAGACAATTCTTCTGTGCGATACAAGCCCATACTGGTCATAGAACCTGCGTAGAACTAAACATCGAGTAGGGTGAGGCGAGTTAATTATGCCCACCTCATCCCTCTCACAGAACCGTACGTACGGACCTCGTATACGGCTCCTGTTTATTTTTATTTCAAATTGAAACAGAAATCCCTGTTTTTACAGCGCTAATATCAAAGAGCCAATGATCTTTATATAAACAGTCATTGGGAATCGCATAATGACTCAAAGGACACCCTGCGTTTGCCCAGGAGTTCATACTAATTAAATCGAACTCACCAGTATAGCCAAGCTGTTTCAGCCTGCGGTGTAGCCGCCTGGGCTTCTTCCAAAGTCTCAACTGAATGGCTCGTAGACGCCTGCGTATC
>MAXH01000266.1 GCA_001750925.1 Desulfobulbaceae bacterium S3730MH12
CAGCATGAACTGATAATATTTAACATCTCGAACAGGATCAAAAAACTTGAAAAAGATGCACAGGTTTTCCAGGAAATTCTTGACAGCATTCAATCTTCTGATGGTATTTTATGGGCTTCACCGGTTTATTATATGCTCGTGCCTGCCAACTACAAAAGATTCATTGAACTGATTTCTGAAAAAGATGTAGAGCATCTCTTTAAAAACAAACACACGGCTTTTTTGACGACCTCTATTCATTCTTTTGACCATACAGCTCACAATTACATACATGGTATTTGTGATGATTGGGATATGAGATTTGCAGGCTCTTTTTCCGCTGATATGTATGACTTATTAAAAGCTGAAGAAAGAAAGCGATTGTGTTGTTTTGCTGCGAACTTTTTTGAAGAAATAAAAAAAAATACCCTTTACTCAAAGAATTATATGCCTGTCATATGGAGAGATTTTAAATATGTTTCAGGTGAAAGCGGGAGTGGGGCAGAAACAGAAAAAAAGAAGATCCTGATCGTGACTGATGCAAACGATCGGCAGACAAATTTGGGCAGGATGATAGAGAGATTTAAATCGTCTTTTTCCTTTGAAATTGAAGTAGTTAATCTGTGGGATATTGATATCAAAGGAGGGTGCCTGGGGTGTATTCAATGTGGCTATGACAATCAGTGCGTGTACAAAGATAAGGATTACTATATCGAATTTTACAACACTAAAGTCAAGGCTGCTGATATACTGGTTTGGGCTGGAACGATTACAGACAGATACTTATCTTCAAGATGGAAATTGTTTTTTGACAGGTCTTTTTACAACGGTCATCAACCTTCGTTGAAGGGAAAACAGATAGGATTTATCATTTCCGGTCCATTAAGCCAGATACCGAATCTCAGACAAATTATGGAGGCTTATGTTGAAGGGCAACAGGCAAATCTTTGCGGTTTTGCAACCGATGAATATGGAGATTCACAAGGAATTGACAACCTGCTGCAAAATCTAGCAGAGCGTCTTGTGCAGTTTGCCGATAGTAGTTATATCAAGCCACCTACTTTTCTTGGAGTGGGTGGCTTGAAAATTTTCAGAGACGATATTTGGGGAAGACTTCGTTTTCCCTTTCGGTCCGATTATGTGGCTTATAAAAAATATGGTGTTTTTGATTTTCCGCAGAAAGAACACACAACACGGATGCAAAATGCGATAATGCTACTTTTGTCAAAAGCACCAATTTTCAGAAGAGAAGTTAATAAGAGAATGAAAGATGAAATGATAAAGCCTCTTCAAAAGGTGCTTGATGATTGAATCAAGCATATTCGTGCGAAATTGATTTCGGCAAGGAGTTTGGAATGAATCCCAATATTAAAGATGGATCGTAGCGTTTTGAATAAAACAACCCCGTTCACCTTCAACCGCTAGTCCTTACCGACTTTGAAACGTGGAAATTACTTTGCTTTTACTTGAACCTTTTCACCTGTTACTGGATTCATCCCTTCGTGTGATCCATACTGCTTGACCATGAAACTCCCGCTCTTTCTCAATCTAACCGATAGCGCCACCTTTCCTGGGTTGCTGAAGATTTGACACATTGGCACAGAGATTATCGCCGTAACACATGAAGTACGAAAAAAGGAGCTTGTTCTTTTTTCCAAGCAGTGCTATCTCCTCTATTTAATTCTTTATTGTATCAATTATTTAACTAATCAGGAAAGAACAACGTGATCAGCAAAAAACACCATATGGCTGGACCGCTTTTAATGCTGTCTGCTGCCATCTTCTTCACTTTTATGAGCATCCTTGTCAAACTTATGCCCAATGGATATACAGTGTGGCATTTGGGGTTTATCCGGTGTTTCGGAGGCATGTTAGTGTTGCTTATCTTTTTTGGGCGCAAAGAAAATCCCTATAAAGGTTACAATATTCCTTTGCTCATTCTGCGGGGGTGCTCAGGTGCCATAGCTTTTTTTGCGGCGGTTACGGCTGTGCGCATCCTACCCATCTCAACTGCGATTGTTCTGTTTTACTCCTATCCTGTATTTGCAGGCTTGTTCGGCTTTTTGATTTACAAAGAAAAAATAACCCTCTTCCAGGCAGGATGTATGGCCGTTCTGGTAGTAGGGGTGACTGTTCTCTTCGATTTCAGGTTCACAGGAAGTGGTTTTGGCCAAATTATGGCCATTGTGGGAGCTGTCTTTGCAGGACTTACTGTCACTTTGATTAGGTCTCTTATAAAAACAAACGGGCCTGTAATTATCTATCTCTATTTTTGTACCATGGGGATGCTTTTAACACTCCCCGCATTTCTCATGACACCGATCATTCCAGCCTCCTCCCTTGAATGGACCATGGTTATCGGGATAGTGATCACCTCTGTCACTGCTCAATTGCTTATGAACAAAGGATTTTTATATTGCCAAGGATTTGAAGGGGCGAGCTATATGTCCTGTGAAGTTTTATTCACCGCCCTTGTGGGCATTCTCTTTCTTAATGATCCGGTGAACTGGCGCTTCTTTGTCGGTGGGTGTCTCATTGTTGGGAGCGGGCTTGTCTTGAACAGGCTGATCGTAGTGGAAAAAAATAAACCCCTAGGGTTAACTCCCTGAAAGATACCGTACCATTATTCGAATTCGATTATCTGGCCCAGAGTTAGGAAAAATAGCCGGCGTCACCTCCTGCTCAATAGGTTCTTCCTGTATCTCTTCGAATTCCGATCTGCAATTCGCTCGTCCACTCTGAACAGTAACTTCAGGAAGAAGGTCAAATTATTGAATCTGCTTGTCCGTTCTCATTGGCAGTGGAAATCTCTATCATGTATTGCACAATAGTGTCGTGGTATCAGTCAGGTGGTAACGGTGTCGGAACAAAGACTTGCGGCCCTTGCCTAACTATTGAATGGGCAATGTAATACCGTGGCACCTTTAAAATATAGTTCAACATCAAAACAATCTTAACTGTTCATTATTAGTTCGCTGCCATAAGCAACTGATAATATATCATAAAAGAAACAATGCTTGTGGAATGTGCAATTATGTACTAAGTTAATATCAACTAGTCAATAATGAGAAGATCTTTTCAAAACTACGCGATCAGCTTTTCGCTTCGGCAGCTCTAATGCTTGTGTTTCAATCCTTCTAATCTGCCAAACTGCCTCTCTGTTCCAGTTAATAATTTGAAATAGTGTGACATTTGGCTAGATTCGTTAGTTTTCGACTTGCACTGTTACCACTATCTGAATACGGAGTTTGAACCTTTGGTTGACTCTGCATTATAATACTTATCTGTATTGATTAATACGTTTTTTGATAGAGAAGGTATTTGACTAACCGCCCTGTAGTCATGGGAAAAATTAAGTTAAGTTATTACAGATGCAAACAGCCCCATAGCCCCACCTGCACGTTAGGTAATTCAACACAAAAAAAATACAAAGGAGAAAAATGCAAAAAAACACAAATGTTAAAACAGATCACAAGATAATTTCTCAAAAATCCAAAGCCTCACCGAAAAAAAAGTGTGATTCCAAGAGCATGCGCACCGACCAGGTTGGATCCAAAAGCGATTATAACAAGCTCATGGCACTGCAGGATGCATTGCAGGATCCAATCACGAACCACGAAGGATTTTAACATTCCAGATAGATGAATGGATTTTCTAAGGTAGCCCGGCTGCCCATTTGCCTCTCCCCTCCACCCTGTTTCACACTGTCATTATAGCAACCGTAGAAGTTGCAATATTTGCAACAACAGGCCGTTCCTAGACGTCATTTGACACGATTGCCAGCGAAGGTCTCTTCACACTTCATTGTTGAGTTTAGTTTCAGTCTTTCTGAAAATGAACACAAACCATTCAACATAGACAACAGACCACTTACTGGAAAGATACTATGTTTCACACGTTAACTTAACAGCAGTATTAAAATATCTCGACAAAAAAGCAGAACATTTTTCAGGAGGAGTAATGAATAATAGCTTGCATGTAGGAGAAAGTGTACGCTATCGAGCAAGAGCTAAGTGGGGTATTGGAAAAATCACCTCAATAAACAGCTGTGGAACTGTCAGAGTAGTTTTTGGAGGTAATAAAATACTCTCAATAGCCAAGGGTATTAATTACTTAAGGAAGAGGGAATTGACTATTTTTACAAAAAACCAGAAGATTAACAGAGGTAACACCAGAACCTGAATCGCAAAAATACCGACATAAAGAAACGTAAGTTTCAATAGATTTTCGACGATGATATCTCTGTTTTTTAGGGTGATTGCAACTGCCTTTTTGAAGTCTATTGATTTTTGCTTGAGGTACGATGCACTATTCTCAATCGTTTCCAGAAATCCATCATATTTAGGTAGGGTAACATCTTTTAGTTTATCAAGATCAGCTATTCCATTAGCTAATTCTTTGTTTGCTTCTAAAATTTTCTGTTCAAAGAAGTGTTCCTGAAGAAATTCATTTACCATAGAAGATACTGGAAGGCAAAATCGAGCTATAGATACTATTATCAAAATACTCATAATTATTCTCTGGAACTTTAAAGCCTTGTCATTTTTAAACCATATAAGAAATGATAGTATAAAGAGAAATATTGCTAGGATTTGTGGGGCAAGGGTCAGGCTAATTTCATATGTTAGCTCTTGTACACCTAATGAAGTAATCGACATGACAAGTACATTAGATAGCCGTTCAACCATATCGTTTATTGGATCTACGGCCTGTCCTACTGCAAGAGATAATCCTATACCAGCAGGTTCTAACTCAAGACTAGATTCTTTAATAATTGAAACGGTAGCATTGATAACTCTGCATGTGCCATAAGATATTCCAGCTTTTGATATCGAATCACGAAAATATGTGTCTGCGGTTGAGTCTAATACCGGTACTTGTATCCCAGTGGAAAAAAATAGCACTACTGATAACAATATTCCAATGATTGATTTTATTGCAGTTTGTTTTTTTGATTGGCTCATTTGCTTTTTGTGATAGAAAATTACAGGATTTTATACAGATTTATGATCTCACTAAATTATCAAGGGAAATCTACAAGGATCGGAAGAATAGGGTGCTGTTGCGGATTTCGTGCAATCACCAGTTGTTTCCCAGACCCTGATACTGCCTCTTGAACTTCTTTGAATTGCTCTAGTAGTATTTCTTTTGTCTCCTTTATAATCGAACAATCTGTTCGATCCCAATAACCCAAGCTCCTTGTAATTAATTCGTAAAACCAGCAGAGTAGTTGGCACATAAGATTCTTTTATACGTGAATGATTCCAGCGATAGCAGGTGGAAAATACCCTACGATAAATACTCCTTTCAACTTAAGTAGTCTTGATATTTCTTTTACTACCCTCTCTATGTTTCTGAAATAACGCCAGGAACCGAGACAAACAACTGCGTCCAATGATTTGCTTTGGATGGGCAGGACATCAGCATCTCCCTGAAATACATCGAGCAGTTTGGTTTTCTGTTTTAGTCTGTGAAGTGATGCAAGTGATATATCCATGCCTACTACATTAAATCCATCTGCAGCTAGAATTAGGCTTAACATACCGGTTCCACAACCAAGATCCAAAACGAAAACCTTGTTCCTTGGACTGGGAAAGGTATCTGTAAGGATTTCTGAGATCGCTTCGGCATGTACTTTATGGGCAATGTTTACCGGGATGATTTTTTAGGCCCAGCGCCGAATATATTTTATGCTGATCAGGATCAGGTTGGACACTTTTCCTGACGTGAACAGCCTGACTTCTCGAGTGTGGTAGACCAGATCAATTATTTGCTTGAATCTTGATCTGGTGTTGTAATCGAATGTATTTTTTTCGATACTCGATTGGCAGTCAAGATGCCTGCAACAATCAGCAATGCGCTGAATAAGTGTATCATACCAATATTTTCATTTAAGAAGAGATAGGCCAGAAAGCCGCTGAACAAGGGCAGAGTGTAATAGATCATCCCTGACTTTGATGGGCCGATTGTGACGATAGCCTTGTTCCAGAGAACAAAGGCGGCGAGTGAGGCGAAGATACCGACATACAGGATGGATAGAACCGTAGTTGCGTCATAATTGACTGGCGCTACGGTGATTGATTCCCATATAAAGAACGGAAACAGAAAGAGGAGACCAATGGAAAACGTACTCAGTTGAAAGGCACATATACTGAGATTTTTAGGTTTTTGTTTGACCAAAATACTGTAAATCGCAAAAATAACCGATGCAGAAAGCATCCAGAGATCACCCACGGCAAAGGAAATATTATGCAGAACTGATAATTTGCCCTTGGTGATGAGTACCACAACCCCACCGGTGACCAACGCAACTCCAAGCATTTTATTGGCTGTGACTTTTTCTCCATAGAACAATCGTGACAGGACGATGATGAAAATGGGAAAGGTAATAGCGATCAAAGAAAGATTGAGTGCGCTGGTTGTATGACCGGCAACGTAAATAAGGGTGTTGAAAACAGTGACCCCCAGTAGCGCGGTAAGAGACAGATAGCGGATGTTTTGAAGCAACTGTTGTCGTTCTGCTATTACTGGTTTTAAAGCAAAAGGGAGAAACACTATCACGGCAACAACCCACCTCCAGAAAGCAAGGCTGATCGGGGGAACAATACCACTGAGCCCACGAGCAACAATAAAATTTCCTGACCAGATTGCTGTAGCGCCCAAGGCAAAGAGGTAACCGGACAGCGCTTGTTGTCTGGTATAGTTCATCTATAACCTACTTTATTATTGGAAAATGATTTCATTGATACCGAATAATGTCTGAATCAATTCAGGTGAGGTGGTCTAGAATAATGACTAAGGGAGCAACTGGCAAGAGTATTCAATTGAAGGAATAAAAGAATTGATGTCTTTTCTGAACAAAGTCAGGCAGCCCGAGCCATAAACAGGTTAAGGAGTTTCTTGTAACTATAAAGGTACAGGAATTATGCTTGATTTTTAGATGTGCATTTCCCTTGTGGGTTGCCATGACTTATCTTTCGCATCTGATATACGGGGTTATTATATGATGTCAAATTTTCATGTGAATAATTGCTTACGTAACTTTTCGTGATTGAACCCATTTTTTTCAAAGAACGATCCTCGCATAGCAATGTTCAAGCTGTGATAAACTTGGAAGATCATACTCCATGTTTTCAACTTCATCTGTAAACCCCATCTCGGTAAAAATTGACTTGATAAATTTAAATGGAACTTTATCAACGTTCTATACTTGCACGGCCACCAGCGGTTCATCTAGTGTCCATGCTCTCATCTCGATATCATATTTTTCGAGTTTATGAGCTTTGATTGCCTGCAAGACCAATAGCAGTTTTTCCTCTCCCTTTTTATCAGTGATCGAGAACTTATCAAGTACAGTTGAAGTCAAGGAATCAGCCCAATAGAAAGCAATACTGGCAACAAAACCTCTTCGGTCTGAGAATTGTGCATAAAAACTTCCCTTAGTGATCCCAAGCTTCTTTGCAAGGTAGTCAGTTTCAATTTTTGCCCTTCGCTCTTCAGAGAAAAGATGCTTAACATTGAGGCAATCAAGGACTCTAAACCTCACGTAATGGATCTGGCCTCGGGCAAGGCTCCTTCTGCCTCACCCGCTAAAATGATTGTAAGGCTTGCTTTAGATCAGCGATGAGGTCAGCACTGTCTTCGATGCCGGTGGAATAGCGGATAAGACTTTCCGGGATTCCCATAGCACTACGCTCTGCGGCGGTACATTCTACATGGCTGGTGGTAGCGGGTGGGCCCACGATAGTTTCCACGGATCCCAGGTTGGCGGCAGCGTGGGCAAATTTTAGTCTTGGAAGAAAGCGACTGACCGCTTGCAAACTATTTTCCTTAAGCATAAAGCTGAGCATACCACCAAATCCCTTCATTTGCTCTTTGGCGATCACATGTCCATCGTGGGAGGACAGACCCGGATAAAAAACCCGTTCGATGGCAGGATGAGATTCAAGATATGATGCGACCGCCATGGCATTACTACTTTGTCTTTGTATACGAAGATCCAGGGTTTTCATGCCGCGCAGTAAGAGGTCTGCGGCCATGGGGTGCAGAGTTGCGCCATTTATTTCCCGAAAATGGTAGATGCGGTCTACGAGTTCCTTTGTACCACAAATAACGCCACCAAGAGCATCGGCATGACCACCCAGATATTTTGTAGCAGAATGGAGAACCAGGTCAGCCCCCAGCTCAAGAGGGTTCTGGTTGATGGGGGTTGCAAAGGTGTTGTCTACAACAATGATTGCCCCGGCAGCCTTTCCGGCTTTTGACAACCTGGCAAGATGGACTACCTTGGTGGTTGGATTCGTCGGGCTTTCTAGATAGAGAAGATCACACCCCTTGGCAATTTCAGCCTCAATTTGATTATGATCGGTGGTGTCGCATAATTTTACCCCAATCTGGAATTTTGGCAGAAATTCAGTGAAAATTACGTTGGTGCCACCATAGGTGTCTTTTGCTGAGACGACTCGTTTTCCCGGTGCCAGTAGCGCAAATAGGGTACTGCTGATTATGCCCATTCCTGTTGCTGCACTTGTCGCGGCCTCGGCACCTTCCAGCAAACGGATTTTTTCCTCAAATACCTCAACGGTGGGATTGGTGTTGCGACCGTAGATATGGCCCTTTTTTTTCCAAGTGCTACATCCAGCCATTGGTCCAGATCTTTATAGCCATAAGAGACACTATGCACTACCGGTACCTGAGTCGCGTTGTTTGCATGAAGGCTCTCTCCACCTGCCCACACGGAAAGGGTACTTAGACCAGCGGTTGGTTTTTCTGTCATGTTTTTCCTCGTAGAAATGTATATTTTTTATATTCTTAAGTGATCGCTGATGACTTTCCAAATAGACGCGTCACTGTGAATCTCGCGCCTGCAGATATAAAGAAGGAAGGCTCAGGTTTTGATCTACCTATTGCAATAGGTATTCTTCAGGCTACAGA
>MAXH01000267.1 GCA_001750925.1 Desulfobulbaceae bacterium S3730MH12
AAAACTGAATTTATGTCTGATGATGCCCTGGAATCAGTGGATAAATATCGGGAAATGATAGCGGAATACAGGATTTCAGTTTTTTCTCCGGAGATTAAAACCTCTCTACCGGTTTCGTCCAAAAAACTGCAGAAGCAATGGCAGGATGTTATGGAAAAATGTTGAAGATGATATGAATAAAGTGATCTTTGGAGTACTCCTGTGTTTATCCGCCCTGATGCTTGTACATATGAACTATGCAATTCTAGGTATTCCGGCATTCATTGCCGGGATAATTGTCATGAATAAAGGAGGAGGACGAAAAAGATGACTCAAAAACCACATCCCTGAAAAACTCTATCATCTTCTGCCTCCTCCATGACATATTCAATTGCTCCGGTATTAAATTGCTCTTATTAATTTTTATCACTGACATCTTATACTCTATATGTGTAGCAAGCCGGTTATCCAGATACCATGCATACATAAGCCCCATAAGCAGTCCGGGCGGGGTGAACCCTTCACCCCTGTTAACCAGCCGGGTGTAGTGATTTTGATCATCTGTTGGACACATTCTTGACAGTGAAAGAAAGGCAGCCAGCTGGCTGTCAGTGAAGAAACAGGATCTTTTGTCTTCCTCCTGCAGATAGAGATGGTACACCTTTCCCATCATGAGGTCATTGATTACAACATCCTTCATCACCTTCTTTCCGGCATAATTTCCCAGAAGAGATTCACCAAGGGCTACCATTAATGCAACTTCTATTTTTGACCTGACATGAAATTGATCACTTCGTATCTTTATAAATTGATCATCAGGATCATAAAAGGAGAATACATTATCCCACCGCTGGTCTCTGTTCCACTTTTGTTTTTCAATGCAGGAAATACCAGCAACATAGTCAAAATGGTTGAGTGGAATAGTTGGATGATCCCAAAGAATTTCCGTGATTGTGGCTCTCGCCTGTTCAGTATCAATAGATTCTTCGCTCCCTGTGCAGGAAAATTCCAACTCATTTATCCACTTTGAAATGATACCATGTCGCTGAAAAGGGAATAGTTTCCTGAATTCACTTCTATTGACGAAAAGAGTGCAATCCTTCTCAATCTTTTTATATCCTCTTTTCTTTTCATCAAAACAGTGGCGACCATTATATAGAGTTTTGATTGCTTGAGCGAGGGTATCGGGATCATGTTGAATAACTCCCCTTTCAGCTAATGCCTTCTGAGAGTAAATACCGCACTCTACGTGTATATAATCAACTTTGCCAAGAACTTTACGGTCCAGAAAAATGGGTATTTTCCCTTCTACAGCATATCTCTGAAGAATTGAGGCCGGAATATCTTTTAAGGAAACACTGAGCACTTCATCAAACAGATCCCTTGTGCCCCCAGGAATATTATTTTCATATGCTTTAATCATATCAGAGACATGAAACTTCCTCTCCGGATCTGCTATACTCAAATCGGTTTCGCCTTCCTGCACCCATAGATTTGAGATAAGAACTTTAAGCGCATTCTTATTTGCCCTTACAGCGTCAGCCAGGCCGGGTACTTTAAACACAGGAATAATAGAGGAATAGAGACTCCCTGGAGCAAGTATCAAAATATCTGCCCGGGCAATCTCTTCAAAAACCTCACTTAAGACACGAACCTCATCGAAATAATCTACCTGGACATTTTCAACCGGAAATCCTCTTTGAGCATCGCTCAATCTATTTTCACCGATAATTTCAACGCCGTTGGTATAATGGACTCTCAGCTGCGCAGGAGTTGATGTACAGGGAAGAACAGCCCGTTCCCCTGCTCCCAGAACCCTGGAGAGGTAATTCAAGCCATCAAACAATCCTTGATGCAGAGCATCCGAGTTAGCCGCAAGTTCATGATTGCTGTAATCCGGCGAAACTTCTCTGTAAACAGCTGCAGCAACAAGGAGATTACCCAGACAATGAGGCCGCTGCAATGTTTCTGCGAATCGGGAATCATCAAACAGATGCTTAATAAGTTCTCTTAAATAACTTCTTAACAGTTGCGGCAAGAGGTCGAGCTTTGCATCCAGGGTAATCAGTTCAGGAAGGTCATGTCGCATTGGACCCGGGCAGCGATAATTAAACAGTGAATGGAGAGCAATAGCTATCTCCCCTGCCTGCGTTGGTGTAACATTATATCTGGTTTGCAGGGTTTTCAGTTGAATGGACGACAAGAGAACGTGCCGTATATCTCCAATGGCAACAAGGGGAAGATCTTTTAACAGTTCCCCGGTTGAACCTCCGTCATCGGTCACGCAGACAATAGATTTTGTCAGGGGAAAAACTTCCTTCATTCCACAAAATGGGTTTTCAACCCAGCCCTCAGTCCGGCTATCCCCACCAATAATGTTTGACAGGCCTGTTCCACCACCAAACACAACAACCCTGGCCTTCTCTACATTATTATTGAGCAGCTCCTCCCTGAGATTGGAAAGGAGGGGTCTGGCCTTTATATGTGCATTCCGGGGGACACCTCGAAGGACAAGATCAACTATCTTCTCCCTTAACTCTTCCTGGGGCAGGTAATCTAGAGGTGAAAGCTGAACTTCTCTTATCTTCCTTAATGTTTCGGTTATCAATATATTTCCTTTAAACTCTTTATCACTGGTTGGCAAGCAGGTCGCGTTCAACCCGAAGCAGATCCTCTGGTGTATCCACCTCGATAGAATCGTGTTCCGTTAACATCACCTTTATTTTATAGCCATATTCAAGAGCTCTGAGTTGTTCGAGTTTTTCAAATCTCTCCCATTCACCCTCCGGCAAGGCTACATAAGAAAGCAAAAAGCCCTTGCGATAGGCATAAAAGCCAAGATGTTTGTAGTATGTTGGCTTAATCTTTTCGTCAGGATTACGTTGAAAAGGGATTGGAGATCTGGAAAAATAAAGTGCATAATTATCTTTATCAAAGACCGTTTTCACATGATTAGGGTCATTTATCTCCTCATGTCGAACTATTTTATATATCAATGTTGACATCGGTAATGCGGGATCTTCAAGAAGCGGTCTGGCAACTTGTTCAATCACCTCTACGGGAAAAAGCGGCTGATCACCTTGAATATTTACCACAACATCATGTTCGGATATTCCAAGCAGTTCTGCAGCCTCTGCAAGTCTATCTGAACCGGAGACATGATCATTCCGAGTCATCACATACTCCCCGCCAAAAGCTTGTACACATTCGGCAATTCGACTATCATCCGTAGCCACTACCACACGGGAAAGCAATTTAACTGCCTTTGCTCTTTCCACAACATGCTGGATCATCGGTTTGCCGGCAATTAAGGCCAGTGGTTTTCCTTTAAATCTGTTCGATTTATACCTCGCGGGGATGATAGCAATTACTTCCGGTGTTGGGTTTGTCATAATATTTCTACTTGTTATTTCGAATTTGATTTTTCTTTCAAGGTGGCCCTGAGAAAAGCCGTTTTGGATAAAATAACATTCTCGGACAAGATCCCAGCGTCAATGCGAACATTTTAATTGATATGCAATAACAACATATGAAAGATAGATGAAAAAATCATTGCCAATCTCTGTTTCATCAACAATAAATTCTTCAACTCAACTCCACCAGGCAAAGTCTCTGGCAAACAGATTAAATCTCCCCTTCCATCCATCGATTGGCAAAACAGACTCGAGTTATATTTTAGCATATACCGCAGTTGGTTTACAATTAGTACAATTTGCCGATACCGGCCAAATGAGATCTCTTCTGTTCGTAGATTTTGTAAAAGGGAAAAATGGTTACAGACACTCCAGAAATCTCACTATCAAACAGCCCCTGGCCAAAGCTATTGGGATTAAGTCAGGTTTCCGGCCTTCCGTTTTCGATGCTACCGCCGGTCTCGGAACGGATGGTTTTGTGCTGGCCTGCCTGGGATGCAAAGTGTCATTGTGCGAACGTTCACCTATACTCCACGCTCTTCTTGAAGATGGTATTACACGTGCAGCCGGAGAACCGGGGACAAAAGAGATTGTTGCCGACAGACTGGATCTTCAGTTTGAAGATTCACTAGTGTTTTTGCAGCAAACCAGTAAAAAATTTCATACAATTTATTTAGATCCCATGTACCCACACCGCACCAAATCAGCACTGAACAAACAGGAGATGAGAGTAATCAGGGCGTTGGTGGGAGATGATGAAGATTGTGGCGGGCTATTAGAGGCTGCACTGGCCGCCGCAGAAAATCGGGTTGTTATCAAACGATCCAAAGGAGCAGAAGAGGTTCCCGGCCCTCCTCCTTCATATGCTGTAAAAATGAAGAGCAGCCGTTTTGATATCTATTTATGATATTTTTCTCCGGCCTTGATAGTATATGCTCGATAGAGCTGCTCAACCAGGAACAGCCTGACCATATCGTGGGTAAAGGTCATTTTCGAAAGAGAAAGGAGTAGATCCGCTGACTCAATAACATCATTGGAGAGGCCATCTGGGCCACCTATCAGATAATTTACCTGCCTGATACCGCGCAGCTCCCATTCTTCAATTTTCCTGGCAAATGATTCGGAGCTGAATTGGCTGCCCCTTGAATCAAGAGCGACGATGAGTGCTCCTGCAGGAACAGTTTTCAGGAGAAGAACTCCCTGATCACCCTTTAGAGATTTGGCCCGGTTTCCCTTTTTTTTCTCTTTCAGGATGGAAATTGAGAAATTGGTGTAATGTTTCAACCGTGATGAATATGCTTCTATTCCATCCGCAATAAAACCATCTTTTGTTCTGCCTAGAAACAACAGTTCATGTTTCATGCTTTATCAGCCTGCCGGGGTATGTTTAACAGCTGACTACACTGTCCTGCATTATCTTCGACAGCACCTCACAGAACCTTTCATAGCCTATCTCTTTTTTTATACCGGGACAAGATTCAGAAATAGTCAAAAAATTATTTTCATCATCCAGAATTGAAGGATGCAGGGGCCATTGAGCACAACGCCAGGGTCTGCCGTTATGAACAGAGCAGCCATCGTCATAAAAGATACAATAGCCGTCTACAATCTTCATTTGAACACTGTTGCCGGAAATACGCCAATACTGTTCACGTACATCTCTTTCACGCATATCAAGAGATGTTATCATTCTCACCTGATCTGCTCCATCAAGAGACACAGTTGTCTCGCCCCGGCAGCAATACCCACACCTTGTACATAAAAAAATATCTGATACATCTACCACTACTTACTCCCCGGCACTATCTTTTATGAAATATCAGGCGTAACCGATTACATCTTCATAGACCGCAATATCAATACCTAACTGCAGAGCCGCTGCCCGCCATTTTACCTTATCGTCAATATTAAATATAATATTGTCATCAGCAGGCACAGTCAGCCACCCATTTGCCACAAGCTCATTCTCTAGCTGTCCTGGACCCCATCCGGTATATCCAAGAATAAACAGATAATGCTCAGGCCCTCTCGCTTTCGCTATATCTTCCAACACCTTTGTTTCTCTTGTTAAAGAAACAGTTTGACTGACCTCAAGTTTGTGTTCGGTAACATAATCAGACATAAAAAGGATAAATGCTGATTCCAGCTCGACAGGACCCCCTATATAAACGGGCGGCAGCTCAATATCCGGAACCGGCAAATTCCCTCCCCGGAGTATTTCCGGCAGAGTGAATACTCCATGAGGCCGATTTATTGCCACCCCCATCGCCCCTTCACTGCTATGAGCACAGATATAAATCACATGCTCCTCGAACCGTGGATCCGGCATTTGAGGAGTCGAGATAAGAAAAGTACCCACCAATGAGTCTATTGAAGAAGCTGCATGGTCTTCC
>MAXH01000268.1 GCA_001750925.1 Desulfobulbaceae bacterium S3730MH12
CAGCATTGGCATTTTGTAGTCCTCCCCTGGTCGCTCAGGAATTAACAGGAACCCTTCAACAAATTCAAAAAACAGGAAAAATAAAAATCGGGTATCGACATTCTCAACCACCGATGTCATTTTTAGGCAAAGACGGAAAACCTGCCGGTTATTCAATTGATCTCTGTACACATATTGTAGATGAAATAAAAACCAGGATTGCTGCTGAGGTAGAGATTGAGTACGTTCCGGTGGAATCTAAGAACCGGTTTTCTGCAGTGTCTGAAAACAAAATCGACATACTGTGCGGTTCGACCACGAAGACACTTTCTCGTAGTGAGATTGTCGATTTCACACAACTTACATTTGTAACCGGTGCATCCTTTATGGCCTTAAAGGGTAAAAAAATCAGAAACAATTTTGAAGGAAAAAAGATTGGAGTTGTAAGAGACACTACAACTGCTGTTGCGTTGCGAGAATTATTTCAAGAGGTATCAACAAACGTTGATATTATTTTGTTGAATACAACGGCCGAAGGAGTCAGTGCATTAAGAAAAGAAGAAATTGATGCTTTTTCTGCAGATCAGGTTGTGCTTATTGGTCTTGTCATGACAGCAGATGATTCTGATACTTTCTCTATCCTGCCGGACTTATTTTCATACGAACCTTTTGCGCTGGCAGTAAGACGAAATGATGCGGATTTTCGCCTCATTGCAAACCGCGTAATATCCCACCTGTATCGGTCAAAACAGATACTGAAAATATATGAAAAATGGTTCAGTGAATTTTCTTCCACAAGGCCCACGGCATTTGATGCACTGATTCAGATGAATGCAATACCGGAATAGATCATCCTGAGTGATGATAATCCCGGTACTGTATCCTTTTCATCCTTGAAGAGGTCAAATAGCATCATGAAAAAATCAGCCTATTCAAATTGGTGGGCTGTGGACACACAGTGCGCTCTGTAGGAAAGTTTTGATTTATAATCTAAACCGGACATTACTGATAAAAAGGACATCTAAGGACAGACACTATCTAATATTCTGTGCTCCTACCCGCTGACCTGAAATCGCTCTGACCACATAGCTTCCCCGACTAAAAAGTCTCGGATTCCAGGAGCAGTGGAACTTCAGTTCTTTACCCACTGTGATCTTTTTTGTATCCCTGAAGGCAACATCAAAGCCGACCCCTCTTGTGGAAATATCAAAAAGATGCGCTACCATTTCACGGCCATCACTGGTAGTCAAAAGAACTTTTCCACTCTGCTGCTCTCTTAAAATCTCCCGGCGATTAAAGTTGCAACGAATCATTTCATCGCATTGATGGCACCGGATGGATCTCTTCCGAACAGTGGGAGGAATTGCCACATTTCTTCTTTTTTGACAGAAGGGGCATTTGAATTGCGCTCGGCCCTTTATCACACGGAATGTTATAATTTTAGCCATGAAGTTTCCCTCCTTGCTTACCCTACCTTCATACATTACCGCCAATTATGGATAGATTATTTCTTCCGCCTTATTCTTGATCCAATAAGCCCTGCCAGGCCTGTGCCGAAGAGAAGAATGGTAGCTGGTTCCGGGACAGGGGCTGTCGCTTCCATCGCAGCTTGAAATACTAATTCATGCCCTGCTGAAGATGGGTGAAAGCCGTCATGCCAGAAGAGGTTGAACCATTCCGGGCTTTCTGGAGAATACATTTCAAAAATAGTGAAAACATCCACAAAAAATAAATTAACATCGTCGTGTATACTGCCAAAACCCTGTAACATGAAATCTAATTGTAAATTAAAGGCTCCGGTCCAGGCTGATGCTATCTCAGGAGATACAGGGGCTCCGCCGAAATAAAAGGCCGGAGTCATACCAATATCCGGAAGGTTGGAGACTAGAAAATTTCTCCCCCCTGAACTATAAAGATCTTCCAGAGCAGTACCAATATTGAATGCTGCTTGTCCAAAGTCACGACCTTGTAAGAAGTCATTTGCACCGGCCCATACTGTGACAAGAGTTTCATCAGGAGACATGCCTCCAAGCATTGGAGAATACGTATCAACTTGCCATAGTAATCCCGTTGCATCAGAACCAATGGCAGGATTATCATATGAGGTAGTGGCCCCACCATAGGCGTAATCATAAAGCATTGCAGGATAATGGTCTGCGAGTGACTCAACCCAGAGATCACCATCGGTAAACCTGCCAACATTTCCATTATCGGACAGACTATCGCCAAAGGCGACAACACTACTATAACCAAATGCTGTACTGCTGCTTATTCCCATCCAGATAAACATTATTGCCATGAGTACCAGAGAACTTTTTTTCTGCATTCACTACCTCCTAACCCGAATAGATCGGAACTTTTTAAAATGGATAGATAAGTACCTTCACGTATTTAATTTACTTCTACAAATGCAGAAAAACACAACAGTTGCCAAGAGAGATATCTCTGACAATCGAAAGTGACAATTAGTCTTATTTCATACTAGAAGCCTGTCCGAGAATGCATTTTGCCCAAACTCTTCGTTATTTTCAAAAAACAATGCTCGCAGATAGCGTAGACTTCGATATCACGTATATGGCTGTGCTTATTTTTTGGAAAATCTCGATTTTAAACAAAATGCTTATTCTCGAACAAGCTC
>MAXH01000269.1 GCA_001750925.1 Desulfobulbaceae bacterium S3730MH12
CATTCGGCAGGTTATGGTGACACTATTTTGCTATCTCTACTTTGTCAACTCAAAATCCACGGCTTCCAGCTTCTGTCAAACCAGGGTTCAGTGAACAACTGTTTTTTGCAAAAAAACACCTGAAACACCACGTTGTTCCATTGACTTACTACCGGCAGGTAGCATAAAATTAATTAGTACTTTAGAAATCTCTTTCTTCTTTTTTTAAAAAAGAATTTCGTCATGGTACTTATCCTGTTAGAAGCTTGTCCGGGTTAGATATATTGTTCAACGTTATTGATTCATGAAAAGCCAAACTTGTCGTAAGACAGGGACGGAAAGCTACGGGTCTACTAGATAGCCGGGCTGCCTTGGAGAAAGGTAGCCCGGCTTTTTTTTTAATCTTCATTAACGTTTCCAGTAGTGTGAATTCTTAAAACCTGATGGCATCGTAAAAAGTCCGATCTCCTTCGTTGCAGGTTTTTCTCAGAACCTCAACAAAGAAAACGGGAGGATCTTTCTAATATGACTCTCAGAGTTGATACCAGGCAAATAATCCATGCACTCTCGGATACTCTTGACCTTGTAGGAGTTGATGACGTGCAGCATGGTAAACGAGTTGCCTTTATGGCTATGCAGTGCTGCAAGGATCTTAACTATGACTTGCCTTCCATGAGGACTCTTTATCATGCCGCCCTTCTCCATGACTGTGGAGTTTCCTCTACCAGGGTGCACCATAAACTTGTGACTGAATTAGATTGGAGAGAATCTCAATATCATTGCTTGAGGGGTGAACAACTGCTTTCCAGTTGCCAGCTTTTTCATGATTTGCCGGCTATTATTCGCTATCACCATACCCACTATGAGAACATGCCGGCTTCAATAGACCGAAAGACAGCTCTGATGAGTAATCTCATCTATCTTGTTGACCGGGTTGATGCCTTAATTGCCCAGCACAAAGATGTTGATATCCTCATTGCCCGCAAAGATATCTGTCGAATAATTTCCAAATATCGTGGGACTTTTTTTGAAGAGTCTCTGGTGGACACCTTCCTGAAAATAGCAGACGGTGAAATCTTCTGGCTCTCCCTTGAACCGAGGCATATCATTACCTATTGCATGGACATGGGGCAAAAAAGTCAAAAACAGATCGTCGATCAGGAAATAATTATGGAAGTGGCCACTATTTTTGCGGAGATAGTAGATGCCAAGAGTACTTTTACTGTAGAACATTCTTTCGGTGTAGCCCGTCTCTCACGCTATATTGGTTCTCTTCTCTGTTTATCAGGTGCAAAACAAGATATGCTGGAGGCTGCTGGTCTCCTTCATGATCTTGGTAAGCTTATTATCCCGGATGAAATTCTTGAAAAACCTGGCCCGCTTACAGAGGAAGAAAAGGCTATCATGATGCGGCACAGCTTTGAAAGTTATCAAATTCTATATCGGATTGACGGTTTTGAAAAAATTGCCAGATGGGCCGCTTTTCACCATGAGACTCTCTCAGGTAAAGGGTATCCTTTTCACCTAAACGAAGATGGTCTTGAACTTGAAGCAAGGATTATTGCTGTTGCCGATATTTTTCAAGCACTGTCCCAGAAGCGACCATATCGTGATTCCTTACCGTCAGAAAAGATTATGGCTATTGTGAATAATATGGCCGCCGAAGGACACCTCGACCACCAACTGACTTCCCTGGTTGAAAGCCATCTCGACGAGTGCTTACGAAAAGCTACCTGTGGAGTCTAACAGTAGCGGCAGTCGTAATTCCTTCAGCGCTGATCTCAACTGTGTTTTTGTAGTTTCCAGGTGTGCTGCCTGCTGTAAACAGCCCATTTTGGTCAATAGTGCCACCACCGTTAATAACAGCCCAGGTATAGAGGACAGTCATTGGGTCGTTGGCTGAATCATACCCCTGAGCAGTGAATTGTTGCAGGTTGCCAGTAGATAACTTTGCAACAGTTGGGGTTATTTCTATGCGATCCAGTACCTGTGAAGGGGCATTAACATCAAAGAGATTACTTATGCCTGTAGAGGTCCCTCCCTGGATATAGATTTCCACGTCCGTGGCCTCAACGTTAATTGTGACATCCCCCGACCAAGTCCCATGGCTGAAATTGCCCGCTGTAATCGGTGTTATGGTGCCAGTGGTGTCTGATAAATCGGCAGTACCTGTAAACTCGGTAACAAGAGCATCATCGCTGTCTCTTGCCTCCACTGTTATCTGAAACGGCACACTATTAATCTGGTTGTTGACGACACTAATTGTAAAATAGTCAACAGTGGTTTCTATGATAGTATCGGGCATTAAGCTTATGGTAAATGGAAATGAAGGCGATGGCGGGCTCTCAGTACCGTCAGCGTAAAAAGCAGTAAGGTTGAAGTTAAATGTGCCATCTTCCGTGAGTAATTCACAGGTTATCATGGATGCATCGGGATCATTTGTTTCACAGACAGGCTCGCCCTCTTTGTAGAGTATATAACCAAGGAGTTGTGATTCCGGATCACCTGGATCTGAAAAAGCGAACTCTATATCCAAAGTATGCATTTCAGCAGCAGATAAAAATCCGGGGATAAGAAGGAATATAAACAAGAAAAGCAGTAGATTATTTTTCATTGTATTGATTGGGTATATGGTCATTTGACCTCTATATTTTGTTTCTTCAAAAAACCCTTTTTCCGTTTAATATATGCTGCCAAAAATACTGCGTAATCAAAGGAAAAACAGGATATCAGCTATGAGTAAAGGGCAAGGGATATAACAGCATCAACTCAGGTTGTCCAGATATTTGTTTGCGGTGTGAAGAAGAAATGAGTGAATTAATGCTTAAATCGTTTCTGAGAAGTTCCCTGCTTCGTCATTCCCGCGCAGGCGGGAATGACAGGATGGTGCAGAATTTGGGTTTGTACGAGTTTGTTAATTTTGGTTTAAATAAAGAGGCAGAGCCATTTTGGGTTCTGTCTCACTTATCCAGTTTATCTAAATTATTGTTTTTTCCGTCTGATTCTTAAGCCAACGAGACCTGCCAGGCCTGCACCAAACAAAACCATGGTGGTTGGTTCAGGAATTGGGTTGGGCGGATCTGGGTCAGGCTGAAAGGCGATTGAAGTATCAATTCTAAAATTTGATTGTGAAGTATGTCTTTCTGCAAAAAACAGATCAAAATCGTATGTAGTTCCAAGAGATAAACTTAGAGTGTCTAAGCCAACACTTTGGTTCATTGCCCCATGCACTCCACCTAGATCGATAGCAAGTGTGTCATCGATAAACACCCATAAATCGTCATCTCCCGTGAAGGAGAAAGTCTCTCCACCTTGATAAGTGAATTGCGAATGAATTTCATATGTAAAGTGATAGTTATGACTTCTACCCTCATTTCCATACAACATCCCGTCAATTGGGAAGAAACTGCTATTACTATATGAATAAATATTGCCGGAACCCCCGTTATCTAGTGTAATAGAGTAACTATCAGCCATGCTTACCGCTGAATCGTTGTACCATTGGTCAAAAGCTGTTTGACCGTGAGTTGTAGGGTTACCAGCTGTACCTGCATAAACAGGATTTTTGTCAGTACCCAACGTTGCTTGAACAATACCTGGATCGGAAGCAATGGCGCTTTCCATATCCGGATGACTTGCATTGAAATCACGAATAGTACCCGTTAGCGAGATTGTGTCAGCAGACGCACCTCCGACAATAGTGGTCAGAAAAAGTCCAGTTGCCAATCCTACTAAAAATTTCTTTTCCATTACCCCCTCCTTTAACTTGTAAAAGTTAAGTCCCGTAGGGTATTTTTCATGCAAGAATCACTCCAAGTGGGCCATAACAAGAATGGCTCCCAATCACCTGCAAACCCACTGATTCCGCGCTGTTTGATCTTTCCTCAATCTTTCCGTGACATGAAATTCCACCCTTTTAGTATGGAATTCCGGAAAACGTATGGTTTCCCGGAAGTTTCTCGTCACTTTCCGAAAACTTAAAACACAATCTCTGATTTCTAATTTAACTTTCAAGCCCCCTCTTCCTTCTCTGGAATTGAACCTACAGAGGCAAATTTCGGTTCATGGAGCGGTAAAAGAATATCTGCCTCCTCTTTAATTCTCAGCATGATATCATAGGCCTCATTGACATTAATATGAGTTCCGGGCGGAATCACCTCCATTTCCATAGCTGTGATTTGTTTAGGTGGATAGAAATTTTCCAGCAGACAACAAAAACCGGTTATGATGGCTGTTCCCTTACTGGTCTCTACAGCCACAGAAAGTCCTCCTTCCGTATGGGCCGGTGTATGCAGCACCCGGATACCTGGAACAATTTCTTCGTCACCCTTTATACTGCAAATCTGCTTATTCTCAGTAATCTCATAAATAAAATCCTCCAGGTAACGAAAGTCTAAAGGGTGAGGATCACGAATATGGGTCAACTCCTTTTCGTGGACATAAAAAACAGCATTTGTACACTTGTAGTCATTCTCACAATGATCGTTATGGAGGTGGGTATGGATCACTATATCGATATCCTCCGGTGTAAGCCCCCACTGAGCCAAACCATGTTCAAATGTCACGATTTTACCACCGATTGCCTCTTCCCTGGCCTCTGACTGAATGGGATGCATCTCGCCGGTATCCACTACTATATTCTTCTCTCCCCCTTCGATATACCAACTGTAAATGGGAATAGTATATGATTCACCATAATCATGCTGATAGGTCATCATTCCTTTGTCAAAAACTTTAGTGCCCACCACCATGGGATGAAGAGTAAAGGTTGTCATACACACCTCTGAAATGATTTTAGAAATTTCAGTTAACACTGATGAAATGAATTTCGCAACGATGACAACGCTGCGCTGTTATAAAGGTAATGTAACCGGGAAGCGACATGATTTTCATCATAACTACCCATACATGAATCAGTCTTCCAAAAAAAATAAAATTTTGGCGACCACAGTATAATAGGAATATTTCATTGACTCCAATCTGTTCCATGGTTATTTTTCGCATAATTTTGTGCATAAGTCCACACTATAGACAGTGATAGCTATAATAACGTCCCTATCACAATAGAATAGACGGGTATTACGGTTAGCTTATATTGAAAATTAAAAATTCCTTTTTTTACACTCTTGGTTAAACGATATGAAACGAAATCTTGGAAGCAGCTATAGCCCTCTTTTTTTTCTCGCAGCCCTTGGTAATGGTGGCCTGGCTGTGGCTTTTTTCATCTTTTTCATGTTTATGACACCGCACCCGAATACGCCCATTGCCACCTTCGACACGGTATGGATCTTCCTTGCTGCTGCCCCCGTATACGCCATGATGCTTTCTGCTGTTGCTTATGGTTTGATGCTCTATTTTGCTTTTAATCATCTGCGTTTGCTGGCTTGGAATATCCGCGAATATCGCCTGTTCAGGCAAACAGCCAGTTATAGCAATGTCATTAAAGGAAATAATGAAATAACCCTCATGACCATACCACTCACCCTGACCATGACAATTAATGTCATGTTTGTTCTCGGTGCCATGCTGGTACCGGGATTGTGGAATATTGTTGAATATCTGTTCCCTTTTGCCTTTCTAGCTTTTCTGGCCACAGGAATTTATAGCCTTTCAATATTTTATCGCTTTTACAGTAAATTACTTATCAAGGGACATTTTAAGCATTCCATGAACAACTCATTAAGTCAGATGCTCTCTTCATTCACTTTTGCCATGAATGCTGTTGGTTTTGCCGCACCTGCGGCCATGAGCGAAAACCGACTTATAGTTCCTCTTGCCGCTTTTTTTGCTATTTTCTTTTTTGCCGTGGCAACCTTGCTGGCAACCAAAAACCTGATTCTGGGCTTTCATGCCATGATGGCTCAGGGGATCAGCCGTGAGGGCAGCGCCAGTATCTGGATCCTTATTCCTATCCTCACCCTGCTGGGCATTACTGCCATTCGTCTCAACCATAGCTTCCACTTTCTTTTCAGCACCCACGGCGACCCGACTTTTTACTTTGTTTTATGTAGTTCTTTCATCTCACTGCAGTTCTTTTTCGGTCTCCTTGGTTTCATCACCATGCGCCAGAACAACTATTTCCCAGAATTTATCCACGGTATCAGCACAAACGCTGATAACGAGCATATCGCTAAGAACCCGGCCTCGTATGCTCTTATCTGTCCTGGTGTCGCCTTTTGGGTTTTTGGCATGTTTTTTCTTGATAAAGCACTCATTCAGCCAGACCTGCTCACTCTTTTTTCTCTACCCTATTTTATACTACTGCTCCCTTTGCTCTTTGTCTTAGTGCAAACAGTTAGAGTTAACTGGAAGTTAAATAAACGCTTACTCCAATAGTATAAGTCAACGCAACTGATCGTTGGGGAACATACAGAGGACTTTTAGAGTATTTAACAGGTAGTTTTTTATTATAATCGTCGCTGATCAATATCAAGTTGACATTCTATGCTAATAAATTGGATGCTGATTTTTTTTGATATCCCTTCCTTTTTCATGACAGTGTCCACAATCCTGTGGACATCTCCAAGGCATCATCTACCTTTTGGGTTTTTTGTTTCACACTGGCACTTGCCTGCCTTCTTTTCTGATGCAACTCTCTCCTCAATGGTTGATTTACCGTTTTCTTTTACGTCGGACTCAATGTCCGCATAGGTGTAGTTGAAACAGTAGCAAACGAGTTCTTCCATTTTTTCTCCTCATCCTTTTTGGTTCAGTATCTACAAAAAAGGCTGCCCCCAAATTTGTGTTTTCTCATTTGGTCGATTAATATTAAGCAATAGTAACCATAGGGGCAGGCCTTTTTAAAGGAAACATAAAATCCTTGAAGCGAAATAATGAATAAATATTTTGCAATTTCGATCGCATTTTTCTCTGTTGTCATGTGGAGTCAAGTAACTATTGCTGAGTCTCTCAATCTTTCAAAATCGGATGGCCTCAGTCTTAGTGAATGTGTAGTTTCAGATGAGGAATTAACGTATACTATTTGTTACAATAACCCAAATTCTTATGATGTTGATGACGTAATCCTCACCGACACACTTCCAGACAAAACAAGCTTTGTCTCTGCAGACAATGGTGGCGTATATGATCATAGCACCCATAGTGTCAGATGGTATATCGGTTTACTTGCCCAAAAACCCGAAGAACCCGAAATACCTGAAGAGCCATGTGTTCAGTTAACGATAAATGTTACGGCACTTCCTGGAACTGTTGTTACTAATCAGATAACAATCAACAGCAGCAACAAAGCATCTCCTCCAGTAGTTGACGAACCTACTTTGATTGAAGAAACTACAGGGATATGCCCTGTGGCTGTTTATGTGGATACAAAACCTGGTGGTTGCCCGACCCCAATTAATGTGGGAAGCAAAGGTGTCCTCCCTGTTGCTGTCTAAGGTACAGCTGACTTCGATGTAACTACTATTGACCCCACATCAGTCACATTGGCAGGCGTGTTACCACTTCGTTGGGAAATGGAAGATGTTGCAACACCTCATACAATCAATGTTGACGAATGTAATATTATGGACTGCCATGATTTAACAAGCGATGGTTATGCTGACCTAGCTTTGAAATTTGATACTCAAGAAATTTATGAAGCAATCGCAGAAGTATACGACCGAGAATGTTTGATACTTGAACTCACAGGTAAACTCAAAACAGCGTATGGAAACCTTCCAATCAAAGGTGGCGATGTTGTGTCTATTTTAAAAAAGGAACGGAAGCATAATATAGCACCGGCAAATTCCCTTTTACTTAAGTAGTGTTGAAAAATTACCGGATTGCCAGAACCGATCATTTTTTAAAAATGTTTTCTGCAGTATGCCATGAGCCTGATACCCTGCCCTATTCTGATGAGATTGAAGAAGACAAGGTCGTCATGGCGGTGAACTAAGAACGTAAAAATCCATATAGACTTTTTAGGTTCTAACGAACTGATAAAGTAGAATAGCTTTTATCTTACATCCACAAGGAAGATACCATCACATGAAGAAAATATTTATATTCTCACTTCTTTTCACCTTCCTCAGTTCAGCGACACTTGCTTTTGCAAAACCTAACGACAAGGGTCTGAAACTCAATCCAGGAAAGCTCAAAAAAAATCGAAAAGATAGCAGATGATCTTGACGGTAATGAAGATGATGACGAAAAGAAAAACAAATCTGGGAAAAAAGATAAAGAGACCGAACTTGAAAAGGCAACAAAAAAAACAGGCAGAAAACTTCTCAAGGAAGCACCTTGAAATCCCAGATGCTTCAGGCCATCAATCTTTGTTGATGGAACCATCAATAATTTCAAATGCTCTATTGGCAGTTGCTTTTTCTGAAATAATTATAAATTTTCAAAAGCGCTAGTATGCTCCTTTTCTTGTAAGTTTTTCGAGCATGATCACATTCGAACTTAACAGGAATAAGCTCTAATCGTTGTACCTTTCTGTTCATTCTCATTGGCAGTGGAAATCTCTATCCTTTACTCCACAGTAGTGTCGCGGTATCGGTCGTAATGCCTAACGCTTCTCTCGAAGTGACCAGCAAACATAATCTGGAATTATCTCGCCTTTGAATAGGCTACATTTGCTGCTGGTTTTCTCGGAAAAAATTTTAATTTAAATGAGTGCCAGGATGCTCCTTTTCGGGCAGATTTTTAAGCCTGATCAGGAAGCATCATAATCGGTCGTTTATCTGTCAGTGATAAATCTTACTGCTGCCAATCTTTGAGGATTAACATCGAGTTTTTGCCACAATCTCCGAAATCAGTATAGCCTGGCGTTACAATGAAAGAAAAGATAAAAATCCCTATTAACAAGCTCAACGTTAAATTGGCAACATGGGTGGATAATTTATGACAAATTCAAATATCCAAACTCACGATTTATGCTGTTTCAGTGTATCTGAAGGCAACTCTCCAAAGAGTTTTCTATAATCAGAGGCAAACTGGCCCATGTGCCAAAACCCCCAGATGCTTGCCACATCA
>MAXH01000270.1 GCA_001750925.1 Desulfobulbaceae bacterium S3730MH12
AGTGATACGACCGATATGACTGCTGCTGAGATCTGCCTCGTTGGCTATAGCTCCGACAATGTTGCCAGGCTTGACACCATGGTTTTTACCTACCTCTATGCGGTATCTTTCCATACCTTCTTCCGGCGGCAGCTGAGCATGGTTGGATTGTGACACGGGTTTATTCTTCCGTTTTTTCTGTTGTGGCTGTACCTTTGGTTCAGTGAGCAGGAGCGGGCTGTCTCCCTGGACAATACTTGCAAGGGCTGCGGCCACATCTTCCGGAGCGGCCTCATTATCTGCGAGATAGCTGTTAATCAGATCCTTGTAAAAAGAGGTATCTTTCTGCAGTGCCGCATCAATATTTTCTTTGAATTTTTCTACCCGCTTCAGGTTTATTGCCTTGACAGTAGGCAGCTCCATTCGTTCAATTTTCTGTTTTGTCAGCCGCTCTATTGAGCGCAGCATTGCGCGTTCCTGTGGATTGACAAAAAGAATTGCCTCTCCTTTACGCCCGGCTCTGCCTGTTCTTCCTATACGATGGATATAGGCTTCATTATCAAAAGGAATATCAAAGTTAACAACATGACTTATTCGGTCAACGTCAAGACCCCGGGCCGCAACGTCTGTTGCAACCAGGATATCCAGTTTCTTTGATTTCAATTGATCAACTGTCCTGATACGCTGACTCTGTTGGATGTCGCCGTTAAGAGCAGCACAGCCATACCCCCGGTGGGCAAGCTTTTCTGCCAGTTCAACTGTCTGAACTTTGGTGCGGACAAAAATGAGCATGCCATCGAAACTTTCTGTCTCCATGACCTTGCAAAGCGCATCAAATTTTTTGCTGAAACCGTTGGTGATGAGGTAACGCTGATTGATTGTGTTTGCAGTGACTGTTTTCGTCTTGATCGTTATTTCAATGGGATCCTGCAGGTATTTCTGAGCAATCTGCCGTATGGTGCGGGGCATGGTTGCAGAGAAAAGTGCTGTCTGTCTTTTTGAAGGGATATGTTTAAGTATCCATTCAATGTCATCAATGAACCCCATTTTAAGCATTTCGTCAGCTTCATCCAGAACAAAGCCTGACAAGTTTTTGAGGTTGAGGTTGTTTTGGCGAATATGATCCATGATTCTGCCGGGTGTGCCAACCACCACCTGAACACCTCTTCGCAGCTGTTTGAGCTGGACACTATAATCCTGACCGCCAAAGACTGGCAACACCCGTAAATTTTTTAAGTGTTTACCATAACTTTTAAACGATTCCGCTACCTGAATGGCAAGTTCTCTGGTGGGTGTGAGAACAAGTACCTGTGGAGACTTTATTTTATCCGTGTGTAATCCTGCCAGCAGGGGTAGGGCAAAAGCGGCAGTTTTTCCAGTTCCGGTCTGCGCCTGACCGATGACATCTCTACCAGACATCATATGGGGGATCATCTCCGCCTGGATTGGTGTGGGTATTTTATATCCAGCCTCGTCAAGGCTGCGCAGGAGAGGAGGTGTCATCCCAAGTTCAGTAAAAGAACAAAGTGTGGTTATATCAGATTTGGAAGGCATAATTTAGTTATAGTAGTTGTATCGGTAAAGATAATTTTAAAGAAGTAGACTGGGGGAAAATTGCCGGAAAAGGCTGACCTGCAGGATACTCATTTATAGAAACACATCTTTTTACCAGAAGTATGGCCAGAATGCAATCAATTTATTATCTGTTTTTCGGTATCTGGTCAATTTGCCGATTTTTTCTGCAGAACAGTGTGCAGGATTGCCATAAAAGAAAAAATTCTACGCTATTCGGTTATTTTTTTGCGGAGATTTTTCAGCCGGGCACGACGTGTTTTATTGTCTACCCGTCTTTTTCTTGCGGCAGAGGAAGGGCGTGTCGGTTTTCGTTTTTTCCTGGGGATTATCGCCTGTCGGATCAGGTGGACAAGTCGTTGTATAGCCTCTTCTCTATTTTGTTCCTGGCTGCGGTGATTCTGTGCTTTGATAATAATATGTCCATCCCTGGTTAATCGATTATCGCGCATGGAGAGTAGTCGATTCTTATATAATTTTGGCAGGGAGGAGTTTTTAATGTCGAAACGGAGATGGATGGCGCTTGACACCTTGTTTACATTTTGGCCGCCTGCACCCTGGGCACGGATTGGTGTCAGTTCAATCTCATGGTCACCAAGCAGGGTTGAAGAGTTGATATGTATGGGCATGGCTGCATCGAGGATTTTTGGGGAAATGTATTGATAATTGAACAATATAACATAACTTGATATTATGATAGGGATGGCTAAGCAAAAAACTTTTTTTTAACAATATTGGCGGTGAAGTGTAATGCGTTGCCCTAAGTGTAAGCATGACCAGAGAGATGCCAGAGAATGCGAGTCGTGCGGTTTGATCTTTGCCAGGTACAAGGCGGTTCAGGAGCGGAAAAAAGAGGCTGAAGCGCAAAAGATTCATGATTCAGACAAACAGTCCGGCCGTGGATTAAAATTTTTCCAGATTGTTATATTAGCCGCTGTTGTAGCTTCTGCAACGTACTATTATGCAGGCAAAAAAGGTGGGAATCAACCACTCCAGTCCATACCGGATAGCACCGTGGTACAACAGGGCAAGTCTGTAAAGGTTGAAAAGAAACCGGCACAAAAGGTAAATGACGATCAGACTTCTTCCCAGATGATGGCTTCTAAGGGCAATGCTGTTGCCTTGGCGGGAAAGGCAACAGTTTCTATTGAAACACCCTGGGGGACAGGGTCGGGCTTTTTTGTTAATGAATATTATATAGTTACTAATCGTCATGTGATAGAGATGGATAGACAGAAGATTGACGAGTTAAGAGAAAAAATAGAGACTGCACGCCGTCTGATCGATCTTGAAAAACAGAAACTCAGGAAGATGAGAAAAGAACTGCGCCGATACCCCAAAGGGCCATCCCGGAGCCAGCTCGCCCTGATTATTGAGACTCGTCAGAAAGAGCTGAATAGGGTTTTGCCCCAACAGGAAAAAGGGGAAGAGAAGCTTAGAGAGCTTGGAAGAGATATGCAGCCATCCGATATCAAAATTATCATGTCTGACGGCAGTGAGCATTTTGCAAATTACCTGTTGGTCAGTGATAAGTATGATCTTGCCTTGATGTCGCTTTTTTCAGGAGAAAATACTTTTCTGTCAAGACCTCCCGAGGGGAAAAAATTGTCCCAGGGAGAAAAAGTCTATACTGTCGGCAGTCCTGTCGGCTTGCGAAATACGGTAACCGCCGGTGTGTTTTCCGGTTATCGCAAGAGAGAGAATGATGATAAGGTTTTTCTCCAGACTGATGCCGCGATCAATCCCGGAAACAGCGGCGGTCCGCTTATTGATGAGTATGGATATGTGTATGGTGTTAACACTATGATTCTTCGTGATACGGAAGGAATTGGATTCGCAATTCCAATAGAAAAAGTATTTGAGGAATTTAGTTCTACTTTATATTGAATAGTTATTGATCGTACAGAAACGAGGTTTTTTGTTCGAGATCAAGGCATGTGAAAAAAATAACCACAGGCATATAAGTGATATCTCGGAGTATCGTGCCTCACTTACCGGAGGATTATTTTTTGAGCATAACGCAGAGATCGAACAAAAAGACCGTTTCTGAATGGAGACAAATTCAGCAATTGGGAATTGGCAGCATGGTCTCTGATTTAACCATCATCAGTGTTTCATATAACAGTGCTTCAGTTTTTCTCTCTAATTGGAAAAGTTTTTTAGATACTACACGATACAAAATCATCATTGTCGATAACGCAAGTATTGATGACAGTGTGCAGATATTGTCCCGGTCCTTTCCAGAGCATCATATACTCAAGTCAGAGAGCAATATCGGTTACGGCAGAGCAGCTAATGAGGGATTACAGCAGTGTCGAAGCAGGTTTGCCCTTCTCCTCAATCCTGATCTGATGGTATCGGAGGAGCTGGTAACCCAATTGTTAACTACAGCAATGGAAGATGAAGACAATACTGCAATCTGGGCTCCGGCCATCACTAAAGCTGACTTCTCTGGCGCTCAGTCGGTATCAATAAAAGCCGTTTCCGGCGCTGCCATGCTTTTCGATCTCCAAAAGATGAATCAGGTGGGTTTTTTTGATGAAAATATATTTCTCTATTCAGAAGAAACTGATCTCTGTTATCGAACCCGAAAGAAGGGATATGTAATAAAGCTTTGTCCCAGCGTATATATTGAACATATCGGAGACAGTTCCTCGGCACATCATCACTCTCTGTTATACATGAAGAGCTGGCATTTCGGTTGGTCTCGATGCTACTATTTGAACAAACATTCCCTCTATTCACAAAAATACAATCCCCACAGAATGTACCGTAATTACATGTTTAAAAGCTATATCGGCCTGAACAGAATTAACCGGCTTCGTTACAGAGGACAGGCTGAGGGTATAAAAGCATTTATGAGGGGCGAAAAGGCATTCAAGGCTGATGGGAAGCCTCAACAGAGTCCTGTCTGATTGTTTTCGAATCCGGGGAGAGTTACTGAGCATTATTGAAATTAAAAAAATCTAAAAATTTGTAGTATCTGCCGCCAAGAGCTCTGTTTCTGCACTCTCTCAGCAAATTCCCATGGAACAGCTGGTGCCGTTTTTGTATCAGCAGGAAGAACAGTCGGATATCGAAGATTCGGTATTTACCGCTTTTGATATGGTTGAATAAGCGTGAAAGGTACTCATATTCAGAAGGACTTAATGTTTCGCTTTCTGCTAATCCTTTTTGTAGCAGAGTGAGATGTTTTGCTCTATGATTGGTATATTTTTGATACTTTGAAAGTTTTTTCCTCCTGCTTTTTTTCTCCCTGTTTATATCCCGATTATTGATCGCGTTTAAATCATGTATCCTGTGATAGGTGACCGCTTCCGGGACGTGGATAATTTCTGATTTTGCTGAGGCGATAAGAGCCAGCCACTGGTCGTACATGCAATCTGTCGGGAAAGGTAAAGCGCGTTCAATAAGATCTTTTCGAACCATCATTGCATGGCCGGAAATGCAGTTCGAAAAATAGAAATAAAATGGCAGGTGTCCAGCCCGATAGTTATGGAAACCCACGTATTCTTCTACGGCTCCGGGCAGCTGCTGATCATCTGCACCAATCAAAATACTTTTACCATATGCTAAAAGTATTTTTTCGGAAAACTGAGAGGAGAGGCGAGCCAGTTTATCTTTGGCCCAAATATCATCCTGATCGCAGAAAGCAACGTATTCTCCACTGCATATCGACACAGCATTTTGAAAGTTTTTGTTAATTCCCTGCCTTTCTGAGTGCACTACTTTAATAATTTTACTCTTCCTGCAGTATTCTTCGAGCAGCCCACAGGTACCGTCGGTCGATCCATCGTCACTGATGATTATTTCCTTTGGCAAGTATGTCTGTTGCAGGAGGCTTTGAAGCTGTTTCTCAAGGTGGGGACGGCCATTATGGGTTGCCAGGGCTACGGAGATATTCATTTCGTCACTTTTTCCCCCTGGCAATGATCTCGTCCATTACTTCTGCAAAATGAGGAACCAGGAAATGAACTCCGTGTTCGTTTAAATGATCGGTATCATGGTATGTATTAACCCCATTCTGCAAAGGGCTGTCAAAGTAAGGCAGAGGATCAAATAGTTCTACCTGGTAGGCGAAGGCAAAATTATCGATAAAATCGATGCTTGGCTGTTGCCCTCGACGAATAAATTCAGGGTTATATTCACAAACCTTTTCTTGCGAAAACAGTTTTTTTATGAGCGGCTGCCAGGTGCATAAATCGATATCGGAAAAAATTGGCACCTGTTTGAGTATGACCATATTCTTCCCTGTTTGCCTTATCCTGTTAACAGTGTAAGCTAATTGTTCCCGGTAATATCCGGTGTGGTCTTCCACTATTTTCCCGTCAGAATCCCTGAAGGATATCTTTCTGGAATCACTGCCATACACTTTCCCGTCATCGTACAGATCAAAGCGCTGGGCGACCAGGACAAATTCGACTCGTGGATCCTCAACAATGCCCGTTTCAAATATGACCAGAGATTTTTCGCACTGTTTTCGATATTTATCATCAAACATGCGCTGCTGGATGTGTATATCGCCAAGCAGCATAGGACAGCCGGCCATCCCGAGATACTTGACGTTATAACCGTTTTTTCCGGCCCATTTTGTCAAAGAGAGCAAAAAATGGGGTGCATGACTATCACCAACAAGGGCGATAATCGGGGTTTCTGCTTCCGCAGTCTGCCTGCACTTATAAAACCACAGAGCATTTCCCTTTGTTTCCCGGCATTCTTCTGCATATTGCAAAGTGGGAGTGTCCTGGCTCTCTGTATCATACCTGGTGATCCGCCAGGGAGCAGTATCATATTCCTCAAGGCTGTTAAAGAGCAGGGCGAAACCGACAATAGCCAGTATTGCCATGATGATTACAGACCTGTCAGAAAATCCAGATTTTCTGGCGGGCTGCTCTACCAGCAGATAGCTCAGAATGGAGAGTACAAATGAAACGATGATAATTCCGACAGAAGAATATAGCCCTATCTCAACGGTATTACTAAAAATTTTATAAAATATAATAACCGGCCAATGATACAGGTAGAGTGAATAAGATATCTTGCCGATTGAAGCGGGAAGTTTGGTTGCCAGCATCCTGTTGATAATACCTCTTCGCCCATTTGCATAGATGAGCAGACCACTGCCAACACAGGGTATCAGAACCCCGCCCTGTAGAAATGGTCTTCCCAGGAACTCTTCTTTAATAAAGATAAAACTAAAAAAGAGCAGCACTATTCCCACTGCGCCGATCAGCAGGTTTGCTGCCTTTGTTTCCGGCTCCGGCATTATCCTCAGAGCAATAAACCCGCCAACACAGAACTCAAATGCCCTGGTATAAAACATATAGAAGGCTAAATTATATTCCGTTACCGCCAGGATGTAACAAGCCAGGCTTGAACCCAGAAAAATCAGGAGGAAAACCCATGCAATTTTCTTGTCGATAGCCTTTTTAATGTTGCTTGCTCCCGTTTTTGTGGGCGGATCTGTTTTATCAGATACTGCCAGGACTGGAGGCATGGAGGCGGGCAGGATGCTGTCTGGTGTTTCTGATCCATTTAAAAAACGGAAACATAAAAAAATCAGCAGCGGCCAGAAAAGATAGAACTGTTCTTCAACACCTAAAGACCATGTATGAAGCAGGGGCTGCCC
>MAXH01000271.1 GCA_001750925.1 Desulfobulbaceae bacterium S3730MH12
ATTGCAGCCTTTAAGGAGTAAGGCACTAAAAACTTAAATGGGTAAATAGATATCCAATATGCGGCTTATACAAATAACGAACTCACAGAATCCTCATTATGGATCCTGTTAATCGCATTTGCAAGCAGCTTAGATACCGACAGTACCGTAATTTTCTCACAACTAAGCGCTTCCCCCCTGAGAGGAATGGAATTGGTAACAACCAATGACTTCAGCTCAGAATTCGTAATACGCTCAATCGCCGGGCCGGAGAGAACAGCATGTGAACAACACGCATGAACCTCTTTTGCTCCATTGGCGATCAGGGTCTTTGCTCCGGCACATAACGTTCCAGCAGTATCAACCATATCATCCAATAGAATTGCTGTCTTCCCTTCCACATCACCAATGACATGCATAGCCTCGCATTCATTGGGCTTATCCCGACGCTTATCGATAATTGCCAGGCCGGAATTCAGTCTTTTGGCAAAAGCCCGTGTCCGTTCAACACCACCGGCATCAGGAGAAACCATAACAACATCATCAAAATTTTCCTGAATATAACCAAGCACTACCGGTGCTGCATAGAGATGATCTACTGGTATATTAAAAAAACCCTGTATCTGCCCGGCATGTAAATCCATACAAAGAACACGCCTTACCCCCACAGCCATAAACATCTCTGCAACGACCTTAGCGGTAATTGGAACTCGAGGTGCATTTTTTCTGTCCTGCCGGGCATAACCGTAATAGGGAACCACGGCAGTAATACGCCTGGCCGAAGCCCGTCTAAGCGCGTCTACCATGATCACCAGTTCCATCAGGTGATCATTAACGGGAGTACACGTAGGCTGAATGACAAAAACGTCCGTACCACGAACATTTTCCTTTACCTCAACAAATATTTCCCCGTCGCTGAACGTCTTGACTTCAGCCTCGCACAGAGGTAAATCCAAATGATCAGCTATCTCTCTGGCCAACTGCCTGTGAGCGTTACCCGAAAAAACCTTAATTATATTAGGCATCGTTTTAATTATATTAAAAAAGAAGAAACCATATTCTGATGGCTGGGGCGGTAGGGGTCGAACCTACGAATGTCGGGATCAAAACCCGGTGCCTTAACCACTTGGCCACGCCCCAGCACTTGCTGTCCTAGCAACAAAAACTCTGTCTCCAAATTTCCTACACAATAGATCCATGACACTGTTAAAATCAGTTTTACCAGAATTTTCAGCATCTGGAAAAACTCCAAAAACAGTAGGCCCACTGCCGGACATCAAGGTTCCTGACGCTCCCGATTCCGTCAACAGTCGCTTCATATCCTCTATCTCCGGATACCTCGCACTGGTAACTTCTTCAAGGTCATTGTGCATTTCATCCAGAGGCAAAGAACCTGCCTTGTGCTTTTGAAAGCAAGATAATTTATATTTTTTGGTTGTACTTGTCAAGAATAAATTTTCAAATGCCCAGGGTGTAGAAACCAAAAACCCGGGATTGACAAGAACAAAAGTGAAATCTTTGAGAGAGTCAACAGGATACATGATATCACCAACACCATGAGCAATCACCGCCCCATGCTCAACCGTGAAAAACGGTACATCTGCTCCAAGGGGGCGGGCCAGCCGAACTAATTCTCTCTCTGAAAGCGGTTGATCGAAGAGTTCATTTAATCCCCGAAGCACCGTACCAGCATCACTGCTTCCACCACCAAGACCAGCCGCCACGGGTATCTTTTTTTCAAGATAAATCTTAACCTTTGGTACCTTTTTCAGGCCGGCAGTTGAAAAAAAAGCAACCGCTGCTTTGACTGCCAGATTATCCTCTCCCATGGGAAGTTCAGGATCGTCACAAGAAAATTCAATACCCGTTCCACTACCTGTTTCAAGGATAATTGTATCGTACAGGTCGAGCTTCTGCATCCACGTTTCAAGATCATGGTATCCATCGGGGCGACGACCAAGAACCTGGAGAAACAGATTTATTTTTGCCGGTGCATAAAGCCGCATTTTCCTGTTTCTCATTGCTACCTTTATTTAGCACCCCACCACTTTTTAACAATCTCGTAAAAACCCAAATTATTTGCCGTCCCGTCATTCCCGCGCAGGCGGGAATGACGAAGCAGGGGACTTTTTACGACGCCATCACTTTTTAACTTCTTTAACAAACCTTAACTTAACATCGTAAAGGATATTTTTTAACATTTCCTCCTCATCCGCTGCTAAATTACCCTTTGTTTTATTTTGAATAACCACCAAGGTATCAATACCGTGCCTTGCCGCATCCAGGTTTACAGTTTTCTGCCCGGATACGGGGTCGGCGATCTCACCAAGATGATAAAGAACCGATGTATTCAAAGACATGACAAAGGCGGAAAATGTCACTTCAGGCATAACACATTTACCTTCCTTATTCGGCACCTTCCCCTCATCACAACCACAATCACTGTCTATTTTTGTTTCCTGATCACTCATCTCTCTTTTTCTCCTCCCATCTCCTCAACAAAATCTACAGACCTGGAAGATCCAGAATCTGTGCGTCGGCAACATTTTTTAAACTCAATACCTTTTCAAGCAAGTCCTTTGAAGTCAATTCATCGGTACTCAAAAGGATAACATTCTGGTTGCTTTCCTCTTCACGCCCGACGGTCATTCTGGAAATATTAACACCGGCATTACCAAGAGTCGTACCGAGTGCACCGATTACCCCCGGAACATCCTTATTGTATACCAGCAGCATGGAACCTGAAGGCAACGCTTCCAGTCGAAAGTCATTTATACGGACCAGGCGAGGCTCATTATGTCCAAAAACTGTCCCGACCAACACATCTTCGCCTTCGCTGGTTGTCACTTTCACAGAAAGGGTATTGATAAAATCATCGGCCTGATCACTCTTAGACTCGACTACCCTGATCCCTCTATCTTTTGCAATAATAGGTGCATTAACAAAATTCACTGCATC
>MAXH01000272.1 GCA_001750925.1 Desulfobulbaceae bacterium S3730MH12
CAAAAAACCTGGTTCAATATGTATTGGGCTGAAGAAGGGAATGGCTACAGCAAGTGGAGAAGAGCAAGGGTTCGGTTAACTCCTGAGAAACAGCAATATAGTTTTTACCTGACAGATCTCAGAAAAATCGAACGGTTGCGCATTGATCCCCATATGTATGAGGGGGAGGTGATAATTAAATCATTGCAGATCTCGCAAAAAGGTAAAAAGTCTCTGCAATTTACAAAAAAAAGCGAATTTAAGCAGCTACAGCCCCTTTTCCATATCGGTTCTTCGCAATGGGCAGCGGATGGTTTTCATATCTCTTCAACCGGAAACGACCCCCAACTGGAACTCGCGGTTAATCTGCATGAAGGCCCATCCAGAGTATGGGTGTTGTTTACACATATTGTCGCAATCTTTTCCCTTGTGTTTCTCTTTTTCTTCTCTACTAAAATTTTTCGCCGGGAGGAAAATTTTATACCTCTCTTTTTTGTCACCGCATTTGCATTAATTGTGGTGATGGCCGCAATCACCGTAGAAAACGTACATCCCGATGAATATGTACACCTTGATGCAGCAGAGTATTACAAAGATAATTTTTTACCCCCTACTGTAGATAATCCAGCCATTCATCATTCCTATTCTGTATACGGTGTATCACGCTTAAACGGACATGAAATCTCCTATTTTTTCACCGGAAAACTGTCCAATCTGCTCCAATCGTTTCACCTTCCGGAATATCTCAGTCTGCGCGCTTTCAATGTGCTGCTTTTTTTCCTGCTTCTTCTCTATATCCTGCAAAGCCCGGGTGCTCGAGTAATGGCAGTACCTTTGTTGATTTCGCCCCAGATATGGTACCTTTTCAGTTATTGTAATTCTGATGCTTTTGGACTTGTAGTTGCTTTTGTTGTCGCCTGTCAGATCGCCTTACCCCATTCAATGTTAAATTCCTCTCTTTTGAACACCACACAGAAAAAACATGCTCTACCTCTACTTTTTCTCGGTTTTCTGGCAGCTCCTCTCTTTCTGCTGAAAAAAAATTATCTTTTTTTTATCCTCTTTATTGCAGGATATCTGGCATGGAAAGTATTTTTTCAGGTAGAATCTGAGCTGAGACGCCAATACTGCAGGAAGGCTGTCATCATAGTTTGTATAGGCCTGAGCCTTGCCGGTCTCAGGATAGGGGCCAACTACGCTGTTAACGGAATAGACATGGCTGCGAAAATGGCAAATATTCAAGAGCAGTTAGCTGATCCCATGTATAAACCTTCCACCCCTTTAGAAGAAAAGCATCCTTTCTTATATCGTCAGGCACGTGGAGATACCCTGGAGAAAATAATAGTAGTTGACCGCTGGTTTGAACGAACATATCGTAGTGCTTTTGGTGTTTATGGATATTTTACCGCCAGTGCAGTGGATTCATATTATAATACTGTTCGGCCCGTGGGAATTGCCCTTTTTCTACTTATGGGTATCACCCTGGTTTTTCGTGGAGGAGTAACCGGCAATTTGTTGTTCGCTTTTTTCATTTCCTGTGCAGGTGCCCTTATTGCAGCATCCTTATATCATTCCTGGACCAGTGATTACCAAACTCAGGGAAGGTACCTGTTTCCAATGATCCCCATGGTCTGTGTAGTTTTGTACCATGCGCGGCCATTGATTCAGGGGACACTATATAAACTACTGATTACAACCATGTTTGTATTATCAGTCTATTCCTTTGTGTTTGTCGGGTTAATGCGATTGCCTAAGATTATATAATAGCCCCTGAGATAGGTTTTATGTCAATATTTATTGATGCCCACGTCCATATCTACTCAGCATTTGGTATAGAGCAATTTTTTACAGCAGCATTTGATAACTTTTTAAAAGCCTCAAAAAACGAAACCCTGTCTGACAGTGCCAGCTACGTTCTGGCATTGGCTGAAGGGGAAGGCTATGATGTTTTCTCCAGTTTATCTCAGAACGCAGCTTCCTTTGAAAACAAGTCAGAAAAACAAACCGGGCCTGACTCGTTAGTTTTTTATAAGACAGCAGAACCAGATAGCCTTCTTGTATGCAAGGGAAAGGAGACTATTGCCCTACTGGCAGGGAGACAACATGTCAGCAGGGAAAATATTGAGGTAATCTCCCTGCTCAGCTCTGTTAAGCTCGAAGAAAAGCTGATGCCTCTTGCCGATCTGGCTCAGACAGTGGCAACTAATGGCGGTATTGTAGTACTCCCCTGGGGGGTGGGTAAGTGGTTTGGAGGGAGAGGAAAAATAGTGAGAAGATTTCTCGATACTGCTTATGATTTTCCCCTTTTTCTTGGAGATAACGGAAATAGACCGTCCTTTTGGCCAACACCTTCCCTGTTTCGTATTGCACAAGAAAAGCACCTCCCTCTGTTGTCCGGTAGTGATCCTTTGCCTCTTGCTTCGCACTGCAACCGTGTCGCAACTTCGGGAACAGTACTATTAGACGGAAAAATATCCTCGAGTCATCCTGCCGCATCATTACGCAAACAGTTAAACGGGAATGAAAATTTAAGAGAATTTGGCGGTCGTCTTAACCCTGTCCGTTTCTTTTATGATCAATTGCGTATTAATCTTTTAAGTTGCACATGAAAAAGAGCATTGCTACATAATGATGGCGTCGAAATCCGTAGTACCATCCGGGAAAAAAGGGATTTAGAGGGGTTTAAAAGAAACAATGGACACAACAAAAACAGTAATACTTGAACCCGGTTACCTGCTCGAAAGAATAGACAATGAAATTACTGTTTATCATCCGACACTTACCACATCACTGTATCTCAACGAGACAGGAGCCTTAATCTGGGAGCTCTGCGATGGAGTACGCCCCATCTCTGAGGTAATTGATATTTTAATTAAATTATACCCGGAAAACCAAGAACAGATAGCCGACGATGTCAAGGCTCTTGTTACACGTTTACTGGAAAGAAGTATTGCCGTTTTAAACTAACACCCGTGAAATACATTTCACAACAAAGCATGGAATCCATGTCAGAATATACAGTCAGCTTCGCCGACGCACATGTTTCGATACAATATGATACCGATGAGCTGTATCATTTTTTATCGTTATTGTTTGGTGATGTGTGCGGTGTGCCTGGAGCTGACACAGAAATACGTTTATTTATTGCACTGGATGAGAGCACCGGCGAATACACACTGAACAGCACTGCCTGCGCACCCTTCAGCGGACCTTTAGGAGTTCAATTTGCCGCAGTTCTGTTTGATGCAGTTATTTTTAATCTTCTCAACAAGAATAGCCATGGTATTGCTTTTCATGCGGGAGCTGTAGCCTGGCAGAATAAGGTTATTCTTTTACCCGGACAGAGCGGATATGGAAAGAGCAGTCTGACCACTTGTTTGGTCACACATGGTTTTTCCTACCTGACAGACGAACTTTGTTTTATGCCTGTTGATGAGAACGCTCCCATGCTGCCCTTTACCCGGCCACTCTGTATTAAACCAGATACTGCAGCAGCAGTGAGTCAGCTTATCTCTAAACGAGCACTTTCGACAGCTATCGTCGACCAGGATGGGCTTGTTATCCCTCATCGTTCACTGAACCCTGATTTTCTCCATATATCAGCTCCCCCCTCATTAATACTCCTTCCACGATATCTGGCTGGTTCAACCCTTAAGGTTGACAAGATATCTGCTGCTCAGGTATGCACCCTGCTGATGACTTGTGATGTTAACGCCAGGAATCTTGCAGATCATGGCTTTCAGCAGGTTGTGCAGATTGCACGTTCAACCCCGGCCTATCAAATTACATATAGTTCATTTCAAGGGATCAATGATGCGCTGCAGGATCTCTTTGATGTTTTACACTGGGAGTAACCAGTGCAAAAAGTCTTATCCCTTTGTGCACGTGATAATGGCCATCAGGCTATGTATGCGGAATTAATAAGTGCCTGTTCTATCTTTCTACCTCGGGAAACCTCCTGGGAGGAGGTAATACATAAAGCCGAGCAGCATGGAGTTGCATCGTTGCTCTATAAACATATCCGGGAAGTTGACGTCAATATTCCGAAAAACGCCCGTCGGCTTTTACAGAGTTTGTATCTTCGCAACAGGAGATCGAACAGGAGTAGAAACAAGGCTGTCATCGAAATCGTAAATGCTTATCGCCTTGAAGGTATCGATGTCCTCCTTGTCAAAGGTATTGCTCTTTGCAATTTTGTTTATAGTGAAATTGGTTTGCGGCCCATGCGTGACCTGGATTTACTCGTAAAAAAAAGTGACCTGGAAAAAGCTGAAGAAATTCTCTTGGATCTGGGCTACACCAGAGCACAAAAACATGCTATTCCTGCTGATTACTACCATCTTGTTCCGTTGGAAAAAATTATCGACGGACTTCCTGTTGGCATTGAACTACACCACAATCTTCTGCCGTTTCACCCGCAATACCCATTGTGGCCCCTTGAAAAATCATACAGCACAGCCAAAAAATTTGAGATCAATGGTGTTATGGCCCGCACGCTTTCTCTTGAGGACACGCTCCTCTATGTATATCTCCATGGTTTTCAGGCACCTCTAACCTATGAACCGTATAGGCTGATACATGTGGCAGATATAGTCAGCCTTGTCGAAAAATATGTTGAAACTTTAAACTGGCAACAGATCCGTCAAGAAACACCGACTCTATTAAACAGTATTTCCCGTTTTCACTATTTAACCCCCTGGCCTGAAAGTTTAAGCATGGCGCTCGGACTTGATATCAGGAACCAGCCATGGGGTATCGGGCTTCCTTTCAGTGGCTGGCCTTTACAAAAACTGAAAACAGTGAAGACAGTCAACATTCCGGTATTATTGAAAAATACCATACTTCCATCCCAGTGGTGGCTGCAGGTTTACTATGGTCATTTACAAGGGCTTGCTTACTGGAAGGCACGGTGCATCGATCATCCCCGGACAATTTGGCGATGGATTAAAACCTATTACCTTGCAAATTATAACTGCAGGAAGAAAGGTAGTAAACTGTCAAAGATTATCAAAAAGAGCGGGAAGGCCTAATTTTACAGGAAAAATTTTCCGGAATTACTTGTATTTTTTCCAGAAACAGATAATATTCTGCCCGTGAAGCACAAACAACTCAAAAAATCAATTAGATACATAAATAAAAACGGGGATAATTTATGACAACGCATCGTGACTCAGAAAACAGTAGTATTGAAATAACTCCGGCACCAGAGCAATCAGCCGGCAGCACCCCTGAAGACAGCGACAGGAGAATACTACTCAAAAAACTTGCCATAGGAACTGCCGCCGTTGCCGGTTACAGTG
>MAXH01000273.1 GCA_001750925.1 Desulfobulbaceae bacterium S3730MH12
ATCCCCTACGTGCAGGGACTTCAAACCACAATTCTTTTCTATAGCTCTTCATTATTCCCTCCTGTCATTAAGGTGCAGTAATGGCATGTTATATTCTTTCGACAACAAAGTCAATAATATCGGACACAAACGACATAAGAGAAATAAGCGAATTTAAGTTGTGCTGCATTTATTTCATCAGGCTACCAATGTATTGGTGCTACCAGAAACAAGCGCGCTACGCCGTTTCGCCCTTGTTTTCATGCCGACATCACAGCATATCAACAAACTTTATGAACAGAATAAACCCATCCCCATGACGTGCGAAAGGATTAATGTGTAGATATTGGGAAATAATGAGCAGGGCAGATTTGATTGATACTGGCGATAAGAGAAAAAAATTCAAAATGGAAAAGGTTTCCAATTTTCCATTCTTAAACAGGAATGAGGGTACTCTTAGGTTCTATGATGCCTTAAGCATATCTACCATAATTTCGTTGAGTTTGATAACTGTTAGTTTCTCAATTGATAGTCATGCTGCCGGAACTTTGGCAGACAACAAGCTCCTAATGATGCAGTAAACCTTTCCCGGCAGGCAATTTTCTTTAAATATTATTGGCTGAGTACCTTTTTAAGATTTTCCATTGATATGTTGCCACCGCTGGCAACTAATACAACATTCTTACCCTGAAGCTGTTCTTTTATTTGCAATGCTGCTGCTAACGGTGCCGCTGCCGCTTCTTCTACTAAATTATGTGTGTGCTCCATCATAATCCTGGTGGCTACTTTTATCTTTTCATCATCAACTAATAGAAATTTATCCACATACTCACGCATGATTCTCTGTGTATTTCCAAATGGAACTCGTGTTGCCAACCCTTCAGCAATTGTCTCCGTTCCTGCTTCTACCATTTCTCCTTTCTCCCAGCTTATTTGCATCGCTGGTGCTTGAGCTGATTGAACAGCTATTATTTCTATTCTGGGATTGATTGTCTTTGCCACTATCCCTGTCCCACATACTCCACTGCCTGCACCCACTGGTACGATGATGGTATCAACAATTGGTAGTTCTTCTATGATTTCCAAAGCGTATGTTCCTACTCCATGTATCAGTAGTTCATCGGTTGGGCCTACAAATTTACCACCTTGTTTCTCCGCGACTTGTATTATCCATTCTCGTGCTTCATCAAAATCCTCTCCATGGAATAGTACTTCTGCGCCTAAACCTCTCATAGCTGCGACTTTTCCTGGGTTGGCCCCTTCCGGAACGGCTATTGTGGCTTTTAAGTTATAGGCTCTTGACGCAAAGGCTATGCTTTGTCCGTGATTCCCAGTTGATGCAGTAAATAAACCATTACTTTTTTCTTCATTGGTTAAATTTGCAGCTAAATTTAAGCCGCCTCGTATTTTAAACGCTCCAACTGGATGATGATTTTCATGTTTTATCCAAGTTTTTGTTCCAATCAAACTATTCAAGGTTGGATAACTGTACAAAGGCGTTGGATGTAAATGGTTGTATACATTTTTACGAGCTGAGATTATGTCTTTAATTGTTGGCATCTGTTGAGTCATAAGTATTTTCCTATTTTATTATTACTCTAACACCCATGAAATGAATTTCACAACGAAGCATGAAAGTCGGGGTTGGGAGGGGGCAGCCAAACGTGCAATTGTCGTAATTGACAAGCAGGGTTTCATCCGTTATTTGGATGTACATACTGCTGCCGGACCACCAGATAATGACGTGCTTCTTCAGGTATTAATGGATATCGCCCCCGCCACTGCCGATTGAAAACTTGGGTAGAACCTGACTCCAGCGGAATTATATCTGCATCATACAGGCAACTTCGCACATACGTTTGCCAAGATTTTTAGCGGTGGAAATACCTGTTCCATCACCTTCATAACCATCAGGATGATTGGCCCAGGCAGCACCGCCAAAATGATCTCCATCGCCGACAATAATCATGTCGTGGATCATCATTGCCGCATGGACTGCCTGAATGGTCAATTCCTGGCCACCGTTTCTTGAGCCGCCCACTGCTATCACTCCACCGAATTTATTTTTAAACATGAAGCCATTGCGCCTGAATAGAACTGTCCTGTCAAGAAAAGCCTTGGCCTGGCTTGACATACACCCCATATAAACAGGAGTTGACACTATGAGTCCTAAGACTTCTGGATCGGCAAGCTTAGGAATCAATGTCTGGAAATCATCCTCTTGGCTGCACAACACACCTTTCTTGCATTTATCACATGCAATGCAGCCATTAATTTTCAAAGGAGAAAGATCTATCAATTCAACCTCAACACTTTTCCCAAGCTGCTCAGATGTACGCTTGAACTCGTTAAGACATTCGTTCAATAGAAAATGTGTGGATTTATTTTTTCTTGCACTTGCCGATACACCTATAATTTTCATTTTCGATATGTTCCTTTTTTGTAATCACTTACAGTTATTAAATCCCATCAAGCCTAATCACACGATCTTTATACATTGATAATCCAAATGGTTGATCCGGTAACCTGTGTATCAAACTCCGGTTATATCCCCATTCAATGATATCCGGCATTTTTGCCATTGGAGTGCATAAAAACTCAGCATCCGGCATAGTACCCACTCGCCCCAGATCAAGCCTATCGCTGTCAAAACAAGCCTGTACCGTTATATCATGGTGTGTTCTTGCAGATGTATGCAGACGGCAAGCGATAATTAACAGAGAGAAATCTTCATCACTTAATGTGATGCCTGCACGCATTTCCAGAGCTAATTGAGCGCCTCTGTTTCCATGGTTATTATCAGTGCTTTCATTTCTTCTCCGGCTGTCATGAAAGATGGAAAAGAACTGTACGACATTGGAATTAACTCCATCCTGTTCGGCCAGTTTTATCCCATTTTCATAAACACGGCTCCAGTGAATAACACCGTGAGTACCATACCATTTCAGGCAATATTGCTGTTTAATTTTTTCCAGCAACTCGATCGTAATTGAGATTGAATTGCTGTGGTCGTTCATTCTATGCATCGTATTCAAGAGGGATAATCGCACAGGCATGAAAACAACATACCCGGGACAGATTGGATGGATCAGTTTTACTCTGTTCAGTCCTGTATTGCGATCTTAATGCCTAAGAACAAGCCTTATGCCATCCTCAATTTTATTCATGAGATTGCCGGAAGCTTTGGCTTTCCTGGGGGGTATTGATGTTAGTGAAGAAGCCGAGAGACACTAGTTGAGCGCAATTTTTTTCTTAGGGATAACGAGTTTTTTTCGAACGGCAGGAGATGTGGAAATTTCTCCCTGCCCTTGATAAGCTTCATGATTCTTCTCAATATCCGGCAAATGGTAAAGATAATTCACCATAAGGCCCGCAGACTGCTGCAGTCCTTTGGATGACAGGTCGGCCGCCCAGTTAATCCGTTCGATACGGGCACCATTGGATAGATGGAAATGAGCAACAGGGTCGTAGGCCCGTTGCTCTTTTTTGGCGACATACAGGTATTGAATGCAAAAGCGGACAAGACTCGACTTAAGAAGAGTCGCAGGTTTCCCCGACTCATCTCCTGAATTGGTTATGAGATCTCGAAGGTCAGCTGCTTCGAAATCCGGGTCAAGAATCCTGCCAATCACTACTGCCTCATCGTCATTCATGTCCAGTTCACTGACATTGGTGCGTAGCCACTGCATAAATCCCGGTAAGGGGGAGAGGGTTGAATATGTTTTTATATTCGGAAGACTTGATGCAAGATCGCCCACCACCCGCTTGATAAGGAAATTACCAAAGCTGACTCCGGCAAGTCCTCGTTGACAGTTGGATATGGAATAGAAGATAGCAGTGTCTGCTTTTTCCGGGTCGTGATCCGGAGCGTCCTCATCCAGGAGTGCATGAATATTTGTAGAGATGCCTTTAACCAATGCAATTTCCACAAAAATCAAGGGCTCATCCGGCATGCGGGGATGAAAATAGGCGTAGCAGCGTCGATCATCGGTAAGTCGATTCTTGAGATCATCCCAGGAACGTATGGCGTGCACAGCTTCATACTCAGTAAATTTTTCCAAAAGCGCTGCGGAACTATTCCAGGTAATTCGCCGAAGATCTAAAAAACCGACATCAAACCAGGATTCCAGTAATCTGTATACATCCTGATCCAATGCTTTAAGGGCCGGATCTTTTTCTGCCAGAGAGATCAGCTCGGCCCGCATGTCCACCAGAAATTTGACCCCTTCCTGCAATTCGTTGAACTGACGGAATAATTTCGATCGTGGAGGCTCCAGGAGGTTACGCAACTGCAAAGTAAGTTCTTTGCATTCTACGGGGTCAGTGGCTTTCTGCCGCCTGGCAATTACCTGGTCAACCGCATCATTATTCACATCGTATTCATTGGCAAGGAGTTCGAGGAAACGGTGACGTCCTGCACTGTTGAGAACCAGGTAGGTCTCGCCCAGTTCAGCTGCTCTTAATCGCGCTGACACCTCTCCACCGCGGCTCTCCAGACAAGCGTCAATAATATCGCGCAGCAGCTGCAGATCAGAATCGGGCAAATCCGGGCCAACTGCGTGCTTAAGCTTGGTAGGGTCTCCAAGCGGCCAGATGCGTCGAATACGCCTTAATGTCCAATCCCATAGTGGTTCTTTTGTTTCGTCCATATAGTTCTATATTTTATTTATAATTAATGTGGAATTAACCCGCAGAGCGGCGCTGTAGTCGATGCCAGTGTTAAGTGGCTGATTGTCTGCATTTTCATACTTACCGTGTTCTTTTTTCTACACCTTATTTTTTAAATATGTATCCATATATCAAATCAAGAATAGGATAATTATCGTTAAATGTGCATTTCGTGTGGTATCCGAAAGTTTAAATTATACGATGTGCTAGTACCCCTCGCATTAAAGGGGTACTAAAGCTGAAGCCCTCACTTTTTCTTCAGTTTATTTTTTAATCCAGCGAGGCACCTGAAATTTATACTCTCCATAGGGTTTGAGTGGTGGATCGGTGAAAAGCGCCACAAGTTTTCCGTCCTGCACCTGATAGTGAACGATAGGAGCAGCGGGCTGAGCATGCAGAGTATTGTTTTTACCAAATTTCATCTTGCCTTGTAGCCCATCGTAGCCTGCCTCCTTAAGATGCTTGTTAACTGCTTTAAAATCATATTCATCACCTACGGCTTTAACCGCATCGGCCCATGCCATCACACTGGTATAGGCGATCCAGGAACCAGCAGGAACGGGATGTTTATAGATACTCATATACTGGTCAACCCAGGCCTGAGCTTTGGCGTTCGGTGCCTTTGGTGCCGGCATACCTGCAGGCATTTCACCAACAATACCATCAGCATCTTTGCCCAGAGTTGTCAGCACTTCAAGGGGTGTAATGGACCAGCCATAGCTGAGAATTGAGTTGGTTGGCTGTTTAATAAACTGACGAAAAAAAGTGATTACCTCTTGGGAACTGGGGATCTCGATATGAATGATGGCCGGGTTAATTCTTCTAATTTTTGTCAGAATCGGCCCCCACTCATTTGTACCGTAAGGAACAGTTTCCCGCTTCGCAACTTTCCAGCCAATTTTTGTGAATTGTTTTGAAAGAGTATCACCCACTTCCATTCCCCACGCATCATCGGTATTGATAATAACAATTTTTTTATTGGGGTACTCATAGGGCAGAGCTGTCAGCATATTGAACATACTGTTCGCCTGATCGCCACCGGTATCGGTGATGAAATATGTATTGTAATACTTTTCAGGATCACTCTTATAAACTTCTACTGCGGGCATTGCTCCGTCATCACAGAAAAAAGGTGCATCATATTTGCCATAGGCCCGGATATCCTGCCCCCATCCCGCCCATCCGGCATGAACTGAAGTCACTTTCATCTTACCGCACAGGTAGTTAGCTCCCTGCATGACAACTTCAGGAGCAAATTCCTGGGAATCGAAACGAACAACTTCGAGCTGTTTCCCAAGCAGGCCGCCGCCTTTATTTATCTCGTTGATCGCCATATCGATGCCCTTCCAGTAATTATCACCTGAACCTGCGTAGGCTCCAGTCTCCGCCAAAGGAACCCCGACCTTGATAGTGTCAGCAGCAAAAACTAACGTAGTTGTCAGCATAACAAATGTAAAAATAATGGCCAAAAATCTAGTTTTTCTCATTTTACTTCCTCCCTGTTTGATAAAAATACGTTGATATGAAACATACCCCTTCACTTACCTTTTGACGAAACTTTGAGTGATTTTTCCACCAGCCCAACTTTCCGGCGTGAAGACAAGAGCCCGATGATCGGACTTATTATGCCATCCCGCAGAAACAGCACCAGAACTACTACGATAGCACCCATTATCAGCGGACGATACATGCCCAGAGGGGCCAGAAGCTGACTGAGAGTCACTGTAATAACTGCGCCCACAACAACACCTGGATATTTTCCGATACCGCCGATCACCATCATGATCATCAGAATTGTAAACACATCCATACTCAACATCTTTGTCGACAACATACCGACATAGTGCGCATAGAGAGCCCCAAATAGACCTGTAATAAAAGAGGTAAGTGCAAAAACCATCAATTTATATTTAAAAGCACTGATCCCCAGGCTGGCAGCAAAATTTTCAGAATCTTTAAGAGCCAGAAAAGCCGTGCCCCAATAGGATTTAATAACTAAAACAAGAACCAGGGTGCAAATAATTGTCAGGGAAAAAGTTAAGTAAAAAAACGGCACCAATTGCTCAGAACTGAAAGCCAATCCAAACAATTTGATGGGGGGAATGGTAAGAATTCCCTGGGATCCACCGGAACCAATTGCTCTACCGAGGGGACCCCGTAGAAAAGGCACCAGAGTCATATGAACTGCAAAGGTTACCAGGGCTACGTAGGGTCCGGCCAGCCTGAGGCAGGGCAACCCCACAAGGACACCGAACAGCCCTGTGATTACGCCCGCCATCATTATGGAAAAAACAGGCGGTATATCCAGTGAAACCGATAGGATAGCCGAAGAATATGCACCTATGACATAAAAGGCGACCTGGCCAAAAGAAAATATCCCGGCAAACCCCATGATAACATCCCAACAGGAGGCCACAACCGCCCATATCAGTATCATGATCAAAATATTCATAATATAATCGGTGTCACCAAAAAACAGAGGCATAATTCCCATGACACAATAAAAGCCGCATAAGATAAGGATCATGTGTTTCAAGCTCATAATTTACTCTCTCCCCATCAACCCCCGGGGGCGTATAGCCAGGGTAACTAAAAGCAATGTTAAAGTAGCAATCTGTACGTGTATCATGCCAAAATACCATCCAACAAAGGCTTCCAGTATTCCCAGAATAAAAGCAGCATACAGGCTACCACGGATTGAACCCATGCCTCCAAAAGCGGTAATAACCCACGCTTTGATCATGATATCAGTGCTGCCCATCGGGTCGACGAAATTTTTTTGACAGAGCAGGATACCGCCAAAACCGACCATTATCGTTGAAATTGCAAAAGTAGCAGCAAAGATGAAATCTTTGGGAATACCCACAATTTGAGCACCGGCAGGATTTTGTGCAACTGCCTGGACAGCCATGCCGGTACGGGTATTGTTCAAAACCCAGCCAAAACAGAGCATGCCGCTGATAGAAAAGATAAATATAACGATATCCTGCTGGAAGAGAACTACCTCACCAATCTGAGCAGTTCCTTCGATAATACCGGGTAAAGATTTTATCCGGGGCCCGAATATGGCCTGATAGCCAAAATCCATAAAAAGTGATAACCCCAGGGTCAGCATCATAACCTTCATCTCCCAATCATCATATTTCCGTAAGGGAGATATCAACACCTTTTCCAGCAGATAACCGACAATAAAAAAGAAAGGAATGGCAATAAAAAAAACAGAAAAATATCCTCCAATAACCCCCAGAGGGATAAGGAGTATCCACGCAAAATAACCGCCCAGGTTGTAAAAAGACCCATATGCGAAGTTAAAAGCCTTGGTCACCCCATATACAAGTGTCAACCCTACAGCCATCAGCGCATAAACAGAACCGTTGATGAGACCGCTTATAAATACATCAATTATTTCGAGAAACATTTCCTGCTATTTCCTCCACTCTGTGGATAAAATTTCATACACTACCTACAATCCGAGAAAAATTTCTTTCAACTGCTTATTGTTGAGAACGTCCTCTTTTCCACCTTCAAAGGAAATTTCCCCTTCTTCCATAATATAAATATTATCTGCCATCTCAATAAGCTGAGGGATATTTTGTTCTACAATAAAGACGGTTTTTCCCTGCTTGCTGATCTCCTTGATTATCTGACTGATCTCCACCCTGTAACTCGGCTGCAACCCCAGGGCTGGTTCATCAATGCAGAGCAAATCTGCATCGGACATAAGCCCCCTGGCAATTGCCAGCATTTTTGCTTCGCCACCGCTCATAGTTGAAGCCAACTGGTTATGACGTTGCATGAGTTTGGGAAAAAGGGACGCAACCCATGCCATATTTTCCTTCTCACTACCCCTGGCGTTTTTGGAGTAAGCTCCAAGTTTCAGATTCTCCATGACGGTCATATAGGGGAATAATTCTCGATTCTCAGCAATATAAGTAACTCCCAGATTAACAATTTTATCAGACGCTAAACCAGTGATATCCTGACCATCATATAAAATCTGACCATCTATTTTTTCCACCAGACCACAGATCGATTTTAATAACGTGCTCTTGCCGTGACCATTAGGCCCCAGCATGATCACGACCTGTCCCCGATCCACAGATACTGAAACATCTTTTAGAATATGAGACTCTCCGTAATAGGTATTTAACTTATTTATCTTCAGCATAGGAATCACCCAGATAAGATTCGATAACCCTTGGATCGTTGGTCACGATTTCAGGCTTATCACAACATATCATACTGCCTGATTCAATTATCAACAGTGTTTCTGTCAGTTCGGTCAGTACTTTCATAAAATGTTCGATAATGATAATCGTAACACCAAGCTGTTGATTAATGTTTCTGATCAGAACCATCAAATCTGCAATCTCGCTTGCGTTGGAGCCTGCCATGGGCTCGTCCAGCATAAGAATTTTCGGTTTTGTGGCCAGAGCAGCCCCGATCATTAATTTTTTTTTCCCTAACAAATTCAGAAGCCCGGTATGCTGAAGCCGATCCTCCTCCAGTCCAACAAAATTCATAATTTCATCAGAATGTTTTAGATCCAGCCCACCCCTGGCACCAAAACGGCTGCCGACACGGATGGTTTCCTGAACGTTAAGGCTTGGGAATATCTCGGGTACCTGAAAAGTGCGCGCTATACCTCTCTTGGCGATACGGTAGGGAGGAAGGCCGGTAATGTCATGGCCATCAAATTCGATCTTGCCCTCATAGCTGTAATTACCGGTGATCAGGTTGTATACAGTTGACTTGCCTGCTCCATTGGGACCCGCAATACCGTATACCTGGCCCTTTTTTACTTCAAAACTCAAATCATTAACAGCTATGAGCTCGCCAAATTTCTTAGTTAAATTCTTTACTTTAAGCATGTCAGCTTTCCATACGTATTGTTCTGGAATCACTAGTAGTTCGCAGAAAACACTGCTTGAGTTTCTTCTCTGGGTCCAGAATGACGCAACGACTGCCCGCCCCGAGAAATCAGAGACAGTAGCAGTGTCTCGTTTGGAGTAAATAAAAAAATAGTACATTGGACATGGCAATATTAACAAAATGCCCTATGCGGACCAGCTTGTGGAGTGGTGCAGGTAACCGGAGGAGAAAATCCCCTGGTTACCAGGTTGTACGATTATCTTAATGATGTTTTCTTGATTTTTTGTTCATTTCTTTACGTTTCTTACGATCTTCACGGTCAAGTTTTTTTGTATTTTACGTGACTCCCGCATTTGCTCTAGCTGTTTTTTTCTTTTTCACGTTGAGCTTCTTCGCAGTCCTTTCTTAACTCTCGCTGAATTTCTTCTCACATTATCCACAACAACATATATTAAGAGAGGAGAGATGGAAAACTGAAAACTCGGAGAGCACATTCAAATACGTAACACAAATTTGAGAATTGATCCAGTGGCAAGGTCAACAAGTTAAGCAAAGTTGCAACCATTACCTTCTTCCTGATCTGTTAAAATTCGACCATGCCGATAAAACCTACCCCTAAAGGAGCATTCTGGCACTTTCAAAATCCCAGGCAGAATGCTGATACTCAACTATCTGAAGAAGCACAGAATAAACAACTTCGATCTGTCAATCTTAACGTTTGCAACAGCGGCTGGCGTTAGCCAGTCCTGCTACTTGCGATTGTTATGGTTTAAACCACTATTCTTGTAGCGACATCCCCAACGGGTGAAAGAGCTCCTGAATAGATAGTTGTTTAGAGCTTAATCCTTGTTCGTAGGAATAGCGAAACAACGTTTTTAGAGCTAGCTCATTCCCTTTGATACCATAGGAATACCAATTTTAGTCATGAGCTTCTGGGCTTCCTCAAGGTCCTGTCCATACCAGGGAAGACTGGCAGGAGTATGGTCAACAGGTAGCAGGAAAACAGAGACTTAACCTTTTTCCTGTAATATCTGATTTTTTACCAGCTGACCGCTCGTCCATATTATAGAAATGACAACCTAAAATTGACCAGAGCAATTTGTTTTTTAAACGAAGCTTCGCTGAGGGTATCAACACTCATAGAAATGAATACGGCATTGCTTGACAACCAAAGAAAATGCAGATAAATATCAAGGATATTCATAACAAACTAATTTTCCCGAGTCTAGAACAAAGGACTTTTCAGATGCAAAACAAAAATAGTCGAATAAAAATGAAACGTTCCGGTTTGATCCTGCTTGTCTGTTTATTGATTAATACTATTTCAACCAGCCATGCTTCCGAACTCAACTGGGTTGCTCAATGGCTTGGCGAAGAAATGCGTGAACAACTGGTTAGGGAGGTAGCCAAGGAGTTTGTTTTTCTCTATCCCGATGTTGAATTAAATATCGAATTTGCCAGGACACTGCCGAATGAAGGCAAGAATCATAAGTGGAAAAGCGCCTACAAAATAGTTGAAATGGTAAACTCCGGCGACATCACTGCAGATGTCGTCTTTTTGGATGTCATAATCTACGCCCATGTGGCAGAGTTGTTGAACGATCCTCATTGGGGAGAAAAACATCTCATAGATGTTTCCGATCTGCCATGGTTTCGAAAAAGCCAGAAAGATTTCATTCTGAGTTCCCCGTACTATAGAGAGCAAACCGGTGGTATATTTATAGGACCGTATATCGAAGGTTTTTTCACCTGTTTGTGGCAAAATCAAGAGGTTGCCAGGCAAATCGGAATTGCGATCAAAGATCGTAATATGACTCTTGACGATTTTCTCTCTTATGCCAAACAACTCTCTGACTACAATAAAAAGAACAATACCTCTATCCCATTTATCAAATTGTGTTCATGGAACAGGCTTGAAATCCTGTTCGAGTATCTTTTTAAGAGCCTCTGCCATGACCCGAATTTTGCCATTGATGAGAAATATGATAAGGAGAAAGAGCGGCTCTTTCTGGAAACGCTTCTTGTTTTTGAAAAACTTTCCACATACCAGCCAATGGTAAATCCGGATTTTGCAGATCTGAAAATCGATAATTGGATACGCGAATACCTGGATGGGGATGGATTGTTCATCGTTGCCGGAAGTTATATGTACAGCCATTTTTTAGGTACTTACCCCGAGAAATATTCAAATGCTATACCAGTGGAACCACCGATTATCAAATATTCCAATGGGCTGGTCGGCGATTTTATACCTACTTTCGCTGTCATGAAAAAAAGCCCCAATAAAGATGCCGCCCTGAATCTTCTCAAATTGTGGTCTGAGCCGAAATTTGCAGATAAATGGGTTGCCTATACAAAAAACCCAACGGGACTCCGGGGCAATTTGCAAACGCCCGCGTCGGAAACCGGAGACGATGTCTATAATAGCTATGTCCTGGATATGACCAGTAACTACAGTCATCTACCGATGCGCTATTATCGTGCTCTCACGTATATCTTCGGTGATAAAAATCCGGTTACCGCCAATGAATTGCGAGCAAATCTCGCACAAATCCTGCTTGGTAAAATGACTGCCAGGCAATATTACGATGATGTCATGGATCGGTTCAGGGACCAATGAGTGTCGTTAATAATTAGCATTTCCGTTACGGCCCTAGATGAAGAAATTTTTTAACCAGATTCCCGTTAAGATCGGTGTATCCATTCTTCTGATCGAAACGATTTTACTCTCAATGATGGGAGTATTCTATGTCAGAAGTTTTAACAGGGAAATTGATCAGAGAGTCCTGGAGAAACTAGCCCTTCCGGGAATATTGATGTCTCAACGGGCTTTGAATTACGATTCGGTCAATAACCATCAGATCATTGGGGAACTCGTTCACGAAACTGTTCTTGAAACATTCATTACAAAAAGAAATGGGGTGATTTTCTATGCTGCTGACGAGCTCATGCTTGGAAAACACATTAAGCAGTTCTTAGCCCCGGAAGAACAGTTGCAGATAACAGATGACAGTGCCAGAAATCAACAAATCACTTTCAAAACAAGTGAAGGAAATAATTTCATATCCAGCTTATCGGAAATTCGGCACAACGATAAAAATTTAGGTTTTTTATACATCAAAATTGATTCCACCAAAATTGAGCAGGAAAAACGACACATTGTTCTGCTTTTTCTGTTGGGCTCTCTTCTGACAATTTTCCTGACTACATTAGTAGAAGCTTTTTATATTCATCGTCTTTTTGTACCGAGAATTCAAGCCATTTCCACAGTATTAAAGAGAACTAAAACGGGTGACCTCACCACGCGGGTCTCCCTGTTCGGTCCAGAAGATGAATTTCATGTCCTGATCCACCTTATCAACAGTATGCTCAATACGGTATCTGAAACGATCACTACGCTGACTGACACTCAAGAGGCATTGAAGGCCAGTGGGGAACGCTTCAGAGAACTCAGTGATCTGTTGCCTGAAGGTGTATTCGAACTTGATGTTAATGGCTACTTCACCTATGTGAATTTACAATTATGTGAAGTGTCTCAATATAGTCGTGAAGAACTTTGTCAAAAACTTCAATTTACGGATATACTGATTGAGGAAGATATTCAGAGAAGTTCTGAGAATTTCAAGGAACGGATAGAGGGACAACTAAATGTTTCTTCAGAATACAAGGCGCGACGCAAGGATGGTACTGTTTTGCAGGTAATGGTAAATGCCAGTTCAATCGTTCAGCAAGATCAGTTCAAGGGACTGCGCGGTATCGTCGTTGATCTCACGGAAAAAAATCGTCTTCAGAAGCAGTTGTGGCAGACCCAGAAAATGGAATCTATCGGCCAGCTTTCCGCATCAATAGCACATGAGTTCGGAAATCCTTTAGTAGGTATTCACTGGCTGCTGGTGGATATTCAACATCTTCCTAATCTGGACGAGTCCCAAAAACAGCTGGTCACACTTGGGTTGCATGAATGTAAAAAATTGAAAAATTTAATTACGAATTTTCAGGCTTTCGCTAAACCGAGCTCGGACGAAAAAAGATATTATGATATCAATCAAATATTAGATGATATTCTGTTATTATACAAAAAGTACATCACGGATAAAAACGTTGATATTGTAATAAATTACCAGAAGAATCTACCCCGGATTCAGGTCGTCAAAGATCAGGTACATCAAGTTTTTGTAAACATTCTGATGAATGCTCTAGACGCTTTGCACGCAAATAAAAGAAAAATATTCATTACCACTTTGCAACGAGACAGTCAGGTTCTGGTTATTATAAAGGATAACGGATGCGGCATTACAGACGAAAACCTGGATCATATTTTCGAACCTTTTTTCAGCACTAAACCTGAGGCTAAAGGTACCGGCTTGGGCCTCTATGTATCCCATCTGATCACAAAGAACCATAATGGTAAAATCCAGGTTGAAAGCACAAGAGGGGAAGGAAGTATTTTCACAATCAGCCTTCCCGTAGAAGGCCTGGCCCTATAGAAAGAGGGATCAACTCTGGGAGTTTAATTCCCTTGGTGATCTTTATCAGAACAACTTGTGCTATAGCTTCCTGTATCTCTTTGAGGAGAGTGAGCTAATCATCCAGTAGAGATTACCTTTGCCAATTGATAAAAGAGATGTTGATTTACATTTTCACTCTATCTACCCTTATGCAATAGCCCTCTGTACTCTTTACACCGGTTCTTCAACTCTTAGAAGCAAAAGTCCACCCAATACAAACAAAAGAAGAATACTGAGAATTCCCCACCTGGTTTCTCCGGTAATATAGCCAACAGCCCCCATCATAAAAGGCCCCATGATGGCTGCAAATTTGCCGAATACATTGTAAAATCCAAAAAATTCAGCACTCTTCTCAGCCGGAATAAGCTTACCAAAATAACTTCGACTCAGCGCCTGGATACCTCCCATAGAAGAGGCAACAAGAAAAGCAACAATCCAGAAAACCATTATTTTTGATGATTTGTCAGCAATAGAGGGCAGCAAAAAGGCAAGAAAAGTGGCAAGACAATAGACAACAATACCGGCCAGCAGCATTCTTTTTGCTGAGAAAACTTCAGCCAATCGACCAAAAAGCAGAGCAAAGGGAAAGGCAACAATCTGGATGAAAAGAAGAACCACAATCAAAAAAGTCACACCAAAACCAAGATCCCGGCCATATGCGGTGGACATGGAAATTATAGTTCCTACACCGTCAATATAAAAAAAATAGGCTGTCAGGAATAAAAACGGCTGTTTATGAAGCCGTACCTCCTTCATTGTTCGCATTAACCGGGCAAAACTGTCAAAAACAGGAGAGGATGAAACAGGGATCGAATGACGCTGTCTCAGATTTTTTATTGCCGGCAGGGAGAGCAGCAGCCACCACAATGCAACGATTATAAAGCATGCCCGGGTAGCCTGTACAGGTAAACCATCATGCATCCCGGCAGAAAAGATGATACCCATGATAATCAGAAATGGAATAACACTGCCGATATAGCCAAAACCGTATCCTTTGGCGGATATTGCGTCCATTCGGTCACGACTTGTAATATCGATCAGGAAGGCATCGTAAAATATATTGGCCCCGGCCCAACCCACCCTGGCAATGATAAAAAGAACGAGGCAGAGAATCCACTGCCCTTCCCCAACCAACGATAAAGAAAGACAAAAACTGATTCCAAGTAAAAGAAAGAAGAGGAAAAACCATTTTTTCCTATCCCTGTAATCTGCCATTGCTCCAAGGAGAGGTGAGAGAACTGCCAGAATGAGGGACGCGGTGGAGTTGGCAAAGCCCCAGTTGGCTGTAGAGGTGGCTCCAGCCATACCGGCAGCGGCAACATCTTTAAAGAAGATTGGCATCAACGCAGTAACCATGACAAGAACAAAAGCGGAGTTACCAACATCATAGAGGATCCAGCTGATTTCCTCTTTGGTCATTTTCCTGTCAATACCCATGCAATCAACCCTCTAGAGATATGTTAACTTTACCCGCCCGGGTATTCTCGCTTATAAGAGAATATATATCAAAGTGGGAGCTGGCAATCTGCGCTTAATCTACACTGTTCCCATGCCGAAATCAAAGAGCAACATACTCAAATGATCAGCACATGTTACCAGATGCACTGTCTGGATTATCAGAGTACAATGACGGGGAGATTATGGAAGGTTAAGCAGAGCACAATGGGATGACAGTCACATCGACATGATCGGGACTGCACTTATTTCGCACCTTTTCAATATGCAACGCTTCCTTGTAATCAAGTATTGCTGTGTCTTGATGTTTAAATTTGTCTGGCTCCACTTGCAATACATAAGAATTAACCTGTCTATTCCAAAACCACTCTGCACAACAAAATTGGATGTTTTTAGGATCAATTGCCTCGATCTTTTCTAATATTTCAAAAAGTTCTTTTCCCAGTTTACTGTTTTCAATACAAAGGGCAATGTACGCAATCCTATACCCAACTTCGCTACTGACATCTGTTGTTGGAACACACTTCAAAATGTGTGAATCTTTATTGCCTTCATATACAAAATGGCCATAACAACTTTGCTATCCCTGACCTACTTATCTTCTTTGGGGCGTATATCGTACTTTTTGAAGTCTACGCTTATCTATCTAGCCATCTTGGAGCCTCGCACGACTTTTTACGAGTTTATCAAAAATGGTATGTTAGAAAAGCACCGAGATTAATTGCCTCACTATCATTAAAGGTGATATTACTATCACCTCTGCTAAAACCAGCCATAGCCTGTGTGGACCAGTTTTGCCAACCAAAAGGAGCCATGTAATTTGCCATCAGGCTGATGCCATACCCGTCATCTTCTCTTGTTTTATTGAAGATTGGGTTAATTTCATCATATTCGCTACAGCTGTAAAAAATTCGAGGAATGAGGGCCAGCCTTCCAATTATATACCGCGCCTCCAGATCCATTTTGAATTTGGTAAATGAATTGCTGTCTCCGTCATACTCGCCTTTTCTGATGCTCACACGTGGACGCAGTTCAAACGTTTTTGTTACGTTGAAACTATAGTTGGCATTAAGTGCGTAGACGGCACCATCACGAGATAACTCCGGCATCAATTTACCGATCACATCCTCGTCAACATCATCATTCATATAGACAACATTGACTCTCAACCCGGTTCCCAAAATCCTATTAAATGCGACTCTTGCGCCATATTTTGATGTCCTGGTTGTTTGTCTGTCAACTCCGGTAATATAGGGATTCTCCCAAACTTCCTCAAAGGGTGTAAAGAACGCGTTGATATCTATAATTCCAACGTTCTCAATCGGGTAGGAGCCGCCAAAATTAATAACAAAACTTCCTACTTCATCAATCGGTGGTTCGGTGTTAAAATAGAACTTCATTCCATCCTGGTCGCCGATGTCGTATGTGACATCAGGGAGGATAAGAGGAATTGTCATAGATTCCTTGTCAGCGGCAGAATTTAGGTCATTCAGATACGCTTTGGAGCCATTTGGGTTGAGGTTGTTACCGCTGTCAATAAACATAACTCCTAGTCCTATCTTGGCTTCTAGCCTGTCACGTTCTTCTGATTCTTCTGCCGATACTGCTACTGATATCGTAAAAAAAAATATGCAGCACACTAACATCGAATCAACCCATGCATTCTTCATTTTGTTCCACCTGAAATTTTAGTTGGTAGTTATCTGGTTGGAAATGTTGATCGCACCTAACCAAATATATTTTGCTATTCTTAATCAGTAGTGTCCGGTTTAGATCTTGCGAGAGGATTCATGGGTAACTTTTGGGAGCGTCATCCAGTAAATTTCGTAGCATTTTCTTAATATTTTCACATTTGATTTGTATCAGTCTTTGCGAGAAACTCGCATGATACAAATTGGATGTGAAAAATATTTGAAAATCAAGACATCTACTGCCAAAAGCGGACAAAAGTTACCCATGAATTCGTTTTCGATGCTTTGCCATTTTCTAACCGGACACTACTGATTCTTGATGGCTAACGTGCCAAGGGCTGAAGCACTAATTATGATTCCGACCATACTGCTTCTAATAGATCATCTTTTGATCTGAAAAAATTAAGAACTTCATGAACATTGATCTTGAGCTGCTTTGAAATATCTTCCAGAGTTGTATGGTCATACCCTTGAGCATGAAAAAGCTGACGGGCCGTCTCCATAACCTGATATCTCAAACTGCAGGATTGAGTACATTTTCCCATGATTTTATCTCTTGTTTTCTTTAAAAATCTCATTCATGACGAAACGCTATTTACTAAACCTTCATTATTATGAAGGTTTAGCAGTTTCCACAATAACAAGTGGGACATACTCCTTATCCTGGCACCGGAGGGGTAAGAGAAAAACCATGGCTGAAAACGGCTTCGGTCTATATTGTCAACAAAAAACTTCCATCCCCTGGGCGTGCCACCGGCGCCGTGTATGAAAAAACAGGGATCTTTTGAGGATCATACTTCTCAAGAAATAAGATTGTTCCCCCAAAGGTTCTAAAAAAAGAGTTCGGTGTCCAGAAACCTTGACTTCCATGTTCTTCGGAAAAGCGCTGATCGTCTAAATCTACGATTGCCCCTGCGAGTCGACTATAAAGCTTTTGGGGCCTCTCTACCGCAATTTTATCACCGGTGCGCCAATCAATGGGGCGGCTCGACTCCGGAACGACGATATCTATATTAGGCACAACACCGCCGGCAGGTGCTGCCACCAATGCAGGTTTGCCATACTGGCCGGCCAGTTCGTCCTCGTCATAGATCAAGTTGCTGTTTTTATCGATATAGGCAAAGACATAGTAGTCCCCTTTGGGCACCATCAATTCAAACTCACCCCGGTCGTGCAAAATTGTATAATGGGCGATTGCTTTTTTGCCGCGATGGTTGGAGTAGGCAGCTACAACAAGGGGACCGTTTACAACCGTTGGGACAGACACATACCCGACTATTACTGTCAACAACTCACTCTGGCGCAGGTCTTGTTTTAGTTTGACCAGGGAGCAGCCTGTGGCGTAAAAGCATATGAAAATTAATAAAATACCGTATCTCTTCCATAAGGTGGGCACCTTATGGTTCAAATCCTTACTTGCCGGTATAAAAACTGTCATGGGATTATCCTTCCTCCACTACCTCGCCAACAAGTTGTTGTACGATGGGAACGAATTTTTCCGTTTCACGTTCTGTGATCCTCAAATGTATCACCTCAAACCAATTCATGCGCTTTTTCCCCTTTAGTTTGGCTGGAAAATTCTATTAGAGAAAAATCTGATGAGTGATCTGCCCATGAATCTGCCCCAATTTTTCCACTTCCTCTTTGCGTCGCTCTTTGATCATGAATTCAATGTAGTGATAATTCATTTTAATCTCCCCATTAACAGTCCGTGACGGTACCGAACACCTAAAAGGATGATGAAGTACTACGAGTATTATGTGTAGTACCTATATAACTGGGAAAGCAAAAGATATGCCAAAAAATATTTGCTATAATTCAGGGTAATTACAACCATTACACTTTCCTTTCTGTCTAATATGATAATTTTTAGTTTCCATATATGGCAATCTCACTATAATGTGCCATATATGGTAAATGCGGATATGGGGTAAAAAGCGATATGAATGAGAATGAACTGTTTCGGGAAGCTACACTAAGAATTTGTCGCAATTTAGAGATTGAGGAGGCTCTACGGGAGTTGCTTCTGTTTCTTAAAGAAGAAATGCCTGTTTCACACATTTTTTTGCAGCATTATGATGCTGATTATCATGCCATGCGGACTATTGCTTATGCCAGTGAATCGGGACATGGCAAACTAGATTTGTTGACACCACTATCCAAGACGGCAAGGGAAATGGCAGCCAATGCACCGGATGATCAGGATGCGTTTCTGATAACTGACCCCTTAACATTTCCAGTCAGTAAGGAAATGACGGCATTTCATGGCATACAGACCTCTTCAGTTATCGTAATGCCATTGAGAGCCGGAAAGGACACGCTGGGCTATCTTATTCTGACATCTGAGGGGAAAGAGGTCTTCAACATCGAACATCGTGGTGTAATAGTTCTACTCAAGGAACCTCTTGTGATTTCCATGTCAAATGCTCTGCAGCATAGGGAGGTTGTTAAGCTCAACGATTTACTTGCAGATGATAATCGTTACCTCCATAGAGAACTCCGACGTCTATCAGGCGATGAAATCATTGGTGCTCGTTTCGGCCTCAGAGAAACGACAAGGATGGTCCAGCAGGTCGCCTTACTTGACAGTCCGGTATTGTTACTTGGTGAGACTGGGACAGGCAAAGACGTAATCGCTAATGCTATCCATTACTCTTCATCTCGGAGTAAAGGACCGTTTGTGAATGTAAATTGTGGGGCCATACCTGACGCATTAATGGATAGCGAGCTTTTTGGTCATGAAAAAGGGGCTTTTACGGGCGCCTTATCCCAAAAACGTGGCCGTTTCGAACGGGCACAAAACGGCACAATATTTCTAGATGAAATAGGAGAACTTTCCTTACAGGCGCAAACGCGTCTGCTCAGAGTTCTGCAGAACAAAGAAATTGAACGTGTCGGTGGAGTAGAAACTATCTCATTAAATATTCGTATTATAGCTGCGACCAATCGTCATCTAGAGAAGATGGTGAAGAACGGCCAATTTCGTGAAGACCTCTGGTTTCGACTGAATGTTTTTCCCATCATGGTGCCACCGCTTCGAGAGAGAACTGTAGATATTCCTGCCTTAATCCAGCATTTTATCAGCCTGAAAGTAAAGGAATTGAAACTCCCATCCATACCTTTAATAGCTCCTGGTGCTATTGAAGCCGTTATGAACTACCACTGGCCAGGCAATGTCAGAGAACTGCAAAATATCATAGAGCGAGCCCTCATCCTCAATCCACAGGGTCCGTTATCATTTAAACACCTTGGCATCAATACTCCGGCTTCGGCTGTAGCGCCAGAATATCCCTCCACAAAATCGTACAATCTCGATGAGATAATATCTCAGCATTTAAGCCGTGTCTTGAAGATCACCAATGGTAAAATTAATGGAGCAGATGGTGCTGCTGCACTTCTTGGTGTAAACTCAAGCACGTTGCGCAACCGGATGAAAAAATTGGGTGTCAGTTATGGTAGAAATCGTATGACTTCACAATGAGGTGTCGATTCATTTCATTTCATATCCATATGATTCTTATTCCACCACGAAACTATGCCATATTTCCCGCTGTAATTCCTGAACAGTAAGTATTCATAACGTTATTTTCAGCGGGCGCGGCTTTTTGCGGTGCTTTTCATCTTAGCTGCTGACTTTCTTTTACTTGATCAGAAACAGATAAAATTCACATACCACCGTTTATCCTCGTATTCAGGTTACATGGTAAGTATATCCGGCTTGATTTTGCAGTCGATCCCATGTTTCGTGTGCTCGTGAGTTCAACTATCATAAATCTATTATCGCCCCATCTATGATAGCGGATGAAATTTCTCCTTGATTATTTAGAGTCAATACTCTAAATTAGAGTATTGACTCTAACCTGTGCTGCGACAATAATGTGATGGAGGAATAAAATGAAAGTGCTTCTCATCCAACCCCCCAGTGTCGATTCATTAACTGATCAGATTTTTCTCTTTGAGCCTTTGGCCCTTGAATACTTAGGCGCTGGTTTGATACAGGATGGTCATGAAGTTCAATTGCTGGATGCTCGAATTGATCCTGATTATGAGGACGCGTGTCGGAGGTTTGAGCCTGATGTGGTTGGTCTGACTGGTTTTACCAGCCATGTCAATATCATCAAAACAATTGCTTCCCACGTCAGGTCAATGAGTTCCAAAACCCTGATTGTGGTCGGTGGTCACCATGCTACTGTACAACCAAAAGATTACAATGATTCACATATTGATGTGGTGGTTATTGGTGAAGGAGTTTTCACTCTGCAGGAAATTATCCGTACGTGGGAAATGGGAGGCAAATTCTCTGATATTCACGGTGTCGCTATTCCCAACATTAAAAGCATGGTTTTCAGCAAACCAAGGCAGTACACGAATCTCAATGAACTGCCATTTCCTGATAGATCTTTAACTGCCGCCTATCGGAGACACTATTTCAGCGAATGGTTTAAACCTCTCGCCTCAGTCCGAACTTCCCTTGGCTGCACAGGCCGATGCAATTTTTGCGCCCTATGGAAGATAACCGGAGGAAAATATCTTCGCCGTAACCCCGAAAAAGTGGTCGAGGAATTACTTACTGTGGCCGAACCTAATGTTTTCTTCTGCGATGATGAATCCATGTGCGATGTAAGGCGGATGGATAAACTTGCAGATTTGATTGCCGCAGCCGGTATCCATAAAAAGTATTTCCTTTATGGTAGGGTGGACACCATAGTGAATCACCCCGAACTTTTTGCCAAATGGGCAAAGATTGGTCTTTCCCAGGTGTTTGTAGGGATGGAGGATTTTTCAGATAAGCGACTGGAAGCGATGAAAAAGGGAATTACCACTGCACAGCAGGCAGAAGCGGTCAAAATACTTGATCGGCTTGGGATCATGATGTATGCCTCTTATATGGTTGATCCGGCATTTACCCGCGAAGACTTCTCCTCCTTAATGGCTTATGTCCGAAAAATGAAACATAAATACATTTCTTTTACTGTTCTAACCCCTCTTCCCGGCACAGAACTTTTCACCGCCCGAGAACAGGAGCTGCTCTCCCGCAAACCCGAGCTATACGATATGCTTCATGCGCTGTTTCCTACGACGCTGCCGATGGAGGAATTCTATAAGGAAGTTGCCAACCTGTGGACTAAGTCCGTTCCGCTCTACAGGGTGTTGCCGACACTTTTCCGATTTGGACTACACGGTATGTTTGTTCGAATCCGATTATTCAATCGAGTTCTCGCCAAAAGCAAGTTGCTGCACCTTGACTATTAACTATGCAACTTTTTGGGGATGATCGTAGTTGTTTTGAAGAAACAGTTGTGGCACTTTAGAGATAGTCATTCAGAATTGAATTTGATATAGAACCAGACATGAAAACCCGTGACAAAATCATCGATATCGCAGTGCAGCTTTTTAACGAGCACGGAACTAAAGCAATCTCGACCAATCACATCGCAGCAGCAGCCGGTATCAGTCCGGGCAATCTTTATTACCATTTTCGCAACAAGGAAGATATTATTCGCGCTATTTTCGAGCAAATGGACGCCTATGGTGTTGAGCAGTATCAAATCATCCTCGACAATTATCCACCAGGAACAATAGAGGCACTCGAGCGCACCTTCATCATGATTCAGGAGTACAATTGGCAGTATCGTTTTTTCAAGCGCGAATTAACTGCTTTGATAATGAACGATACTCTGCTTAAAGAACGGTTCCACGCGACAAACAACCAGATGAAGGACATGATTCGCTTCACTATCGATGGTGGTATCTCCAATGGCAGTATCAAGCCCATGAGTGTGGGAAACAAAGAACATTTTGTCGATGCAATCTGGCTTGTGGCCCTGTTTTGGTTGAATTATCTTGAGGTAGGCGGCGAAGAAGTGAACAAAACCACTCTTCGGCGTGGCAATCATGTGTTGCGAACCGTATTATCCCGATATTTGATGGATGATTCTGCAGTTGATAAGTAATCGCTGTTGTTCATAGAAGTTCCCAAAAACAAATAGCGTTGGATCAAAACAACTCGTTGTTTCCACATGGGAAAAATTCAGGAATGACCTTAAATTTCAGGTTGCCTGCCACTTAACACAGTTCTATTTTCACTCCATTTTTTCTCTTGATAGCTCCTTTGTGATTATATAGATAATTCTCACCCTTTGTTTTTTCGAAAAACTGATTAAATTTGGAAGTGAATAATTAGCATGATAATTATAAACAGAGACAGGGTTCCAACAACGACACGAGGGTCTTATTTTATGTGGCGATGTCACCTAAATCCCCCCAAAAAATATATATGAGGAGAAATGGTATGAACACAAAGGAAGCAATAAAAGCACGCAGGGCAATCAAACATTATGACCCAAACCACAGCATGACGAAAGAGGAAGTGGATGAGTTATTATCTCTCGCCATTCTTTCTCCTACAGCATTTAACATCCAAAATTGGCGTTTTGTCGTATTGACAGATCCTGAGTTGCGAAAGCAGGTCAGGGAGGTAGCTTGGGATCAAGCACAGGTAACAGATGCGTCCTTATTTATTGTACTCTGTGCCGACCTGAAGTCATGGGAGAAGCAACCTGATCGATATTGGGTCAATGCCCCTCAGGAGGTGCAAGAATTTATGATTCCAGCAATCGACAATTACTATCGTGGCAAAGAACAAGTGCAAAGAGATGAGGCCATGCGGTCTTGTGGTATCGTCGCTCAAACGCTTATGCTTACTGCACAATCAATGGGATATAACTCATGCCCGATGGATGGTTTTGATTTCGAAAAAGCTGCTGAACTTATCCATCTCCCTGAGAATCATATTATTGCAATGTTTGTGGCAATTGGCAAGGGCACCAAGGAAGCATGGCCACGCCCGGGCCAACTTGACCTTGACGAATTAGTATTTGAAAACAGTTTTACATAGCAGCAGATAGTGGGATTATCCTTTCAGGTAAGGATAATCCCAGAGAGGGGAGTTCCAGCTCAATTCAACTGTACTTTTTTCAAAACCTTCCTCAAGATGTTACCCGACATTATGCTGAATGCATGGTTATTCCATTTATATGCAGCAAGTATCTGGTAATGACCAAGATAATTGGGAAAAGTGGTTCACCTTTTTGCGACGTCATCAAATATGATAAACCCGTAAAAACTCCCTGCTCCGTCATTCCCACGCAGGCAAGAATGACGGAGCAGGCAGAATATCAGACTTTTTACGACACCGTCAAATGAAACTGTTTATACTTTTGTTAACTCAGCCATAACAATAGTGATATTATCTGTTCCACCCTCTTTAAGGGCAAGATTAACAAGGGAATCGGCCCGAGTCTTGAGATCCTCTCTCCTTTCAAGTTGAGATATGACTGTCTCGGCAAGTACCAGATTATGAAAACCATCCGTAGATAAAAGCAGAATATCATTTTCACTGAGTTCTTCCGCTCCAGTCTCAGGTTCTTCCATTGCACTGCCGATGGCCTGATCAAGAATATTTCGAGAATAGTGCTCAGCCACCTCTTCAATAGTTATCTCACCCTCTTCCACCAAAAAACGGGCAAGATTCTGGTCCTGAGTTATTTGCAGCAGTTTCCCTGCGCGGAAAATGCTGAAGCGACTATCTCCAACATGTACCCAGTGAGCGATGTTGTCTCTGAGAAAGACACAGAGGAGTGTTGTTCCCATGCCCTCGAACGCCTCATCTGTTTCCCCTACTTCAAGGATGAACTTATCTGTTTCCACTGCCAGTTGAGATAAAGTTTCAGCTTCTTTGCCAGCCGGAATTATTTGCATGTTTGCCAACCGGCCCCGGAGGATTTCAGCCGCGTAATCCCCCGCCGAATGGCCTCCCATCCCATCTGCCACCGCCAGTAGAAGCGTGCCATCAGCAAACTTTCTGACCAAATAGCGATCTTCGTTGGCTTTGCGAACCAGACCTACGTGTGTGGCAGCATATAACCTGACTCCACTGCCATCTGTACTAAACGAATGTTCATCGTTCTGCACCATTTTATAAAATTCACAATCTCTGCAGCTATCTATTTTTTCAGCAAATGTACCCGAGACATTATTATCACAGAATGTACCTGCTACAAGCCAGCACGCTCTGCCGCCATTTATGCCACGATTAAAGGCATTAAAAGTCCGTTCGGCTGCAGCGGGACAAATGCCATCTTTGTCAGCATTCGTTCCTCCCGGTTCCCTGCCGCATTTCTTATATTGCCAGCAGTTCAGTTTTTTGGGCTGCATGTTTATTCCAATTTTGCTAAACTTCGATTCCATCAATCACTTAGATCCATAAGCTTAAAATCAACATCAATTGCATTGGTTTTAGTACTGAATTCTGAGAGTAAACTATTGAGCGCAGCCTGTTGTTTTTGATCGTACCGAAGAATAATGGTGGTCAATTTTCGGCGATTATTCTCATCTGACACTTGTTTACCCCGGACTGAAACAAAAGGGTGCAATTCCTCCAATGCCTCACCAGCGTTTTGGTACCGTTGCTTCTTATCATGCCGGCAGGCCTTTAATATAAAATGGCGTAACTCCGGAAGAATATCCGGGGCCAACAGGGCTGGATCTGCAATTTCCCGTGGGCTCCCAATTCGAAACATTTGGCTGATCTCTTTATCATCAAATGGTCTCTTTCCCGTAACCAGTTCATAGGCAGTAATTCCCAGCGCATAGATATCAGTGCCCTGATCAACCGGTTCTCCTTCAAGCAATTCCGGAGCCTGATAGGCAAGAGCACCTCCAATATGTTCATCCTCCGTCCCAAGCTGACATGCAAGGCCAAAATCAAGAATTTTGATACGATCATTTGGCAATACCATCACATTCACAGTATTTATATCACGATGAATTATTCCCTTCCCATGAGCATAGTCAAGCCCTTGACATATCTGGTAGACATATTCAGCCACCAGAGCTGAGGGGATTACTCTCAGACGCAAAAGAAGATCCTGTAACGACTCTCCTTCAAGATACTCCATGATGATAAATACAGTTTTATACCGTTCTTCAAAATCATAAACATTGAGAATATTTTCATGATTCAGAGAGGCAATAATCCGGGCTTCTTTTTTAAAATGGCTGACAAAATCTGAATCAATAACCATATTATGACGCATCATTTTGATGGCTACTACCATATTCAGATCCTTGTGTACTGCCTTATATACAATGGAATATGATCCTCTTCCAATTATGTTAGTCGCGACATATTTCCCAATCTCTCTGTCCGCAACAGGCCGTTTTGAATCAAATTGACTTGTGACAATTTCTGTAAGAAGGGTCAGCAAATCCGGGTCACTCTGGGAAATATTGTCGATCTGATGCTTATTTAATACCCAGAGATGCATATCAGTCTCCGCCTCAACATGTGCATGGCGGGGTTCCCCGGTAAACAGGGCACGAATACCAACGATGTCACCTTTTCCCCTATGTCCGACAGGATGCAAAGCGCCATCTTTTTCCACCACTGTCAGACATGTCCCCTCTTGAATTATATAAGCTGTCTCCTCCCTGGCCCCCTGTATAAGAAATCTCTCTCCCGCTTTAATCCTTTTATATGCGAGGTCACCCAAAAACGAATTATCGGTTGTATCAACAAGATGTTTAAGCAGTTTTGTAGGGCTATTATGACTCTCTTCCTGACTGTTAACCATCCTGAAAAAATCGCATTTGACGCAGGAATTTCTCTTGTCGGCAAATGCACCCTGCAGTTTTCCCTCACAAAATGTGCCGGCAATCGCCCAGCATACTCTGCCGCCATTTTTGCCACG
>MAXH01000274.1 GCA_001750925.1 Desulfobulbaceae bacterium S3730MH12
GAGACATCTTTGATGGCAAGAATATTTCCATATCCGGCCTGCACATTTTGTAGTTTAAGCATCGACATCTTCCCCCAGATATGCCTTGATAACTGCAGGATTTTCACGAATTTCCACTGGGGTTCCCTCGGCGATTTTTTTGCCGTAATCCATCACGAAAATCCGATCAGATAAACTCATTACAAGCGTCATATCATGCTCAATAAGCAGGATTGACTGCCCTTCAGAGGAAATCTCTTTAATCAGCTTTTCCAGTTCAATCGTTTCCTGTGGATTCATACCGGCGGCAGGTTCATCAAGCAGCAGAAGAAGAGGTTCGGTGGCCAGGGCTCTTGCAACTTCAAGTCGTCTTTGTGCCCCATAGGGGAGGTTATTTGCAAACTCATTAACATACTGCTCCAGCCCCACTTTCTCAAGAATATCATAACTGGTTTCCAGTATAGACTGTTCTTCATCACGGGTAGTTCTATTTCGAAAGACAGCTCCAAGAACAGTGGCCTTTGTCCTGCAATGTCTGCCGATCATAACATTTTCCAGGACAGTCATTTTGGCAAAGAGCCTGATATTTTGAAATGTCCTTGCAAGCCCTTTTTCTGTAACCTGATTGGGTTTCAAGCCCTTTAAACTCACCTTTGTATCACTGCCGGGCGAAGCAAGGTAGACCTCTCCTTCAGTAGGAGCATAAATTCCGGTAATACAGTTAAAAAAGGTTGTTTTGCCTGCACCGTTTGGGCCGATCAACGCTACAATCTCTCCCCTGTTGACGTCGAGATCAAGAGAGTTTAAGGCACGAATCCCACCAAAATCCATAGTGAGACCATTTACTTTTAATATCTGATTGTCCATTTCAAAAAGAACTATTCCTGTTTTTCAAATTTATATGTTCTGCGTATATTTGCAATCATCCCCTGTGGGCGAAATACCATCATAGCGACCATGACTCCACCAAAAGCAAGCATTCTAAATTCAGACAATGCTCGCAGATATTCGGGCATCAAAATAAGAATAAATGCACCAAGTATAACCCCGATAATTGAGCCCATGCCGCCAAGAACGACTATAGATAAGATAATTGCAGATTCAAGAAAGGTAAAACTTGCCGGATTGATAAATGTTGTTTTAGCTGCAAAAACAACACCAATAAGTCCCGCCCAGAATGCACCCAGAGAAAAAGCGGCCAGCTTTGTTTTCCGTTTATCTATGCCCATTGCCTGACATGCGATCTCATCCTCTCTCAGGGCAATCCAGGCACGCCCAAGTCGCGAATCCTGTAATCTGTTGACGATAAAAATTGTTACAATTACACCAATCACCATGATGTAATACATGTACATAATGGATGTTTCCAGTGAAAAATCCATGCCGAAAAAACCGGGTCTGGAGATATTGGAGATACCGCTTGGCCCCTGTGAAAACTCACCCCAGTTTTCCAGAATCAACCGGATAATTTCACCAAATCCCAGAGTAACAATAGCCAGATAATCACCACGCAGACGCAGTACAGGGAACCCCAGAATAATACCAAATATTGCGGCAAGGGCTCCACCAATAGGTAGAACCACCCAGAAACCGAGGCCAAAATGGTAGTTGAGAAGGGCGTAAGAGTATGCCCCCACTGCATAGAATGCAACAAAGCCCAGATCAAGTAACCCTGCCATTCCAACAACAATATTTAATCCCAGCCCGAGAACAACGTACATAAGGGCCGTTGTCATAACATTTGTCTGGTATACAGAAAAAAAATGTGGGAAAATAATAGCAATTGCCAGTATGGCAAAACTGAGTACAGTCAGCTGTTTTTTGTTGTTAAGAATGGAATAGATGACATTTTGAGATTTTTTCACCTCTTTTTTATCTGCAGTAACCCGTAGTTTCCTCATCTTAAAAAAGCTCATGACAAGATAAGCCGTGAAAGCTACAATCGCTACATAGGCGGCGTTCTCCCATCGATAGCGAATAATTCTCTCAATCGGGTCAACCTTGATAACCATTATGGGGAATGTCAGAAAAATAAACCAGAGAGCTACGCCAAGTGCTTTTTTTAATTCTTTTATCAATAACATCAGTGCGTTACTCCAGAAAAACTATAATAAAAAACAAGAAAAAATCTATTTTTGATGAACTCGCAAAAAGTCTCCCGCACCGTCATTCCCGCGCAGGCGGGAATCCAGAAGGTATTGAAATAACTAGATCCCCGCCTGCGCGGGAATGACGGGATAACGAAGAATAGGACTTTTTAAGAACTTGTCATTTTTTAGTATCTTAGATATTTTATACTTTCTTTGTTTCAGCTTTGCCCAGCAATCCCGAAGGTTTAAAAATCAGAATAAGAACGAGAAGGGAAAATGCGAAGACATCCTCATAATCGCTAGACACATAACCGGTGGCAAAACTTTCTGTCAGTCCAAGAACAAGACTTCCTAAAACTGCTCCGGGAATAGAACCGATTCCTCCTAGAACTGCCGCAGTGAATGCCTTGATACCGGCAATAAAACCGATATAAAAATTTATCTGACCTATATGGGAAGCAATAAGAAGTCCACCGATGGCAGCAAGAGCAGATCCAATAATAAAAGTAGCGGAAATAATCTGATTAACGTTGATCCCCACAAGCATTGCCATTGTTCTGTCCTGGGCTGTTGCCCGCATTGCTTTTCCTACCCGTGTAAACTTAATGATATAGGTCAGAATCAGCATAACAACAGTTGTGGTTATAAGAATAACCAGGTCACTGGAGCCTACGATATGGGCCACAGGCTCCATAAATTCAAAGTCAGGTATGAGTTCGGGAAATGGCAGAAAGTCAGAGGTTTGCGCCAGCAGCACGTAGTTTTGCAGGAAAATAGACATGCCTATCGCACTGATCAGAGGTGAAAGGCGCGGTGCATGCCGAAGTGGTTTATACGCTATTTTTTCAATAGTATAACCATAAGCACTTGACCATACGGCAGCGGCTACGCCGGCAATAACAATGATAGCAAGGAGTGGGAATCCATAAATTGACAGCACCGTTGCTACTATAAAAGCAGTAAAGGCACCTATCATATATATTTCACCATGGGCGAAGTTAATCAATCCAATGATACCGTATACCATTGTGTACCCGAGAGCAATCAATGCATAGATAGAACCACGAGTAAGACCGCTGAACAGGAGTTCAATAAAATAATCCATAAAAACCACAAAAAATAACCTGAAACGGAGTGCATCCCATAAAATCCGCACCCCATTTCAGGTAGATTAACAAGCTAACCCCGAGAAACGGGATATTTACTATTTCATTTCTACAAATTTTCCATCCTGTACTTGATATACTGAGAAGCCAACTCCGACCGCATCACCCATTTCATTGAAATAGATATTGCCGACTGGAGTATCAACTTTGTCAGTCTGGAGTACTTTCTTCAAAGCGGCTAGATCTGTAGACCCCGCCTTCTTAATAGCATTGACCATTGCCAGCATTGCCGAGTATGCGTTCTCGTAGAAAGCGCCATGATCGGAATTAAAAGTAGCCTTATGGGCTTCAATAGCAACCTTTGACAGAGGATTGCTGGCATTATCTTGAGGTCCTGAAGCATAAGCGCCTTCAGCATTTTTACCGGCAACCTTAATAAAAGTCATATCCTTCACGCCATCGTCGGAGATGAAAGTAGTTTTTAAGCGCTTCTTCTTCATCTGGCCGACAATTTTGGATGCTTCCGGGTGATACCCGCCAAAGATAACAGCCTCGGCACCTGACTTTCTGATTTTCAAAACAATTGCAGAATAATCTACGGCACCTGGAGTCACACCTTCATAAAGTACAACTTCTGCCTTTCCGGATTCCTCAAGGAACTTCTTGGCAAATTCAGCAAATCCTTTACCATAGTCACCTTTATCATGAACAACTGCGATTTTTGTATAACCAAGCTTTTCAAGAACAAAATTCACATCAACTTCAGCCTGAGCATCATCAGGTGCAATAGTTCTAAAGAAGTTGGGATAATCACCACTCTGGGTCAGAGCAGGATTGGTAGCCGATGGCGACATAACCAGAATACCTTTATCTTTATAGATCGGCAGAGCTGCTTTGGTAGCACCGGAACAGATATGACCGAGAACAACTTCAGCGCCTTCAGAGGCCAGTTTGGTTGCAGTATTGGTTGCAATCTCAGGCTTGCAGACATCATCTTCAATAAGCAGTTCAATCATTTTTCCATTGATACCACCTGCATCATTAACCTGCTTTGCAACAATTTTAGCCGCATTTACAGAAGGTAATCCATATGATGCGAGATCACCACTGTGAGGTCCTGCAACACCAAATTTGATCGTATCTCCTGCAACTCCCATTGCCGGCACTGATAAAGCCATCATAACGCAGGCGGCAGTTGAAACAAATTTACCACTTAGAGCTAACTTCATTTTATCCTCCCTCTATATGTATTGATTAAGTAAACTTACCCAGTCCCGATCCAACCCTTCTAGTTGAGAAAAGAGCAAGCATATACGACGAAGTCATGATATTAGTCTTTTACTGTTGATTTTGCAAAATCAAAAATGAAAATTTCCTTTTATTTTGTCTGAAGTTTAGTGCTTTACTCCATAAAAGCTGTAATAAAAACCAATAAAATCAAAAATTGATTTAATTCAAATGGTTAATACCAGCATCAAGGCACTTATCCAGCGTAACTAAAAAGTTTTCCGATTTGTCGGGAGAAATACTTAGGAGCTGTATTGAACAAGATAGACTTTTTTTTTGCTTTGGGGCGACCATTGAGTCCATTATATAGTGGATTGATGAGTACCAGAGCTGCCTTCTATAAAAAAAGCATTTTCAAGCGTCATACACTGCCGGTTCCTGTCATTTCCATTGGTAATCTCACGATGGGTGGATCAGGAAAAACACCGATGGTTCTCAGTCTCGCCCGGATGCTGAAGCAGGCAGGTTACTATCCTGCAATCATCAGTAGAGGATACGGCGGTAAAGCAAATAAAAAGAGTAATACTGTTTCCACTGGAAAGAAGATCCTTCTATCCCAGAAAGAGGCTGGTGATGAACCTTTTATGCTTGCCAAAATACTGGAGGGAGTGCCGGTTATTACAGGTAAGTCACGCATTCACCCCTGTAAACAGGCTATAGAATCACACGATGCAGATATCCTCCTGCTTGATGACGGATTTCAGCACCTGGCCATCAATCGAGATATTGACATTGTACTGTTTAATGCAACAACACTTGCCGGCAACAGCAGAGTCTTTCCAGGCGGTGTACTGAGGGAGCCTGTGAGTGCTTTAAAGAGGTGCCATGCTTTTATGTTGACGGGAGTTACTGGCAGCAACCGAGAACGAGCAGATCAGTTTTCAATCCTGCTGAAAAAAAAGTTCCCGGAAAAACCGCTTTTCTTTTCAAAAATTTTCGGCTATGAAGTCTGGGCTGCCGATGAAAAGGAGAGTGTTGGAGGTTTTTCTGACCTTGGTCGAACCTCTGGTTTTTGTGCGATTGCAAATCCAATCCGATTTCAAGATTCAATGGAAATGAATGGAATTGACCTTGTGCAATTCTCACCCTTTGAAGATCACAGGAAATACGACCAGAGATTGATGGACAGATTATGTAATGAAGCAAAAGGGGCTGGTGCTCAAAGCCTCCTGACTACTGAGAAAGATTTTGTGAAAATTGACCATTTAAAACGAACCCTGCCCCTCTATGTGCTCAAAGTGAAGCAAAAAGAGGATAAAGAGTTTGCAGAGTATATTTTGAAAACAATACAGAAATACCAATAGATTTTGCTTAGTTCGGATAAATATTTTCTGGCCTGCAAAACCCGTTAGTGTGTGTTTTTTTACCTCTATGAGTGTCTTTTAACCCACACTATGATTTTTATTGAAACAAATTCACTTTTCTTCGCATCTAGCTATAAATACGCTATTTAAATGTATTCATGTTTTTAAACAAATTAATGGCATAAATTTTGCTTTATTACAGTAAATTCATATTAATAACTCAGGATTTTATATGCCATTACCAATAGATCCATATCAATATACATTACGGAAATCGGTGAGCTGCTGCGGAGTTGGACTTCACTCCGGCAGAACTGTTAATCTTTCTATTAAACCAGCCCCTAAAAATAACGGAATCCGATTTTTCAGAACTGATGTTTTGCCTAATGAACATATTAAAGCACATATGAATATGGTCGTAAATACCAGGCTTGCTACAACTATTGGCAATGACAATTTCCATATTTCGACGACTGAGCATCTTATGGCAGCCCTGCATGGGTTTGGTATCGATAATGCAGACATTGAACTCGATTCGGCAGAAGTACCGATTATGGATGGAAGTGCCGAGCCTTTTTTCCAAATGATGAAGTCATCCGGGAAAAAGAAACAGAATGGCATGAGAAAAGCTCTTCGGATAACCAGACCGATCCACTATACCGATGGTGATAAATCTATTACAATCAAACCGTACAATGGCTTTAAGATAACCGGTGAAATATGCTTTGACGATACTGTAATAGATAACCAAAAATTTTCTTTTAATCTTTCTACAGAAAAATTCGGCAAAGAAATTTCCCGGGCCAGAACTTTTGGATATGTTGAACAGGTCGAAGAATTATGGGCTAACGGACTGGCGCTTGGCAGCTCCCTTGAAAATGTAATTGCTATTCACTGGAATCGAAAGTCAGTTCTCAATGAAGATGGCTTAAGGTTTGACGACGAATTTATCAGACATAAAGTACTTGACCTGGTGGGTGATCTTGCACTTTTAGGATGTCCTGTTCTTGGACATGTCAGTTCCTATAAAACCGGCCACACCGAACACCTCGGTTTTATGAAGGCTATTGCCGCATCCCCTCATTGCTGGGAGCTTGTAGAAATGCGAAAAAATGGTCCCCACGCTGTTATGAATCGAGTCGCCTCAAAATCGAAGGCTGCCAGCGATATGATCATGCCGCTTTTTAATCGTGACAGCCAATTGGTTGCTGCAGTCTGATTTGCCCTTCTGCTTGCTCCTCTAATTCTCAATGAACTATTATTTACATGCATACACAGGACATTGCTTTCGTCAGGTGTTATTGAGAATTAATTACACAAATTAGCCCTCACATTGACGATTATTCGAAATGTAGTATAATAAACTGTACGACTGTATAGTCAGGTATTTTCTTTTCAGGCAGGAGAAGGAACGTGACACTCTTAGAAGGTCTCTTGTGGTTAACCCTTAACGTGTATCATGAAGCACGCTCTGAGCCACTGATTGGACAGATGGCTGTAGCACTGGTAACCTTAAACCGTGCCAACGAAAAACACCTGCCGATTAAAGACATCGTGAAAGAGCCTTATCAGTTCAGCTGGACTTTTCAGAAGGACTCTTATTTCCCGGATGACCCAAAAGCTTTTTTTGAATGTCTGAAATCAGTATACACGGCCTTGCAGACTCAGGACTTCACCAATGGTGCAACGCACTACCATCATAACACTATAGAACCTTACTGGGCAGAACATTTTATCTATCTTGATGAATTCGGATCCCACAAATTTTACAAATAAAAGGTTTTACGCGCTGCCGGCTTTCTCAAGCGCCCGGCACATATTATCAAGTAATTCAGATCCCATATTTATTGAAACAGGATATATCAGCGTTTTTCCTAGAATCTCAGCCGACTGCGGCAACAATTCAGGATCATAAACAACACGCCGTTTTCCTCCCGATTCCATGAATGGATACCCTGAACGGGTTATAGTTTTTCCTTCGAGAAGATGCTCCCATTTGGGATAGAAATGCCAGCTGTTCTCGGCAAAATTGATCGCACCAAAACTATCGGACTTGAGTGAGTCATTTACCTTTGTACAGTGGTCACGATCCAGCAGAGAAAAGGCAAAGAAGGTTGCTGAATCTCCTTTTTCATCCATAAGATGCCTGAAGGTAACTCCAGGAATTTGCCCTGCAGCATCTTTAAGTTTGGCTTTATTTTTTTGCTGGGCGGCAATCATTGAGTCCAACTTTGCAAGCTGGGCTATGCCGATTGCTCCCTGAATTTCCATCATTCTGTAATTAAATCCGACAAAACGTCTTCCCTCTCCCCCTCTTCCTCCGGGATTGACCTCATGATCATGACCGTGATCCTGATATTCAGACATTGCTCTCCACAGTTCCAGATCATCTGTTATTACCATGCCACCTTCTCCGGTGGTCATCGTTTTCACTGAATCAAAGGAGAAAGTTCCGCATTTGCCAAAGCTGCCAAGATGTTTTCCTTCTATTTTCCCTCCGGCCGCCTGGGCAGTATCTTCAAGTACTGGAATACCATGTTCAGTTGCAATAGCAAGAATTTCTTTAATTCTAGCCTGGGCACCAAGCATGTGAACAGGAATTATGCATTTCGTTTTGGATGTTATTTTCTTTTTTAGATCTACAGGATCCATATTAAGCGTCGTATCTACCTCAGTAAACACGGGAATGGCACCAACTTCAAAAATAGCTTCCCAGGTTGCGACAAAGGTAAACCCCTGAGTGATAACTTCATCACCCGGGCCAATTCCAAGGGCGTTAAGAGCAACTTTCAGAGCGGCCGTTCCTGACGTTACGGCCTGACCATAAGATGTTCCGCAGTAATGAGCAAATTTCTCCTCAAATTCCTTTACCTTAAAGACCCCATTTCGCTGGTCATTGAACTCATACCGAAAAAGAACACCGGTGTCGAGAACGTCCATGATTTCTTTTTTTTCTTCTTCACCAAATATTTCAAATCCAGGCATAGCAGGCTCCTGTTATTTTTTTTACGACGCCATCATTAATTTACTGTTGTCTATCAGCCTGATCGAATCTCCAATTTTAACCGCCAAAGCCAGTACACTGTGTTTATTAACAAATTTATCGGGGATAAGGTTGAATTCATTTACAACAACAGCATAATCCAGTTTTCCACCGGCGTTATCTACAATCTCTTTTGTTTTTTCTATTACAGTATTCGCCGCTACGTCCTGCCGACCCTTCACCAGTTCCTTGGCAGCATGAATTGCCTGGGAAAGGCAGAGTGCGGTTCTGCGACCTGCATCGTCAAGATAGCGATTTCTAGAACTCATTGCCAACCCATCTTTTTCCCTGAAGATAGGAGCGCCGATAATTTCAATATTGTAATTGAGATCCTTCGTTAACTGCCTGACTAGTACCAGCTGTTGAAAATCTTTTTTGCCAAACACTGCAACATCGGGAATAGTTATATTGAAGAGTTTTGTTACCACAGTTGCGACCCCGCCAAAGTGCACAGGCCTGTCCTTTCCACACATCCCCTGGGAGAGCAGTGTTACATTAATGCTGGTCTGAAAATTTTCCGGGTATATCTCTTCCGGTTCAGGGCAAAAAAGCGCATCCACCCCTTCTCCCTCGGCCAAACTGCAATCGGCCTGAAATTGCCTGGGATATGAGTCTAAATCCTCATTAGGGCCAAACTGTTTCGAGTTTACAAAAAGAGATACAATGGTTTTGTCCGTCACACTTTTTGCTTTACGCATGAGTGACAGATGACCTTCGTGCAGGCATCCCATCGTCGGCACAAGAGAAACTTTATACCCTTTCTTTTTCCACTTCTTCGAAAGGGAGTTGATCTCTCTTACAGAGTGTACAATTTTCACATTCTTGTTTTCAGTTGTGCGATTCTTGCTTCAATTTCAGATCTGGCCTGAGCTGCCGAGGGGTCATCGCCTACATTAAGCAGAAAATTATTATAAATCGTATGTGCCTTTTCGAAATTACCCTGGGTCTCTTCAATGCGGGCCAGCCCTGTATAACCGATATGATCGTAACCCTTGATTTCCTTCAAAAGATCATACTGCATCGCAGCCTCAGCGAATTTTTTATCCGCCTCCAGAGCCTGTCCAGCCCCAAAGAGTAACAGGCTATAGAGTGGACTTGCCTTGTCGACACTTTTAAGCTCGTCGAGATATCTTCCAGCTGCTGCTGCATATTCACCGTTTTTCATATCAAGATGAGCAAGTTCAATTCTAGCCCATTGCGCTGAAGTTGTATTTCCATACTTATCTATTACTCCGGCTAAAGAAGCAGCTTTTTTGCCATTGTCAGCCTGTAATGCTGTCGACAAAGCAGAAGCGGCATCCTCCACAACACCTTTACGGTAAGACGAGTAGAGAGACAGAGATATCACTGTAACAGCAATCACAACAAGAAGGATAATGATTAGACGCTGGTACTTCCGTATAAAATCTATCACTTTTGGCGGCAGGTTGAAGTGCTCTAGCAACCCTTCGACCTTCTCCATTTTTGTCTCCTCAGTAAGCCGTTTATTAAACGCACTCTCACTGGACATTTGCATCCCTCCAATTAATTATTATATGAATTTTCTTAGAGACTTTCGTCAGCTGGGTCAATATAATATAAAGCTCAATATCTGTCTATGTGTAAACCAAGATTTATGAAACCATAACCTGACACTCTATTAAGATTTCTATGATTCATAATACTCAATCTGAACCCATACTCACGGTAACTCAACTTACCAGGTCAATAAAAACTCTTCTCGAAGGAGAGTACAGATTTATTAGAATAAGCGGTGAGATTTCGAACTTAAAAACCCCTTATTCTGGGCACTCCTACTTTTCATTAAAAGATTCTCACTCACAAATTCGAGCTATACTTTTTAAAAATCAGAAAAAATACCTGAGCCATACCTTATCGGACGGGCAGCAGGTTATCTGTTTTGGCAGGATATCTGTATATGAGCCAAGGGGAGAATATCAGATCATAGTTGATACTGTCGAGCAGTATGGCAAGGGTAACCTGCAAATTGAGTTTGAAAAGCTGAAAAGGAAATTATCTGACGAGGGAATTTTTTCAGAAGCATATAAAAAACAGATCCCGCCCTACCCTGCAAAAATTGTGATTATCTCTTCACCGACCGGTGCGGCACTTCGGGATTTTCTGAAAATTGCTGCAACAATGGAATCCCATGTCCATATTCAGATACTGCCGGTTCGAGTACAGGGAAATGAGTCTGGCCCTGAGATTGTCAAAGCGATCCAACAGGCAAACAGGCTGGATAACGTTGATATTATCGTACTCTGTCGGGGGGGAGGTTCTATAGAAGATCTCTGGGCTTTTAATGAAGAATCGGTAGCCCGTGCAATTTTCGACTCTATAATTCCGGTTGTCACAGGAATAGGGCATGAGGTTGATTTTACAATAGCCGATTTTTGTGCTGATTTCCGTTGCCCTACTCCTACCGGAGTTGCTACACAAATATTGCCGGACGTTTCTGCAGTAAAGGCACATCTGGAACTATTAGAGAGGAGGATAACACGTCACTTGCAGCACAAGGTCAACTATTTAGAAAATATACTTAGAAATAACATAAGGATGCTGAGTGATCTGGACAGAATATTCGAGAATCTGGAGCTGCGTCTTAATCTCGGTAAGACATATCTGTTCCAGGCAATAGGGAATACCCTCTCCGGCAGGGAAATGCGCTTTCATCATCAGGAACAAAAGCTGGAATCCAATGCGCCCCTGGCAAAACTGGAACTACAGGATCAACAACTCAAACTGCTTTTCACTCAGCTGGTTAACCGAATACAAACGCTGCTCAAAGATAAAGAGTCAAGTCTAGGCAATGTGGCAATCGCTTTGAACAGTGTCAGTCCCCTTGCAACTCTTGCCAGGGGGTATTCAATAGTTACTCGGCTCACTTCATCCGGTAAACCTGAAAAAGTGGTCACACGGGCTGCAGATACAGTACAGGGAGACAATCTCGGGATCCTCCTTCATAGAGGATCCCTCGAATGTACGGTGACCAAGGTCAAACCATGACGGCGTCGTAAAAACTCTATTACAGCAACTCAAGACCGGAGAAAAAATATCCAATCTCAAAGGCTGCTGTCTCAGGGGCATCGGAACCATGGGTAGCATTCTCTCCAAGGGATGCGCCGAATTCACAGCGTAATGTTCCTTCTGCTGCCTCTGCAGGATTGGTCGCCCCCATAAGATCTCTCCATTTGAGGATAGCATTCTCCGCCTCAAGTACCATTACAATGCAGGGACCACTTGACATAAATTCAGTCAGTTCACCAAAGAACGGGCGTTCTTTATGTACGTAATAGAAGCCTTCCGCCTCGACCAGGCTCAAGTAGAGTTTTTTCAAGCCAACCACGGTAAATCCTTCCTCATAGATACGGCTGAGTATTTTACCACTGTTGCCATCGGCAAAGGCGTTAGGTTTAATAATTCCGAAAGTTCTTTCCATTTTTTTTCTCCACTCGTTGATTAATATTTATAAAAAAGTCCTGTACTATCCGGAAAGAAAGGGATTCGGAGGGGTGTTGCCACAGCAGGTAAGCGAGCATGCGAGACTCCGATCCACAGATTGCGAGGACGTTTGGCAATACCCTTCCGAATCCCGGCTATATCACTTTCATAACAGTGAGGCAGTGTCATCATTGTGAAAACGTCTAGTTTATATCAGCCAATTATATTTTAATGTCAGGTCACTCTTGCCACACCTCGCAACAGAAGAAAAGTTGTAATAAATAAGAATGAACCTAAAAGAATCAGTTTGTTGCTCGTTTTAATATCATCAGCCTTTATCTCGTGAATATCATCGCCGATAAAGGGTTTATCCACTATTGTACCGGAATAGAGCAACGGCCCGCCCAGGCGTATTCCCAGAGCTCCGGCAACAGCAGCTTCAGTATGACCGGCATTTGGACTGGAATGATTCAGTCTGTCGCGAAAAAATATTTTCGCTGCTCCTCTGTAATCCAGTTTTAAAATAAAAGCAGCAATTATAAGCAGAAGACTGCTAATTCTAGCCGGTATAAAATTCACAAAATCGTCAACTCTGGCGGCCATTCTGCCAAAATACATATATTTGTCATTTTTATAACCGATCATCGAATCCATTGTATTGACACCCTTATAAACAAAAGCCCCCACGGCTGACCAGCCGATTGCAGTCATTCCCAGATATGGTGAAAAGAGACTGAAGAACACTGCAAAAAAGAAAGGTGCTGTAATCCCGTCAACCATATTTTCCGCCACTGTCTCAACACATGCCTTACTTATCTCAGATTCACTCAAAGTCTGTGTATCCCTTCCAACAATACGCCCCACCGCCACTCTAGCGCTGTCAAGATCAGAGTCATGAACCAGGCAGTTGTACACAGCCATACTGTGTCGCATCAGGTCTTTAGCAGCAAAGGTGGTATACAGTAATAGTATGGCAGCAATATCACCAAATATAGATGAAACAGCATAACTGGCGGTTAGCAACAGGAATACCAGACAGCCGGTTACAAACAATACAATTGCCACGGTAAAAGAACCGGCAAGGATTAGGTTTTTCGTCAATCTTCTGGTTATTTTTTCACTTATCCTGCATAAAAGTCCAATACCTTTAACGGGGTGCGGATACCACCGGGGATCCCCAAACAGAAAGTCGAGAAACAGTGCCGAGAAAATCTGAAGAGTATATATCATCAGGAATTTATATTTTTACCCAGTAATGTCCGGTTAGAAAATTGCAGCACGTATCGTACAGATTTGTGAGTTGATCTACGGAGTCTCACAAGCTCGTTTACATTTCCGCTTTTTGCTCCAGAAAACAACTCACAGCGAAGCATGAGCGAGGAAGTTTGACTGGACGTTCCTGAAACACGCGGCACCAAAACATAAAATCGATCCACTACAAACCCAGCAGACGGTAGATTGTGTCAATGTCGCTATTTTCACGGACGCAATCCGCAAGACGGTCGAAGGCAGCCTCAAGATCGTAAGGGGCAATTATTTCACCTACAGGCTGCAAGCCAATTCTGCTTCGCAGTCTGTCTATAAACCACCGACGAAATTCGTCTGAATCAAAGACACCATGAAGATAGCATCCCCATACACGGCCACTATGATCCACGGTACCGCAACTGGAGTTATCATCAAAGACAAAGAGCGGGTCTTTGGAGTCGGTTGAAATACCGTGATGGATTTCATAACCGAAAATGTTGGACCCAGAAACTTTATGCACTCCTTTTACACGAATAAGCTGCTTGGCTTTTCTGATCACAGTTGTCATTTTGAGGAGATTTAAGCCTGCTATCTGACCGGCAGCTGATTCAATTTCATGGGGATCTTCAATTGTCTCGCCGAGCATCATATATCCTCCGCAAATACCGACAATTTCACAACCGGCTTTAAAATTCTTCATGATCGTTGCAATAAAACCCTCCGATTGTAAATAGAGAAGATCATGTATCACATTTTTTGATCCTGGAATAAGTATAGCCTGGGGAGTACCTACTTCTGAGACCTTGGTTACAATACGAACATGAACATCGGGTTCATCAAGAAATGGCTCGATATCAGTGAAGTTTGAAATATGGGGAAGATTCAGCACCACAATATCGACACTATCCTCTCTCTCCTTTTCCCTGTTGAAAAGTCCTTTTTTAAAGGAAACAGAGTCTTCTTCCGGCAGACCAAGATTGGCAAGATGAGGAATGACCCCCAAAACATCGCGACCAGTATGGTTTTTAATGTAGAGATGGGCTGAATCAAGCAAGGAGGCCTGTCCCCTGAATTTGTTCACCATGAAACCTGCAATCAGCTGCCTCTCCCACTCTGCCAAAACCTCCATGGTGCCGACAAAAGAGGCATAAACTCCTCCCCTGTCGATATCCCCTACAAGTATGACGGGAGACTCTGCATACTGTGCCATTTTCATGTTCACAATATCATTTGCTTTCAAATTAACTTCACCGGGAGAACCGGCCCCTTCCAGAACCAGTACATCATATTCATCTGCCAGTGAATCAAAACTCTGGCGCACAGCCTGCCAGGCCTTCGGTTTATAGCTGTCATATTCCAGCACAGACATATTGCCAACCGGTCTGCCCTGTACAATAATCTGGCTACCCGTATCTGAATTGGGTTTTAAAAGGATTGGGTTCATGCGGCATTCAGGGTCAAGTCTTGCTGCCTGGGCCTGAACCACCTGGGCCCTGCCCATTTCATCACCCTGCAAAGTTACAAAAGAATTCAGCGACATATTCTGAGCTTTGAACGGCGCTACATTAACGCCATCCTGGTAAAGAATACGACAAAGCGCTGCAGTCAGGATTGATTTTCCTGCATCGGAGCAGGTGCCCTGAAACATGATTGACCGTGCCCTTTTCCTGCTGGCCGTTTTTACACTTTTTCGGCCAAAAAACTTTGAAAAGAGTGACAATAACTGCTCATTCTCCTTTCTGGTGCGCACAGCTATCCGGATAAATGATGAGTCAAGCCCTTTATAGTTATCACATTTTCTGATCATTACCTTATGATCGAGACAAAAATCGGCTAGTTCAGAATTTTTTAAACCATTTGTAATTTTGATAAAAAGATAATTAGCAGAGGCCGGATATAATTTAAGCTCGGGAAAAGAACTCAATTCAGTTTCCAGTTCTAGACGCAGCTCCCTGCAGAGTTTTCTTGAATTTACCTGATATTCCTCATCCTTTAAAGCTTCTACTCCAACAGCCTGAGCCAGACTGTTCACTGTCCATGGAGGTAAATTTTCTCGCACAAGTGCGGCCATTTCCGGAGCAAGTATACCGTATCCAACTCGCAAACCAGGTATAGCATAGAACTTGGTCATTGAATTAATGGTTATAATATTTGATCGTTCCCCGGCAAGTGAGATCCCTCCACCTATAAAATCGAGAAAGGCTTCATCAAAGATAAATATCGTTTCAGGAAATTCGACTGCTAGAGACAACAGTTCCTCCCTGTTACAGCTAGTTCCAGTAGGATTATTCGGGGTCCCTATAATAACCAGATCACTCGACTGGATTTTACTCTTTATTCTGTCAACCCTGAATGTAAAATCCTCACTTTCTCGAAGCTCAACTGTTGTAACCGGCAATCCGCCAAGTTTTGATGCCTTAACGTAATCAACGTAAGAAGGTACAGGGATAAGAGCTCTTTTCACGGGAAGAATACGGGTTAGCAGATAAAGAAGCTCTGTAGTGCCATTGGCAGCAACGATGCTTTCCTTACTTACTCCAGTATGCTCAGAAATTGCCTGAATAAATTCGTTATTCTCAGGATCAGGATAATGAATGATCTTTTCAAGGGTAGCACTTACCAGACTGCGAAACCACTCGGGAGGTCCAAGAGGATTTATATTTGCGCTAAAATCAAGGATATGACCATTGTCCAGATTGTTTTCACGACCTACCTTATGAATATTGCCACCATGCTCAAATTGTTTCATATGCTTTAGAAATTATTTTAGGGTTTAGCTTTTCTGAAAGTCAGTGTCATCGTTGTGAAATGGATTTTCATGGGTGTTAGAACAAACCGCGATAAATACCAAATTCATACAAGAGTTACAAAAGCTATAGCAGTAACCATTTCTGCAATTTCACAAGCAGCCCCCAATGTATCTCCCGTTGCCCCACCGAGCTTCGTATTACACCACCTGGTAAAAAGGAATAGAGTGCAAAATAATGTTATAAAAACAACAGCAATAGCAGAGGGAGCGAGAACAGCGAGCAGAAACATAATTATCAACAATGACAAAATAGCAGCCTTTTTACTCTTTTCAGAATAGAAGAGCTGGCCCAGACCACCTTCTTTCCGTGCATAGTTCTGCATAGCCATCACAAATACAAGTGAACATCGACCAGCCAGAGGCATAAAAAAAATGGTCAGGCAAAACATTTTTATATCCATTGAACTAAGCGCTGCATACTTGCCAAGCAGGAGAAAAATAATGGCAACAACACCCATTGCTCCGGTTCGGCTGTCCTTCATGATTTCCAATGCTCTTTCCCGCGGCCTGGAACTGAGTAAACCGTCAGCACTATCAGCGAGGCCATCGAGATGTAAACAGCCCGAGATAAATGCGAGAAAGCCGAGCATGCAGACGGCAGCAACCTTGATCGGTAAAAAGACACAGAGGAGAGCCGCAAGAACATACCCCAGAGATCCAATCATAGCCCCAACCAGAGGGAAAAAATAGAGGCTAACGCTGAAACTGCTGCTGTCATCTCCGGCTCGCCAAGAGAGTGGCAGTATGGTAAGAAATCTGATCGCAGCACTTAATGGAACAAAAAAGGATTTCAACTGTTTACCCCACAGCTCATTTTTATCTTGAGTCAGAAGAAACTATTTATCTGCTCCTGCAACAGCAGCTTCCTCAAAGGTGGCAACCTCTGTCAGAATTGCCACCGCACCTTCGACAAGATTCATAGCCATTGCAGCTCCTGTACCTTCACCAAGGCGGAATTTAAGATCAAGCAGCGGTTTCCTGCACCCTAGAAGTTCCTGCATTGGTTTGTGTCCAGGCTCAACCGAGCGATGTGAAAAAACAAGATAATCGCGAATAAAAGGTTCAATTTTATAAGCTATCAAAGCCCCCGCCGTGGAAATAAAACCATCTATTAACACAGGTTTGTGATGTGCTGCAGCACCAAGTATTACCCCGGCAATACCGCCAATCTCAAAACCGCCAACCTTGGCGAGAATATCAAGACCATCACTCTTATCGATAGTGTTAACCTCTAACGCTTTTTTAATTACGCCAACCTTATGAGCAAGCTGTTGATCATCAAGTCCGGTTCCTCTTCCGGTCAACTCATCAACTGATTTTCCGGTACACACTGCTGCGATGGCCGTTGATGGAGTAGTATTACCGATACCCATATCCCCGGTACCGAACAGGTCAATCCTTGAAGCCAGTTCATTGGCAATATCAATACCGGATTCAACAGCCCTTTTAGCCATTGCCTTGCTCATTGCCGGACCAACAGCAATATTATCAGTTCCCAGACCGACTTTTTTATTTATTATCTTTCCGGCTGAAACCAGATCACCCAGGTCGGCAGCCACGCCCATATCCACAACATGCACCTCAGCTCCAACCTGTCGGGCTAAAGCATTAATACCGGCACCGCCGTTAACAAAGTTATACACCATCTGCGGAGTGACCTCACTTGGATATTTTGACACATTTTCTGCAACCACCCCATGGTCACCAGCCATTGTAATAATAGCTTTTCTCTTAATATCAGGACTCATGCTCCCAGTGATTCCTGCAATATCAATTGCAAGATCCATTAGATCCCCAAGAGCCCAGTGTGGCATTGCGAGATTGTTAAGACGGTTTTCAGCCGACTCTCTCACCTCTGATTTCTGCGGATATATTTTTTCGACTGTTCTTTCCAGTAAGCTCACAGTAAATTCCTTTGTTTAATGTTTGATGTTTTCAGCGACACCTGATACTTAAGAGCTTTTTACGACGCCATTATCCTTTGATGTTCAGACCTGTCAATACCCCGAGATCACCGTAAAGTGCAACGGTGGAGAAACACCCCGGTTGTATATCGAAAATCATTTTCTTCTCAGGAGAAAGTCCAAGAAAGGTGCAGAGTAAATGCCGAATTGTTCCGCCATGAGCGATGATAAGAATTCGGTCATCTATCGAGGCCACCACTCTCCGGGAAAATAATTCAACCCTCTTGTTAAAATTCTTGACACATTCCCCATCAGGAAAACAGAAAGTTTCGCTACTTATCCGCCAATTCTCAATCAACTCCTGGTCCGTAGTAGTGATTTCTGCAAAACTGTGCCCTTCCCATCTGCCAAAATCAATTTCTCTCAAATTGTCTATAATTTCCATAGATGTATCGAGAGAGAGAAGTTCCATTGTTTCTCTGCACCGTTTCATAGGACTGCAGAAAATTTGTTCTATATGCATCGAAGATAGTATTCTACTGGTTCGCTGCACCTGCTCTTTTCCCACTTCAGCCAGGGAAATATCTGTTGAACCAACATACAAACCGTTTAAGGGTGTGGCTCCATGACGTAATAGATACAACTCTTTATTCATCGATTACACTTGTCCCATAAATTTTCAATCCTCGGAAATTGCGCTCACAATAACCTGTATGAGTTAACTTTGAGCCAAGGAAATCTACACTGAATGTTAGAAAAATTGCAACAACGAAGCAGAAAGAGATGTTTTCAACACCAATAATGGTGTTTAAACTAAAAAAGCGTCGGCAGAAAATATCCTTTAAACCCGGAGATGATTGTCAGAAGGTGCAATATTGCTCCTCCAGTTACGAAGATATGGAAAATCTCATGGAATCCGAAAAAACCGGGAAGAGGGTCAGGTTTCTTTAATGCATAAATTACCGCTCCGATGGTATAAGAAATTCCACCAGCCACAAGGAGAGTGAGGGAGGTTGGTTCCATTGTTTTGAACAGGGTCGCTATGGGAATAAGTACAATCCAACCCATAAGAAGATAAATAAGCGTTCCGATAAGTCGTGGCGCATTGATAAAAATAAGTTTGAATACAGTTCCGAAAAGCACAAGCGCCCATTGAGCAAACAGTATCCCCCACTTCATTTTCCCGTCAAGATATATATAACAGATAGGAGTATAAGTTCCTGCGATAAGAAAAAAAATGGCAGAGTGATCCAGCTTTCTCCAGACTGAGTTATCATTTTCTTTCTGCTTATTCGAATGATACAGAAAACTCGCACTAAAAAGAAAGATTGCCGATAGGCCATAAACTAAAGAGACGATCTGAGCTGCAGTATTGCCGGATGAAATAACCAGCAATATGACAGTTCCGATTACCATTATTGGCACTGTCGCTGCGTGGCTATAGGCAGATATTTTTTCTGAATCAGGAATATTCATCAGGTGACAATTAAACTATTCGCCTTTTTCCACAAGCTGATCCAGCAGATCACGTGCAAAATCGAGATTTGAATCGAGGGTTAAGGCCAAAGTCAGAAATTCGACAGCCAGTTCATTTTTCCCGGTTTTATGATAATTCACTCCTAGGTTGGCATAGTCAATTCCTGAGGCCGGATTAAGATCGACAGCTCTTTTGAAATGGTTTATAGCGTTTTCATATTCCTGCTTTTTAAAAAAACAGACACCTAATGTATTGTGCAAATCCGGTCTTTCTTCATCTTCCTGCAGGCCACGTATTAATGTTTCAATTGCCTCATCAACTCTTTCTAGATCCTTTAAACAGCTGCCCTTATAGGAATAGATATAGGGAAGATCCTCCTTTTCAGGTTTAAGCGCAAGTGCGTTATCAAAATGCTCAATAGCTGATTCAGGAAATCCCATATTAAAAAAATTACGGCCTCTGTAAAATTCAAGGTAATATGCCTGGGGCAGGAGTTCTTCCATTTCCCGAAATTTCTTTTCAAGCAATTCAGAATCCGTCACAAGATCCATCAATAATTTTGCAGCAAAAAGACCGGCATCATTAATCCTCGACCTCTCCCTGAAATGTGCCCCGGGAATAATTGTGTAAAGTGCCGGAATTTTTAATCCGTCATGGGTGACATCTATCATAAATATTTCCATGTCGATCGACCTTAACGCATCAATGCAATTGTCAATTTCAACTCTCATATTGTTATTCGAGAGATTTTTTATATCCTGGATGGCAACACTGGTTTGTGTTTCGGTCAGATATTCCACCTCCTCCATTGACAGTGGTTTAGGCAGGCCCGAAGCAACATAATTGGAGTCGGTATTAAAATCCCCGGCCAGCTGTGCAACCTCGGTAACTGCTCTTATAAGAGCCTTTTCAGGATCCGGAGTTGTACCGGCAGTATAGACTATCTCACTTCTGCCGGGAAATGTTGACCGATCGATTGCAAGTGCCCCTACGGTACAGAGTCCTGTATCAAGTGTGAAATCATTGAGGTAGAGTTCAATATTATTATCTTCAAACTTTTTTATTAACCTCTGACCGATCTTATCTTTGACCGAGTCTTTTTCAATTTTAGGGGTCTCAAGTTTTTGATTATTGATAAGCGAACAGACATGCCTTTCAACTATTTCACATATTCCCTGCAGAGCTGCTTCTTCACGGGTGTTGCCGGCGGATGGTCCGTTAAATTCATTTATTGCATAAAACCAGGAGAAAGGGATGAGAATATCTTCTTTTAAACTTATATTGGTGGCCCATGTCCACTGCATTGGAATGTCTTCCAGCAGTTGCCGTAACAGTTCAATTTCCGTATTGACATCATGAACTGAATCAAGAAGATACTGCATGTCAAGGACAGGATATCCAGCCTGGGTCATTGTTCTGTAATCTCCTGTGAGAAAATTTCCCACATTGCTTTTGAACGAAAAAAATGAAAATCTCTCAGCAAGTTCCATACAGGCCGAGGCCTCAGCCTGTATGGGGGATGCCCCTTTTCCCATCTGCTTTTTTGTTCCTGTCAGGGATAGTGCATCTTCACCGCACACACTGAAATAAACGGGTATATCCAGGCGACCACTATCGATACGTTTCACTTCACTGAGGATTTTCAAATCGAGGTTTTCAACTTTTTTGTAAAAAGAATCTAACGTCTCTTCCGGGGTAATTGCCTTATCCTGATCTGTAGTATATGCCTTGAAACAATCTTCGAATTGAATTGATTTTTTTTTCATTATCTTTAATTATCACTTATTTTGGCTTAAATTTTAATATGTTTCTTCCTCTGGATATTTCCGGGGATGCCCAGGAAGTGCTGACCATCAATCAATGTAGTTATGCTTTGGATATTTTCAATAATGCAGCCAGCATCTTTTTGTAACGGCTGGCCAAAATATCATTTGAGGTAAAAATTCGTGCTATCCTTTCCTGATCTTTATTCAGGCTGATAGCAATCGTCACTCGATCCTTGGGAAGGATATCCTCTGCCCTTTCACTCCATTCGATGATTGTTAACCCATCAAGGTAGAAATACTCTTCAAAACCAAGGTCAATAACATCGCCAGAACCATTCAATCGATAAAAATCCATATGGTATAAAGGAATTACTCCTTTGTACTCATGCATAATTGTATAGGAAGGGCTTGTAACATAACAGTTGGAAGGCACACCCAATCCACGTGCTATTGCCTGGGTCATGGTCGTTTTTCCGGCGCCGAGACAACCATTGAGGCAGATCACATCTCCCGACTGCGCAATATTGCCAATGATAAGGCCTAACCTTTCTGTGTCTTGAATACTGTTAAGATTGAATAGGAAATTTTCTAACATAATAATTCTTGATGGCGTCGTAAAAACGCGAATTGTCCATTATTCTGATAAATACGATTATTGCCACAACGTCATAAGAAGCTGAAATGGATTATAGTAAAGGGGCAATTGATCAGGAAAATGAAATTCATTATAGTAACTCACTCTGTGGGTGTCCAGATACCAGTTAGGAATCAGGTAGTAGCCATACCAAAGTACACGATCAAGAGCTTTACATGCGGCAACTAACTGGTCTCTGTTTTCAGCATAAATAATTTTGTCTATCAGGCTATCCACCACAACAGATTGTATCCCGCCATAATTTTTCGAGCCATTAATTGCAGCAGCTGTCGAATGCCAGAAGTTTCGCTGTTCATTTCCCGGGGAGAGTGATTGCCCATAAGTTGTAACAATCATATCAAAATCAAACGTCTTTAATCTTTCCGTATAGAGTGTGGGATCAATAGTTCTGTAACGGACTTTTATTCCAAGTTTTTTTAAATTTCTGACATAGGAAGCCATCACTCTTTCAAACGACGGGGATACAAGCAGGATATCAAACTCAAATTTTTTTCCCTGCTGATTGGTTAAGACTCCTTCCCTGATTGACCAGCCGGATTCACTGAGAAGTTTTTTCGCCATTTTCAGATGAGTTCTGATTCCATGTTTGCCAATAGTTGTTGGTGCTGACAGAGGTTGAATAAAAATTTCTTCAGGCAATGTACCACGAAACCGGTTCAGATATTCAAGCTCAAGGCCTTCGGGCAGTCCGGTTGCAGCAAGATAGGAGTTGCTGAAGAAAGAATTAGTCCTGGTATATTGATCGTGAAAGAGCGATTTATTGATCCATTCAAAATCAAGGGCCAGCCCTAAAGCCTGCCGTACCTTCGGGTCTTTAAAGAGATCCCGTCTGGTATTCATCAAGAACCCCTGCATTCCCGCATTATTAAAATGGACAAGGTTCTTTTTTATGACTTTCCCGGAAGAAAACTTCGGCCCTTTCATATCCCTTGCCCACTGTTTGGCTATATTAATTGAGATAAAGTCGAACTCCCCGGCTTTGAAGGCCTCAAGGGCCACTATCTGGTCTTTATAGTATTTAACTACGATTTCATCGAAGTTGAACATACCTTTTCTGGTTGGAGAGTCCTGCGCCCAGTACTGTTTATTTCTCTTATATGTTATTGTTTTACCAGGCTTGACATGAGAGACAACATAAGGGCCTGACGCAACAGGAGGGGTAAGACCACCATTCTTTTGATTTGTGCCGAAGCCAGTTTTCTCATAGAACTTTTTTGATAAAATACGCATCTGGCTTGCTATAAGATGGAGTTCCCTGTTCTTTCTGGCAAAATTAAATTTGATTTTCCGTTCACCCATTTTTTCAGTCCCTGCAATATCTTTGTAATAATAGGGATAGGCGGGATGTACCTTATCACTTTTAAACATATCAAGCGTATAGGCAACATCATCCACTGTGACAGGGCTGCCATCGGAAAATTGTGCTTTTTTATTTATTGTATAGGTAACCGACATCTTGTCGGCGGCAAGCACTATATCTTCAGCTATCAACCCATAGGCTGCAAAAGGTTCATCTAAACTTGTCACCGCAAGGGGCTCAAAAACAAGCATTTCAAGACCTAAAGGTGCCTCACCTTTGCGGGTGAAAGGATTCATTTTGTCAAAACTGCCGATGTCGTGGAGGACGAGTCTGCCTCCCTTTACAGAATCAGGGGAAGTGTAATCAAATTGAATGAAGTCAGGCGGATATTTCAGTGAATCGTCAATCGAAATCCCATGAGCAGCAAAAAGAAGCGTTGGTATACAGAGAATAATTAAAGCTGAGAAAACTGTCCGTTTTATTTTCATTTGTAACTAAGTCCTATGAAATGAATTTCACAACAATGACACCGCTTCGCTGTTATGAAAGTCGGGGTTGGGAGGACCCTGAAAGCATCCTTTTATCAGTCTACTACCTCATCTTTTGTAGCCGGTTATGGCAAATATATGTTTAAGGCTGGCGTTTTCTTCGATGTAATATCGCCACTTATCTTTAATTATTTTGTGTGCATAATGTGTCGAAAAATCAGCTAGCTTAATGAACTGGGGATTGCCAATACCGTCAATAAGCACAAGTTTTTTCTTATTTTCTGATGTGTAATGGACGAGTAGATTGTGGGGAGCCGGATCGCTGATGATAATATTGTGCTGGAGCAGATGTTCAAATAGGTCACTCAAAAGATAGACAATTTCCGCAGGTTGCAAGCAGGGCTCAGCCTTGCCGGCCACATGGTCAGAAAGCATCACTGATTTCTTGCCGTCAAAATCTCGAATAAGGTCAAAAACCATTCCTTTTCCCTTTGTTGTCAAACAGTATCCATGGAATCGTGTTATTCGCTCGAAGGGTTTTTTTCTTAGATGGTAGAGCCGTAAACTGTTTATTTCTCTTTTAACCGAACGTTGTTTCTTTTGGTTGAAAGTTATTTTTATGCACTTCAATGGATCATCCGGGTGCTGGTAGACTTCTCGCACACCACCTTTACCGATGAGTAACGTTTCGTCTAACCTCAGGATCTTATTTTTCATATATAACCACTGTATTAATTATCAATAGGTAATTACTTCCTTACTGGTTGTTTAGTTTTTGTGCTCAAAACCGTAAGATACTATGTCCCGGGAGGGAAAATGGTAAAAATGGGTGCACTTTGCATCAAACAAAAAGGTTTAAAAGAATGTTACACCAAACAACCTCAGTTGGCTTTATGGCCGATATAAAATGGGTGATGTCCTGGTCATAATACTATAGTAAAGTTACCTGTTATCTTGTATCGTGTGCAGTCTATTTAACTTGAGAGCAAACTGATCTTTGATGGCGTCGTAAAAAGCACCATATTCGAGGCGCATAATTTTTATCATTACGGCAACGAAGCAGGTGAAGAGTTCTGACAACACCATCATCTCTTTATACACCGGAGTTTATACAAATGGGAAAAACAATTGCTGAAAAAATCTTCCAAGCACACTTGCGGGATAAACCGTCCCCTGAAAATATGGTTCTTAATCTCGATGTCGTTATGTGTCATGAGATTACCACCCCGATAGCTATCATTGATCTGATGGAAAAAGGCATGGATCAGGTTTTCGACAAAACAAAAATAAAGGCTGTTATAGATCATGTCACTCCTGCAAAAGACTCCAAAACTGCCACCCAGGGGAAAATCATGCGGGAGTGGGCCAAACGACACGATATCAAGGATTTTTTTGATATAGGTGCGAATGGTGTCTGCCATGCACTTTTCCCTGAAAAGGGTTTTGTGCGCCCTGGTTATACCGTTATTATGGGGGATTCCCATACCTGTACTCATGGTGCCTTCGGCGCCTTTGCAGCCGGTGTCGGCACTACTGATCTTGAAGTGGGTATCTACAAAGGAGTCTGTTCCTTCAGGGCGCCCACGACTTTGAAAATCAATATCTCAGGAGATCTTCGTCCTGGTGTCGTTGCAAAAGATGTTATTCTTGCCATCATAAAGAAATTATCTGTCAATGGTGCTACGGACAAAGTGATTGAATTCACTGGAACTGTAGTCGATTCTTTTAGTATGTCGTCCCGTATGACAGTCTGTAATATGGCCGTGGAAGCCGGAGCGACCTGCGGCATTTGCCTTCCTGATCGTGTGACTGCAGAATATCTCTGGCCTTTTATTCAATCAGACTATCCGACAATAGATGCAGCTGTCGAAGATTATAAAAAATACCATTCAGACCCGGATGCATCCTATAGCGACATTATCGAATTTGATATAAGCAGGCTGACACCCCAGGTAACATATGGCTATAAACCTGACTTGGTTAAAGATGTTAAGGAAATGGACGGCACACCTGTCGACCAGGTATATATTGGCTCCTGCACAAATGGTCGAATAGAGGACCTGAGAGATGCAGCAACAATTCTTCAAGGCAGAAAATTAGCTGAAAATGTCCGGGGAGTAGTGACCCCGGCAACTCCGTTAATCTATACAATGGCCCTTGAAGAAGGGATTATCAAAACATTCATGGATGCCGGTTTCTGCGTTCTAAACCCGACCTGTGGAGCCTGCCTGGGTATGAGTGCGGGGGTGTTGGCCGAGGGGGAAGTCTGTGCGTCAACCACAAATCGTAACTTTAATGGAAGAATGGGTAAAGGCGGCATGGTTCATCTGATGAGTCCTTTTTCTGCTGCTGCAGCAGCGGTTACCGGAGTTATAACTGATCCGGCAAAATTTCTCAGTTAGACGTAAACTCAAAGCACAAGGAAATAAAATGAAACAATTTGGCGGCCCGGCAATTTTTCTGGACAGAGACGATATTAACACCGACGAGATAATACCTGCGAAATATCTGACGGAGATTTCAAAAACGGCCCTGAAGCCTCATTTACTTGAAGATCTGCTGCTGGACGGTATTCCGTATGATCGTCAATCCGAAAAATCACAGGCTGCACAAGCTGTTGTCACACGGGCAAATTTTGGCTGCGGATCATCCAGAGAACATGCTGTATGGGCCTTTGAGGTAAACGATATTAACATTGTTATAGCAGAGAGTTTTGCCAGGATTTTCAGGCAAAACATGTTTAACTGCGGAATACTGGCTATCGAACTTCGAAAAGATCAGCTTGATCAGCTTTTTGGTATGGAGGGTGATATTTTTATCTCTGTAGATCTGGAAAAATGTGAGCTCACCGGTTCCTCAAATCTGGATAGCCAAGACTCCCTGATCTTTCAGTTTGAACTAAATCAATTTGACCAGAAACTGGTTTCTACCGGAGGCTGGTTGGCTTATGCCGACACAAACTATTAACCACCATGAAATACATTTCATTGGTGCTAAAGATCACATTCCTTCAACTGCTCAATAATTTTTCTCTGTACATCGGTTAAGGTATCCGGGACTTTAACTCCCAGTTTGACATACAGATTCCCACGATCCCCCATGGGACCTGCAGGCAGCCCGTACCCCTTAATTCTGAGACGTGAGTCGTGCACTGTCCCAGGGGCAACTTTCACCATAAATTTTTTCCCTTCAAGGGTTTCAATTTCCATTTTTGTACCAAGACATGCCTCGCTGAAAGATATCAATTTTTCAACCGTGAGATCATCTGAATTTCGGGAGAACCTATCGTCCGAATCAATCCCAACCTTCAGGTAAAGATCTCCCGGCTGACCACCATTTGAGGACTCCCCGCCTTTCCCCTGAAGACGAAGTTTTTTCCCTTCCTCTATGCCTCTTGGTATTTTTACAGATACGTTTTGACTCTTCCCATTTTTTCGCAGGCTGATGGTACGTTCCGCTCCATTGAGAACTTCATCAAGTGTAACTGAAATCTGATAAGTCATATCCTGGCCTTTTCCCGCCCCGGAGTGACAACCACCGCCCCCGCAACCAGTCGAATGCCCCTGATTGAAAAAAGAACCGAAAGGATGACCACCACCATCCCCCCCCATTCCTGATCTAAAAGATGTGGATCCTCCACTGGAGCCAAAGCCGAACTGCTTGAAGATGTCATTCAAATCAAAATTCCTGAATATATCTTCCTGGGAATATCGCTGATGAAACTGAGTCGAACCAAATTGATCGTACTGCTGTTTTTTATCAACATCGGACAGCACTGCATACGCTTCACTGATTTCCTTGAATTTTGCTTCAGACGCCTTGTCCCCTTTGTTTTTGTCGGGATGATATTTGAGCGCAAGTTTCCTGTACGTCTTTTTTATCTCTGTTGGAGTCGCATTTTTATCAACCCCTAATACTTTGTAGTAATCCATGATGAAAAGCTATATATAGTCATTTTTTTTGTTCTGAAGCAGCGGAAAACAGACGGTTTTTTACTGACGTTTTTATTTGTACCAACAATATGAACGCTTGCTGGCCACGTCAACTGCCTGGTGTAATGAAAGTTGGATTAAAACAAAAAAAGAGCCACCTCGCATCGAAGCGAGGTGGCTCTTTTTGAAACCTGCATAAGGATTTTTTCTAAAAAGGGACATCCTCCCCTGTACTGTCGCCACCTGGCATGCCTCCCGATGGCTCATCAGGCATAGGGGGTTCTTCAAATCCTCCGCCACCAAATTCACTGCCTTTGGGAGTGAGGTTTTGAATAGTTTGAGCTATAATTTCAGTGGTATAACGGTCATTGCCACTCTGGTCCTGCCATTTATTGGTATGGAGCCGGCCTTCCACATAAATTTTCATCCCTTTTGAAAGATAATTGCCGCAAAATTCCGCAGTCTGTGCCCAGACGATTACCCGATGCCATTCTGTTTCATCCTGCTGGTTACCGTCTCTGTCCTTCCATCTTCTGTTCGTTGCAACTCTTAAGGTTGCAACCGCAGTTCCGCTTTGAGTATAACGAAGTTCAGGATCTGCACCTAAATTGCCAACGAGTATTACCTTATTAATCATCCGCCAATCTCCTAAGTAATTGAGTAATTGAGAAAACAGTCATTCTTCCCATGTATGTTGTAAATATACGTTAGATCAATTAAAGAACAACCTTTAAAATCCAGCTACACCAAAAATCCTCACAGCTTCCGCTCGGCATTATCTGCTTATAACAGTTTGATCCAGCATAAGTGGTATGCCGCCTTTTTCAGCGGGAATAAAGCCCATGACCTCCCGCCATATTTCATCGCTCTCCATGCAAAAATAGATGCACGTCTCTTCGGCAGCTTTTTCTTTCAGGCAGTTATAAATGAACTGATACATTTTTACTCTGTTCGGCCTGAAATACCGTGATTTATTGTCCAGTCCTTCAATAAACTCCTGATAGTAGATATTTGAGTGTGGGAATCTCTGTATCCCTATTTCCTTTAAACTTGGAATAAATCGTAATGCTCCCAGGGATATCCAGACGATCGATTCAGCAGGCACCTCTTCGTAGAGTCGTCGAATAGTCTCTGCATATCCCTCCATCCAACCGGGATGATCAATTATCGGGTCAAAATGGAATGCCAGTTTGTATCCCCACTCGGCACAACATCTTGCGGCAGCAAGCCTTTCATCCAGAGAGGCTGAACGAATCTCTTCCCTTTTCATTATGATCGGACTATTCAATGACCAAGCAATTATCGTTCTGCCATGGTGTTTAATTCCCTTCAGGTTCTCTATAACACCACTCTTGGTTTTCAGCTCAAGAACCGCATTTTTCTGTTGAGCGAAATAGTTCACCAGCAATCTGCTCAACCCTGTCAACCTGTCAATTGCCAGAGAATCGGTAAATTCCCCGGTTCCTATGCGAAAAAATCGATCCGGATTGGTAAGCAGAGCCTCATCAAGTTCCAGAAACAGCTTTTCTGTATTGACATAGAATGTCAGCCAAGGTGCATTGAGATATGCCTGTAAAATGCAGTAAACACAGTCTATTGGGCAATTCATCCCAGTATTTAGTACCTGATAATCACAGCATTGATATTCGCGGGTGCCTGGACACGGTTTAAAAAATATTCCACGATTCTTACAAAGAAACAGTTGTCGTTTACCGGCGGTAAGGTTATCCACATAATTTTTATCAAGATCGTTGGGTTTCCCCCTATCCGGAACAATGGTGCAGGGCAATTGGGTTCTGTGGAGAATTTCCTTTGTATATGGCAGTTCCAGGCAGGATTCTTCAACAAAAATCTGTTCGATAAAAGATGATGGATCTCTCCAGGAGTTTTCAGACACTGCTTTTCGCTCTCGTTTGGTAAAAATATAGTTTTATGTTCTTACAATTTTATCATTATTCAGATAATCTTTTACTAGATTCAGATAATATTCTCCGGTCTCCACTTTGCCATGTTTGATGCAGCCATTACCAAAAACAGAACATTTCCTGTTAAATTCATCCAGTGCAAGAATGGTTTGTTCTTTGGTGAGAATCCCAGAATCGAGCATTTTTTTAATACTGTAAATACGCATACGATCCATTCCCGTTCTATATATATATGACACCTGGTCTGCACGCCCACCCTCCTTGACAGTTAGAGGACTATCAATCAGGTTAAAGGAGAACCTGCAGCTTACACGCAACCAGAGGTCATAATCTTCACAACAGCGAAGAGTTTCGTCAAATATCCCAACCAGTGAAAACAACTCTTTTCTAACCATCACTGTTGACATACCTACAGCACAGAGCTGCAAACTGTGTTGAAAAATATTACCGTGCTGCGGGGTATGTTTTCTTTTCTGGTTGAGATGAATTCCCCGTCTCAACCATTTTTCCCTGGTATGACTTATCAAATAATCCGGGTTTTCTTTTAACGCCTTGAATTGCATTTCAATTTTTCTCTTATGCCAGTGATCGTCTGAATCGAGAAAAACAATATATTCATGTGCTGCCCTAACTATTCCACGATTACGTGCCGACGCGACTCCTTTGTTATTTTGTTTCAATACAGTCAGCGGTACTTTCTCAGTGCGGGAAAATGCTTCAAGAATAGCGGGAGTATTGTCGGTTGATCCGTCATCGACCACTATAATCTCAGCACATCTTAATGTCTGCCGTGTTATGGACAGAAGTGCCCGATTAAGGAATTCGGCACGATTATACGTTGGAATAATAACTGATACAGGACAGGCATCCATGACTCAATTTAACTGTCTTTAATCATATAAAAACATTATTACTATGGCATTTTAGTATGGCAATACTGTACAATACAATGTTCAGACAACATACTCCTTCCCGGTCGGGAAGTCTAAATATTAGATTTTACGGTTATACAATGTCCACAGGTATACTTATTAACTCTACAAGCTATGAGGTGCGTCTTGCGCTTGTAGAGGATGGGACTCTGAGTGAATTTCACATGCAGAAACACACTCAAAAAGGTCTCATCGGTAACATTTACAAGGGCAAGGTGGTACGTGTGCTCCCCGGTATGCAGGCCGCATTTGTTGATATAGGTATGGAGCGCACCGGTTTTCTGTATGTCGCTGATGTCTTTATTCCATGCAGTTCGTCCCGGGAAAATTCCTGCATTACAGATCGTTCCAACAGTCATATACGAGCTCAAGGGCTCCGTATTGAAGATCTTTTAAAAGAAGGACAGGATTTAATTGTCCAGGTTAATAAAGACCCTATTGGCACTAAGGGCGCCAGGTTGACCTGTCATATAACACTTCCATGCCGCAACCTTGTCTTTATTCCATTCACAGATCACATTGGAATTTCCAGAAAGATAGAAGACGAACAGATCAGAGAACAGCTGAAAGGGCAGATTGAAAAAATTCGTCCCGGGGATACCGGATTTATTGTCAGAACAGTCGCCGAGTATGCAACCCAGGAAGAACTTGAAGCAGACATGGAATTTCTTTTGTTGCTCTGGGAGGATATCAGTGACAAAGCAGAAAACATGTCGGCACCCGTCCTGGTGTACGAAGATCTGGATATTATTTTAAAATCTATCAGGGATTTTTTCACACGAGATGTGGATACTCTTATCATTGATGATCCTGTGGGCCATAAAAAGCTTCTTGAATTTGTTAAAACATTCGCACCCCAACTGCAAAATAAAATCTCACTTTATCACGAAAAAGAGTTACCTCTCTTTGAGGCACACAATATAGAAGCGGATATTGCCCGAGCTACTGAAAAAAAAGTCTGGTTAAGGTCGGGGGGATATATCATCATAGAGTCGACTGAGGCCCTTTCAGTAATCGACGTAAACACGGGTCGTTTTGTTGGAAAAAGTAACCTGAATGACACTATTTTCAAAACAAATATCGAAGCGGCTGTTGAAATTGCTTATCAACTGAGGCTTCGTAATATCGGTGGAATTATTATCATCGATTTTATTGATATGGAAGATGAAAATCACCGGGAGGAGCTCTATAACACCTTCAGCGAAGCTGTGAAAAAAGACAAAAGCAGAAACAATATTCTTAAACTTTCCGAATTCGGCCTTGTGCAAATGACCAGAAAGAGAAATACCGAAAACCTTTACCAGCTCATGTGCGAACCCTGTCACTACTGTTCCGGAGAGGGCGTAATTAGATCCAGACGAACCATCTGCTATGATATTTTTCGGAAGATCAGCAGAAATGCTGACAAGGCCAAAGGTTCAACGGTTACTCTGAGAGTGCACGACAGGATTGCCGATATGCTGAATATTGACGAAGAGTTCACCATGGCACTCCTTGAAAAAGATACAGGGAAACGTATCATCATCTCTCCCTCCAAAGATCTTCATATTGAAAAATATGAGATATTATGGCAGAGATAAAATCTGAAATTTACTATAAATACTCAGTAATGTCCGGTTTAGATCCTGCAGGAGGATTCATGGGTAATCTACTGCCAAAAGCGGACAAAAGTTTCCCATGAATCCGTTTTACAGGCTTTGCAATTTTCTAACCGGACACTGCTGATAAATACTGTACTTTAAAAAAATTATATACGTTATGGGATCAAAATATAGAAATAGACCAACACGACCGGGGAGATTTCTCTTAATTATTTTACTGATACTTACCCTCGTCACTATCGCCGGAGGATATATATTCTTTTTCGAAAATGAAAAACCTGTCGCCAGCTTTGAATCTACAGGGGAATATATCGGCCAGGACAGTATTGTTCAATATCTTGTATCTGATCAAAAAAGTGGCATCAGGTCGATCTCGCTCAATGCTACCCAGGGGGAAATAAAGAAGGTTTTACACAGTGTTACCTTTCCCAGAAGTTCGTATAAGGGACATGTGGGTCCTTTAGAAGACAATAAATCTCTTCCTTTCGATGCTCACAAGCATGGGTTTAAGGACGGATCATTGACTCTCACACTTGAAGTAACTGATTTCTCTTTTAACGGATGGCTCAAGGGAAATAAAACCGTTGTCCAGAAACATGTTACAATAGATACGAAACCTCCTCGTATTCAAATCCTGCACAGTGAAAAATATATCATTCCCGGAGGCTCAGGAATTGCAATTTATCGTCTCTCCGAGAACAATTGTCGCCATGGTATAGCTGTTAATGGTCACTTTAATCCAGGTTTTCTTATCGGTGACGGAAGAGATGACACCTATATCTCTTTTTTTGCCCTTCCCTTTGATGCAGAAAAAATTGATTCTCTGGCAATTACTGCTGTTGATATTGCTGGAAACAGTGCCGATGTTCCATTCTCAACAGTTTATAAAGCAGATAAGAAGAAAAAGGATAAAATTAATGTCAGTGATGGGTTTCTTTCAAAGAAAATTCCCGAATTCCAGCAATACTATCCAGCTATGTCCGGCAGTTCTCTGGATAAATATCTCTATATAAACAACACTATACGAAAACAGAATAACAAGGAAATCAGCAATTTATGTAAAAACCCTTTGGATGAACGGTTGTGGGAAGGGAAGTTCTTGAGGATGGCAGGCAGTTCCCGGGCCGGGTTCGCTGATTATCGAACGTACTTTTATAAGAGTAAAGCGATAGACAATCAGGTTCATCTCGGAATGGATATCGCCTCAACACGCAGGGCGGAAGTAAAAGCCGCTAATCGGGGAGAAGTTATCTTTGCCGATTATCTAGGGATCTATGGTAACATGGTAATGCTCGATCATGGTCAGGGTGTTTTCAGTCTCTACTCCCACCTGAGCGAGATAAATGTTGCCCCTGGGGATAAAGTTAAGCAGAAGGCAGTGCTGGGATTGACGGGTACAACCGGGATGGCTGGTGGGGATCATTTGCATTTTTCAATGCTGGTAAACGGGATATTTGTTATGCCTAAAGAGTGGTGGGATCAGCACTGGATAGACGTTACAATAGCGGAACCGATAACTGACTCCAAATTCTAACTTCGATAAACGATATAGGTGGTTTTGCCTGTTTTCTAGGAGCTTGTCCGAGAATAAGCATTTTGTTCAAAATGCATCCTCGAACAAGCTCCTTGCAATACCTTCAATCTTCAAAATCATAGTCAGGTCCCCCACACAACGAGCAGCGCAAGGTCTGATCATTCTTGTCAAAAATCCATTCCCACTTCTTCTCTTCTATCATTGGTGCTTCTTCAACTCCACAGGTAATACATACCCATCTATCACCCTCTTCAGTTTCAAATAAATGCACTGTTGTCGTCTCCTTATGCGTAAACCGAATAGATCGGGATTTCCTTATCATCTCTTATATAGGCTTTCTTTCAAAATTGCCTATTCACCCAACCTCTGTGTTATGCCAAAAATTTTATCCTCAGAATATCACGTATATGCCTGTGGTAAAATTTTTCGCAAGACTATATTTTGAATGAAAATCCTATTTTTGCAAGGAAGCCTATAGACTTGATACTTGTTTCAAGAAAGATTTTTCAGTATTGTTGTCTAATTACGAACGTCGCAACTCGAACAAATCGGAACTTTTAGAATGCTTGGATAAGTACCTTGGTGGTATATGTAACCACAAAATTTTAAAATACACTCCTCAGTTTCTCGTTTTTTATTGCAGAAGTTCTGAAGTAAGGCACTAAATTTTAAATCCCGTTAACACCACTTATGAAAACAGCTTCCAAACTTCCCCTACTTTTATACAGTTATCTTGCAACTGAAATGCTCGCACCCTTTTTTGCAAGTTTTATTATAATGAACTGTGTTTTTTTTCTGGTCAAACTTATCCCCTTTCTCAATTTCATTCTTGATTTGAGTATTGGACTGGCTGATTTCGTACGCCTTTTTGCATTTCTTTTTCCCACTATTTTTCTTTATTCAATTCCCATGGCGGCGATGATGGGAATTACCATAGCTTTCGCACGCCTCTCAAGTGATTCGGAAATTCTTGCCCTGAAAGCCAGTGGAATAAGCATTTTTCAAATTCTGCCGCCGGTTATCATAGTAGCAACCCTTATTGCGCTGCTCAGCGGTTACTTTTCAATCAAGCTCATTCCTTTGAGTGAAATTTCGATGAAACAGCTTGTCTTTCAGTTGCTGAATGAAAAAATCAATAAAGGTATCAAAGAACACACCTTCACAGAAGCTCTCGGAGATGTTGTTGTTTATGTAAATAAAATAGATAAAGCCACTGGTCAATGGAAAGATGTCTGGGTTTCCGATATGCGCGGAGTGGACAATCCTATTATTACTATGGCATCTGCGGGGGGTATGAGCAGCAACATGGAGAACATGGTGGTATCCATAGAGTTGCGAAACGGCAGCCTTCATCGTCCCAGTCTGGATAATGCCCAGATCGTTCAATTTGAACGATATCTGATCAACATCCCTTTGCAACCTCAAAATAGAAAAGCAACTCGTTTGAAAAAAAGTTCGCTTACAATGGGTCAACTCCTTGAACGTGCCTCTCAAGAAAAGGGAAATACGGAATCCAGACGAAAGCTGCTTATAGAGTACCACAAACGGCTGGTACTTCCCTTTGGCTGTTTAATGATAAGCCTTATCGGACTGCCCCTTGGATTACAGGCCAGACCTGGGAAAAAAGCAATTGGCCTACAGGTTGGTCTTGCTATCTTTATTCTCTACTATATTCTCTTTACAGTTGGCAAAACGTTTGCTGAGGAAGATCTGCTGCCAACAGCACTCGCAATGTGGGCACCAAACAGTCTTTTCTTCTTACTGACTGTTTTCTGGATTTTCCGGGTCGCAAATGAAAAACCCCTGCTCCCTGAAGTTATAACTTTGTTCTTTAGAGAAAAAACAGGCGGCATAATCCTGGGATTTTCAAAGCTATATAACAATATCATTTATAAAATAAAAGGAACAGAGCCGGTGACGGAACCTGTAGATGACAGCCTGCATTCCACGGCTGCTGCAACAGCTATCAGGGGCAATGTTATCAGCAGGGTGTTTCACTTACCGGAGTGTGAATATTATGACTGTAAAAACTGTACAATTGAATTTAAAAATGTTCAAATTGCATTTGATGTCGGGTTTGAACCATGCCATTTCTGTAAAAACCTCATTAATAAATAAGATGGCGTCGTAAAAAGTCCGATCTACGGCGTTACAGGTTTTTATCAGTAACCACTGTTCTTCTATAGGATACCTGCGCAAATGAAACTGCCTACTTCCCAGGAGATGCGAGCCCTTGATACGTCGGCAATAAACGATTTCTGTATCCCAGGCATCGTACTGATGGAAAATGCCGGACTTGGTACCGTAAAAATGATCGAGCACCAGTGCGGATCCTGTAAAGACACCTTTACCCTTATTTTTGTCGGTCCCGGAAATAATGGGGGAGATGGGCTGGTTATCGGAAGACACCTTCACCAGCGTGGTTGCCAACCGATTTTCTTCTTCCTTGTAAACCCTGATACACTTACAGGCGATGCTGCAGTTAATTTCAGGATTGTACAGAAGCTCAAGTTATCCTGTCATGTCATAGACACTCAGAATCGAATCGAAACTATCCCAATTCTGTTAAAGGAATTAGAATCAGGCGGGCAACCCTGTTACGCAATTATTGATGCTATTTTCGGCATAGGTTTAACGAGAAAGGTGGAATCCCATTTTGCTGATACTATCGAGCTTATAAACAGCAAAGATTTTTGCCACAAATCCCCTGTCATCTCGGTTGATATCCCTTCCGGTCTGGACTCTAATACTGGTAGAATGCTTGGCACCTGTGTCAGAGCAAATTTCACCGCTACATATTGCTGTGCAAAACCTGGCCATTTTATCCATGCCAGTGAGTCGTCAGTCGGTAAACTTGAGATTATCGACATTGGTATTCCACCGGAGACTCTACAGCGAACAGATGTTCAAACTGAACTGTCCACAAAGGATGGTTTTAGAAAAATGGCAGGCGGACTCAGCCGTAAAAAAGGGTCTCATAAGGGAGACCATGGACATTTGCTTATTCTTGCAGGGTCTTCCGGCAAAACAGGCGCTGCCATTTTAGCGGCTAGAGGGGGGATGAGAACCGGGGCCGGGCTTGTAAGCCTTCTAGCCCCTGATAACCTCAATTCAATATATGAAATCTCACTGATCGAGGCAATGACCATCCCTCTTCCGGTGAGCAGTGATTTTTTTCAATATGATGATATTGATATAATTTTGCAAAATTTGTCCGGTAAAGATGCACTGGTGATCGGACCTGGTCTTGGCACCGAGGAAAGCACCAAACGACTGGTACTGCAGTTATACCATGATGCAAACTGTCCGCTGATACTTGATGCCGATGGTTTAAATATACTCGCCTTATGCTCCGACCAAATAGGAACGCCGGCTGCATCCCGAATATTCACACCCCACCCGGGTGAACTCAGCAGACTTATCGATAAATCTACTGCTGAAGTTCAAAATAATCGTTTGGAAGCTGCAAATGCAGTTTGCCAGCTTTTTAAAAATCCAGTTCATGATATAATAGTAGTACTCAAGGGAGCAGGAACCTTGATTACCACTGGTGATGGTTCCACCGTTATCAATACAACTGGTAACCCCGGGATGGCTACAGGAGGCATGGGGGATGTTCTCAGTGGAATTATAGGCGCGCTAATCTGCCAGGGGCTGTCAGTTCACAGTGCCTCTGTTGCTGGCGTTTACCTGCATGGAAAGACAGGAGATGATCTCTTTAAATTATATGGTGCCGGATATACAGCAGGGGAACTTGCTGACAGGATACCAGTTGCCCTTAAAGAACTTTTAGCCGGGAGATAAACTATGCTTAATGGTTCAGACATCATGACACGCTCTGTTATAACGGTTACTAAAGAAACCTCGGTCAAAGAGCTGGCTACTATTCTAACCAGTCATAACATAAGCGGGGCAGTGGTTGTCGACAATGAAAATAAGGTGATTGGTGTGGTTACCGGGAGTGATCTGATTTTTCAGAATAAAAAACTGCACATTCCGTCAGTTGTGGCTATTCTCGATTCCTATTTTTTCCTGGAAAGCCCTGAAAAAATGGGGCTGGAAATGCAAAAAATGGCCGGTGCCACTGTTGGCGACATTTTTTCAAAGGACACAATAACTGTACAGGAAGACTCAACAATTGCTGAAATAGCAACAATAATGTCAGAGAAGCATATACACACCCTGCCAGTGTTAAAGGATGACACTCTCGTAGGAGTAATCGGTAAAAAAGACATCATAAAGACCATTGCCACAGGGGCCGATACCGGGCCTACCACTTAATTGGTTCCTGTCCGGTCTTTTCAAGATAGTTGTTGCATTTAACAAATACCCCGGATCCAAGAAACCCCCTGTGGGCTGATAGTGGGGAGGGGTGACTTGTCGCCAGGATCAGATGTTTTCTCTGATCAATAAGGGACATTTTCTTTTGCGCAAATGCTCCCCATAACATGAAAACCACATGGTTTTTTTTCAAAGAGATAGTTTCAATTATGCTGTCGGTCAGCTTGTTCCAGCCAAGAGCAGCATGGGAATTCGGACGTTTGGCTATCACTGTTAAACTGGCATTGATCATAAGCACACCCTGTACAGCCCATCGGGTCAAGTCACTGTCCGTGCTGACATTCTCACCACTATAAAGAGACTGATTTACTTCCTGCAGTATGTTTCTGAGTGATGGCGGTATTGGTATCCCCTTTCTGACTGAAAAACACAAGCCATGGGCCTCGGGCCCCTTCCCCGGATGTTCGTTAAAATAAGGATCCTGTCCAATTATAACAACTTTGGTACCTGCAAGACTTGTCTGCCTCATTGAAGCAAAAACATTTTCCCTGGCAGGAAAGACCTTTGCGTTCCCGGGAACCAACTCATACGCCTTTCGTACAAGGTCCTTATGATACCCCTGCTGCATCGCCGGTACATTTTCTTCCCAGAGCTGCGTTCGTGTTTCTTTATCCTCCGGCACGTTATCCCCGCTATCCAGAACTTTGAATGACCTTTTTGTCAGTTTATCAGTGCATTATTGTTCAATTTTCTGCACTGTGTGTAATTCCCTAAGTTTCTCTTCAAGTGGCTCGGTACTAACCTTCCATCAGGGGGCATCTCCATGCCGAGGAGAATGACATCAGGGCTTGTTGTAAGGAGAAGAGTAAGGCACTAAAGAGCCTGAGTGGCATAAAGATTATGGGTCTTTATATATTCAATCACTTTTTCCGGTATTGTTCCTAATGCTATTTGGTTGTCACTTATATTTTTTCTTATACTTGTTGAAGAGAGATCTGCGGGAGTCTTCTTCAGAAAACAGATATCCTTGTTGCCCTCTGACCCAACCCAGACGGATCCATTTGTATGTTTATAGCCGAGACTATATGCAAGATCAGCCAATTCTTTCTCATCAATTCCTTCTCTTTTGGAAACAATAAGGGAAACAAGCTGTACTATTTTTCTATAGGATTTCCAGGTGAGTATATCAAGAAAGGCATCGACCCCTATTATGAAATAGAGTGTATACTCCTTCGCTTTTCCACACTGCAAGGCCTTAATAGTGTCTACAGTATAAGATGGTCTAGGCAGTTCACCTTCTATTGGACTACATTCGAAGAAGGCAGATGCTTCACAGGCAATTTCAAGCATCCGGAGACGATGTTTAAATGAGGTTATCTCTGTTTCCCTTTTGTGTGGGGGAACGGCTGCAGGGATAAAGAGTATTTTGGTCAGACCATATTCCCCTCGAGCAGCTTCGGCTAACTCAAGGTGACTGGTGTGCACAGGATCAAATGTTCCCCCCAGTATGCCGATTTTTTGTTTCAATTCCGAACCTGGCCCTGCCCATAAACAACAAATTTGCGAGTGGTCAGTTCCTCCAACCCCATTGGCCCATAAGCGTGTAGCTTAGTGGTGCTGATCCCTATCTCAGCGCCAAGTCCTAATTGACCTCCATCATTGAATCTTGTAGATGCATTAACCATTACAGCTGAGGCATCAATTTCAGCCACAAATTTCTGGGCCGTGGTGTAGTTTTCAGTGAGAATCGATTCAGTATGTTGAGAGCTGTTTTGTTGAATATATGCCTTTGCTCCCTCAAAATTATCAACTACTTTAACGCATAGAATCAGATCAAGAAATTCGGTTCCCCAGTCATCTTCACTGGCAGTCTTCACCAGAGAAGAAAGGGCAACACTCTTTCTACAGCCAAGCATTGTAACATGTTTTCTATTGAGTTCTTCTGTAATTATCGGCAAGAATTTCCCGGCAATGTCCTTGTGGATGAGGAGTCCCTCCAGGGCATTGCATACTCCGGGGCGATCCGTTTTTGAATTAATGATTACCGGCACTGCCTTTTCAAGATCTGCATCTTTATCTACGTAGATATGGCAGACACCTTTATAATGTTTTAATACGGGAATATTGGAGTTTTTCGTTACAAATCGTATCAACCCTTCGCCGCCTCGTGGAATAACGAGATCGATCTGATCCTCCAGGGTAAGTAGATGGTTTACTGCCTGGCGATCCGTCACCGGAATAACCTGAACAACATTCGTATCAAATTGCTGGTTGTGCAGGGCTGTTTGTAGAATGGAGGCAAGTGCAATATTAGAATGAATCGCCTCGGAACCTCCCCGTAGAATCACAGCGTTACCTGCTTTTAAGCAGAGAGCTGCCGCATCAATTGTGACGTTGGGTCTGGATTCATAGATCATCGCGATAACACCCAGCGGTACAGACATCCTTCCAACCATTAATCCATTGGGTCGCTTGACCAGGCTGTCTATTTTACCGACTGGATCAGGTAAGGTACAGATCTCCCTTAAACCTGATATCATTGAGTCAATAACATCATCGGTAAGAGTCAATCTGTCGAGCATTGCTGCTGAGAGTCCGGTTTCTTTGCCCAAACCAATATCTTTTTTGTTTTCCCTCTGAAGATATTCCTTTTTTTCAAGCAGCAGCCTCGCCACATCCAGTAATACACCATTTTTTTTCTCCGTGGAAACCGACATAAGAGAGAAAGAACCTCTTTTAGCCTTTGCTGCCAGATCAGTTATAGTATCTTCAAGTGCCATTGCTCTCCTTGATATTACATATTTTTTTATCATTCATGAATGATTATAAACTCGTTAATAGCCTGTAACGCAGGAGATCGGACTTTTTACGATGCCATCAATCATAGCACAACCAGATTCATCCCATCCTCTGCAGTAAGAATGGCACTGCCGACTTTTTTGACAACCCGCTTAGCTTTGTCGAAAAGGGTCTGCCGGTAATACAGTCCTTTCTCAATCTCAATTTGCTCATTCATAGGGGTATGCTACTCTTGCGCTTCATCCAGAATATCTATCAGCCTCTCAGTTAAATGATCAATGCCATAACCGGTCTCAGCTGATATAGTTATAACATTCTGGTTAAATTTGGAAAAATGTTTTTCCAATTTGACCCTTTCTTCTTTATCAATCAGATCATATTTGTTCAAAACTATAACCTGGGTTCGTGTTACCAGTTCTTTTTTATAGTATTCAAGTTCCCGGGCAATAGTATTGTAGTTTTCCTCACTTTTTTCGTCCGACATATCAATAACATGAATGAGGATACGTGTTCGTTCAATATGCCTGAGAAATTTATGCCCGAGCCCGACACCTTTATGAGCACCCTCAACCAGACCTGGGATATCGGCAATAATACAAGGGTCATGGTATTTGAATTGCAGCACTCCCAGTTGGGGCTCCAGAGTTGTGAACGGATAACTGGCAATTTTTGGGTTGGCGGCCGATAACCTTGACAACAGTGTGGATTTTCCTGCATTGGGAAGCCCGACCAGTCCGACATCTGCAATAAGCTTTAATTCGATCTTCAGCCACGTTTCTTCTCCAGCTTTTCCTTTTGTTGCAACCCTGGGAGTCCGATTGGCACCGCTGGCAAAATGCGGATTTCCAAACCCTCCCTTACCTCCTTTTGCAGCAATGAATTCATCACCATCAGCTGTAAGATCAATTACTACCTTGTCAGTCTCACTCTCTTTTATAATGGAACCGACAGGAACATGCATAAGACAGTCCTTTCCTTTCCGCCCATGCATATCTTTCCCCTTGCCATGCTCTCCTCTCTCGGCCTTGAAATGTGACTTAAAACGAAAATCAATCAGAGAGGTCAGAGGTTGACTCGCACGAATAATAACGTTTCCTCCACGTCCCCCATCTCCCCCATTCGGGCCACCCCGGGGTACGAACTTTTCGCGACGAAAACTTACACAACCATTTCCTCCGTCACCACCTTTAACAAAAAACTTGGCCTCATCTATAAATCCCATACCCCGGCACCTTTTACCATTGATCAAAAAAAAACTCGGCCTTCAATAATACATTGAGGCCGAGTTAAATCTGGAAGCTGGATTGCTCATCACAATCCAGCTGAAAATATAAAAGTACTAATCAGGCAGCAGGATAGACGCTGACTCTCTTCCTGTCTTTACCAAAATCTTCAAAAGTAACAACACCGTCTACCTTTGCAAACAACGTATAATCACGACCACAACCAACATTTGTGCCGGGATGGATTTTAGTACCAAGCTGTCTTACGAGTATATTCCCCGCCTTTACGATCTGTCCGCCAAAACGTTTTACACCCCGTCTCTGACCTCCACTGTCGCGACCATTCCTCGAACTACCACCCGCTTTCTTATGAGCCATCTTCTACTCCTTTAAGGACGATACCGGTTCTTACCCTATCATTTTTTTATTCAATATTTTTTCTAAACTATACGCTGATCTGTTCAATTTTTAGAGCAGTAAATGATTGTCTGTGGCCTTTTTTAAGACGATACCCTTTGCGCCTTTTCATTTTAAAGACAATAACTTTTTTCCCTTTTCCCTGTTCAGCGATGGTTGCTGTCACCTTGGCATTATCCAAAACAGGTTGTCCGATTTTAACTTCTTCTCCATCAACAACCATAAGCACATCATTTAAATCGATACTGTCTCCAACATTTCCTTCAAGCTTTTCAACACGAACCTGGTCACCATTGGCGACCTGATACTGTTTTCCACCTGTGCGTACTATTGCATACATTATATAAACCTCTTAGAATATTTTCTTCAAAAGCAAAAACAAAAAAACCAATACAAGAACACAGCAATCGAATCTTTTTCTTAACGATTGTCAATATAATTCGAACAATATCCTTATTTCAGCCTATATAACTGACAACAAAAAACCTTAATCGTCACTCAATTATAGAAAACCAGATAAACAGAACAATAAAAAAGAGTAGCTATTAACCGGGATACTCAAGCCGTGCTTTTTCTTTTTCCTGACGAATGGCACAAGCTCTTGTAAATGCAGGCTTTTTCCCATGCTTTGCAATGGAAACGGATGTTTTTCCCTGTTTCCCCTGATGAGTAACCCAACTCACCTCATATCTATTGAGCTTTTCATTCAGTCGCACCCCTACCACCCCGGTTCCGGAATTACTTACGGTCACCATATGTTTATTAGTGCGCACCTTCCCCAATTTTTTCTCAATCTTATCACGCCAGGAAATTGCTGATAACAGACTGGAATACCGCCCACCGCATTTTTTATCCGAGAAAAATTTGGAATGAGTTTTTCCTAAAAATCTAACCCTCACATACCAGCCATGGGTTCTTTTTGACTCCTGGTCGATTCTTGCGATATCTTTATGCTTTTCCAGAAGAAGTTTTTGTTTCTTTTCGTCTTCCATAACCAATCCTCAATTATGTTTTGATTTTTATTGAAATCAGGCTTACTTAGTAAGCTTACTCCTGAATCACTTGTTCTTCATAAATTTATTTTTTATGTCAAATTGCTGGAAACTACTATCAAGGTAATTGTCCCGACGTGTTTTCCCCTTTTACCGGGGGCTACGCCTGATAAGGAATATAATATCCCGATGTCTTTGATTACACCTTTCGAATTAACCACTTAGAGCAAAGAATCGTTAGGATAAATAATTCAAATGACAACCGCGTACCAACACTGGTAAGCACTTTTAATAGAAAGACAAAACCTGACAATAGTTTTCCGCAGGACTTTGTAGTTATTCAATAATACAAAGTCAACTATTTTTCAATGTAACTAACAAGAAAGTTGTTTAATTTTCAGTAGCCCCAGACATTTTCTTTCCAATTCTAATGATTTATTCAATTTCTATCAAATTTTCAAATGACCGGAAATAACTCAAACTTACTCGATCTGATTGAAACAATTCGAACATTGCGTTCTGAAAAAGGGTGTCCATGGGACAAAAGACAGACAACCGAATCCCTTGTGAAATATTTCAATGAAGAATTCACCGAACTGATGGATGCAATCCAAAATCGGGACTATTCGAATATCTGCGAAGAGTCAGGGGATCTTCTCTATCTTATAGTAATGCTTTCCGAGATCTGTAAAGAAAATGGACAATTTCAATTTTCAGATGTGATACATCATGTTAATCAAAAACTGATCCGTCGCCACCCTCATGTCTTTAATGGTCAACCCTGTAAAAGTGAAGAGGAGTTGGCAAAACAGTGGCAGGAAATAAAAGCGGATGAGAAGAAAAAAAATCTGTTTGACACAGACCTTTCATAATTGTATTATGAACAGTTTTTTATTGTCGGGTGATATGTTTTTCACTCTTTGTCCAGATTTTGTATTGGACATAAAGTAAAGCAGGGTAAAAGTTCTATCCCTTCTTGCTCTTGGAAACTCATTATGTTTGCAAGGGCCGAGAACTGCGGAAGCGCTCCGCATTAAAATGAGTCCATAAGGAGGAACACATGCGCAGATACGAAACTATCTATATTCTTCGCCCCACTCTTAGTGAAGATGAGATAACCAAGGTGGTTGAAAACACCAGCCAGATCATCCTGGATGAGAAAGGCACCATTATTGAATTGAATAAATGGGGCATGAAAAAACTTGCCTATCTTATCAAAAAAGAGAGCCAGGGGTATTACGTTTATTGTGAATATGCAGGTAGTCCTGTAGCAGTCGCTGAAATTGAACGTAAATTCAGGATAGATGACTCTGTTTTGAGATACTTAACCATCAAAACAGCTGCGGCAATTTCAGAAGAGCAGATCCAGCAAGCTGTCGGCGAAGTGACAGCACGTGAGACAGCGGCACAAGAGCAAGAGGAAGAGGCAACCGAAAAAGAAGAAGCTGTAGTAGAACAAACTTCAGTTGAACAGAAAACTTCAACTGAAGAGCCTCCAGTTGAGGCAAAAAATGAAGAAGTGGCAGAAGTAGAAAATGAAAGCAAAACAGAAAAATAAATCGGTTCCTCTGTAGCAAACATCCCGGGAGGGTTAAATAATGGCACCAAGACCACAAAAAAAATTATTCTCACGTAGAAAAGTCTGCCGCTTTTGTGCAGATAAAGAACTCGTTATTAATTACAAAGATGTAAAAACTCTTCGTAATTTTGTCTCTGAGAGGGGGAAAATCATCCCCAGACGAATCGTAGGGACATGTGCTACTCATCAACGCCAGTTGTGTGAAGCAGTTAAGCAGGCAAGACAGATAGCTTTTCTGCCATATTCAGGCTCAACACAGGGTTAAAACGGCAGGAACACACCGTGACAGACAGCGAAGTCCACAAACCGGAGATACGTAGTATTATCAGTATAATACTACTCGTATTTCTGACACTTGTGCTCCCTGGAGTCCACTGGACTCTCTTTGGCTGGCTGCATATATTACTACCCCTGCTCTCTTTTTTCCTGCTGAGCAGGTACGGTATGCATACGGGTAACAGGTTGTTGCTCTCTGCTGTAGGGCTTGCTTTTGTACTGTTTTTGATGCTGCAAAGAATTGATTTCTTCTTTTTAGCTCTTTCTTTGCTGCCTGTAGGTTATGTACTGGTTCATGCCGCAAATAATCATGAATCACCCGCCTTGAGCGGCATGAAGGCAGCTCTGACATTAACTGGATGCAGCTTTGTAGTCTTTACAGGACTGTCTATAGGATCTGATGTTTCATTCTACTCACAGCTGTTAGCCTCAATTGATGAAGGAATTAGTGAAGCTTTGGAGTACTATAGGGCAAGCGGCTCAATAACCGGAGATACTCTTGTACTCCTGGAGAATACACTTCTGCAGATGAGGGTGATTGTGCCGATAATAATGCCGGCCATCCTTGGAAGTTTTGTCCTGCTTATCACCTGGTTTACTATGGTCATTGGCAACAGACTGGTTTTTAAAATATCCGGCCTTGCCCCATGGGAACAGTACCGCTACTGGCAACTTCCGGAAAAGCTCATCTGGGTTGTTATTTTAATGGGGGCTTTTACACTCACCCCCCTCCATCCTGTCAGGGAGATTGGTATAAATGGTCTGATTTTATTGAGCTTAGTGTACTGTTTTCAAGGAATGGCAATTGCTGTTTTTTTCATGGCTAAATGGAATATTCCCATTCTCTTCAGATCATTTTTTTATGTGATGATCATTTTCCAGTCCTTTGGTACAGTACTTCTGCTGTTTTTAGGTATTGCCGATATATGGTTCGATGTTCGCAAACTTCGTGAAATAGCTGAAGACACGACTGATTAATATTTTTCAAATTAAGCCAATGGTACTAACCCCGGTGAGCCGGATAAGTACCTTGTTAAAAGATTTCTAAAAGTTCCGATCTATTCGGGTTAGAGGTATAAAAAATGAAACTTGTTTTAAAAGAAACAATGAGTTCTCTCGGACGAGAAGGTGATGTTGTAACGGTTAAAGACGGTTATGGAAGAAATTACCTGCTTCCCCAGGGAAAAGCTCTTCTTGCCAACGCAGAGAATCTGGCAATCGTCGAAAAGAACACGGCCGCCATAGCATCCAGATTAGAAAAAGAGCAGAAAATTGCAGAAAAAATTGCTAAAAAGATTTCCGGACTTGATATTGTTATTGAGCAACTCGCCGGGGAAGACGATCGTCTTTTTGGTTCTGTTACTAATGCTGATATATGCGACAAACTTGCGGAACTCAATATCACATTAGACAAAAAACAGATAGTTCTTCCTGATCCTATTAAAACTCTTGGTGAAACCAAAGTCCCGGTCAAAGTTGGTTTTCAGGTCGCAACAGAGATCACAGTGACGGTCAAACCACTTGAGACAAAAGAATAGGAACTTTTTAAGGCTGGTCTACCAAGACTGACTGCCGGAAGGCGATACAGTTAAACTGAGCCATACATATCAGTTCCTGAGCTTGTTCGAAAGCAAAACACACCAAAAGGTTCTACCTTCCTGGTGTGTTTTTGTTTCTTCAATTTGCTTTTCAGGGTACTATCTTATCCTCTTTAGTGCCTTACTCCATAAAAGCTGTAATAAAAAACAAGCAAACATGAACTGCTATTAAAGTCGCTGGTTAAGGCCAGCAACAGATAGCGAACGTAGAGAGATCTTCGAGGCACTTATCCAGTGACTCTAAAAATTTTTCCGACTTGTCGGGTCAGATGATTGTCACTATTCACCTCTATCAACACAGACTATGAATGAATTTCCCCATATAAATATGGCGCCCACACCTGTAGTCGCAGGTAAAGTCCCTCCCCAGAATATTGAAGCTGAGCAGGCAGTACTCGGTTCAATTCTTCTAAAAGATGACATATTCGGATCTGTGTTGGAAATATTAAAATCGCAAGATTTTTACAAGAACAGTCATAAACTGATCTTTGAAACAATGGTTGATCTGTTTGAAAACAATGAACCTCAGGATGTCCTGACTGTATCAAATCTTTTGCGTGATACAAACAGATTGGATGAGTCCGGAGGACCAATTTATCTCGCCACATTAACTTCTATTGTTCCGGTAACTGCCAATATCGTCAGTTATGCAAAAATTATCCGCGAAAAATCAGTCCTTCGTCAATTGATCGGTGTAAACACTGATATTGCTGCTAGATGTTATGAAGAGCAAAATGATATCGATATACTGGTTGATCAAGCTGAGCAGGCAATTTTTAATATTGCAGGGAAAAAAGGTGGTCAAAATTTCACTCCAATCAAATCCATTGTTCCGGATGCATTTAAAACAGTCGAACAACTCTATAAAAGAAAAGAACTCATTACCGGGGTGCCCACAGGTTATACCGAAATAGACAGAAAGACAGCAGGGTTACAACCTTCTGATCTTATTATAATTGCTTCCCGTCCCTCAATGGGAAAAACATCTCTGGCTATGAACATAGCTCAGCATGCATCTCTTATCGAAAAAACCGGTGTGGCAGTATTCAGCCTGGAAATGTCAAAGGAACAACTGGTAATGAGGCTTTTGAGCTCAGCCGGCAGGATTGACTCCCAGCGAATACGCACCGGCAAACTTCACAACGAAGACTGGCCCAAGCTCACAAGGGCTGTCGGCATGCTTTCAGAAGCACCGATTTATATAGATGACAGCCCAGCTATATCTGTACTTGAAATGAGAGCCAAGGTACGCAGACTCGCTTCGCAATATGACATAGGTCTTATTATCGTTGACTATCTTCAGCTCATGAGAGGGAGAGGTCATATTGAAAACAGAACCCAGGAGATCAGTGAGATCTCTCGATCTTTAAAAGCCCTGGCAAAAGAACATAACGTCCCGGTAATTGCCCTGTCCCAATTGAATCGAGGCTTGGAAAGTCGAACCGATAAGCGTCCTATGATGTCTGACCTTCGAGAATCTGGAGCTATTGAACAGGATGCAGATGTAATCTGTTTTATTTATCGCGACGAGGTCTACAATAAATCTGAGGATAATCCCGAGAGAGGATCGGCAGAAATCATTATCGCAAAACAGAGAAATGGCCCCACAGGTAGTCTGAAATTAACCTTTATCAAAGAATTTACCATGTTTGAAAATATGAGCAGTTATGAGGAACAAGCAGAATACATGCAATAACCCCTTAACGTTCCAAATTACTCTCAACTCCCTTCTACAGATTTTTTGAGGCTCTAAAATGACAAGCAGTCACATCGATAGCAGTAAATATGATTTCAAAACCATCGAGAAAAAATGGCAAAGTTCCTGGGAAAACAAAAAAACTTATAAAGTCGACGAGGATGAATCTAAGGAAAAGTACTATGTGCTTGAAATGTTCCCTTATCCTTCCGGTCGGATTCATATGGGTCATGTGCGGAACTACTCTATCGGTGATGTAATCGCACGCTACAAGCGACTTCGAGGATTTAACGTACTTCA
>MAXH01000275.1 GCA_001750925.1 Desulfobulbaceae bacterium S3730MH12
ATCATATATGGGAATTTTCGAATCGGAAGGATACGGTACTCCCTATGAGAAGGGAGGCCTGAACTCCAGGCAGTTGCCGGGGGCCAGGTTTTACCTGGAGATTGCTGACGATATACATCATAGCAAGGGCATGGAGTGCATAGACTGTCATACCCGCAATGAGATTATGGGAGACGGCACATCCTATGCCCACTACGAAGAGCAGTTGGAGATTTCATGTGAAATGTGTCACTCACAAAATCCAGGAAAGACACGAAAAAATGAGCTGTTAACCAATGTTGTTAAAGAAAATGGTAGCTGGCTCCTCACAGGCAAGGTAGATGAAAAAAAACGGCCCTTAAAGGAGCCTAAAAAAGGTGTATGTGATTTTTCTGCCCATAAAAGAGTTACCTGTGAAGCATGCCATTCCACCTGGGTGGCACAGTGTTATGGCTGTCATGCAAAAAGAGATGCCGGCCAGACCCATCTTGATAAACTGAGTCTGGAAGAGACTGACGGTTTATGGGAGGAGGGGAGGTCCTACATTCGATATGAAAAACCGATGCTTGGGGTTTGGAGCGATAAGGTTGTGATTGTAACCCCGGGCTGTCAGGATATTGTTACTGTGGTGGATAAAGAAGGTGATATCGAAAAGAGTTTTAACAGGTTCACCATGGCAGCTATAAATCCTCACACTACCCAGGCCAAAGGCCGCAGTTGTATCGATTGCCATGGATCGACAAAAAGCCTTGGGCTTGGTGAAGGAACACTGTTCGAAAAAGACGGCAAGCTGGTGTTTAAGGGGTTGGATCAGGGTGTGGATACTCATAGCGGCAGGACGGTGCCCTTCGACGGGTATGTGGAGCTTGACGGGAACCCCCTGCAGTACAGTTCAAGACCTGAGTTACGACCATTTAACGGCAAAGAGCTTAGAGCGATCCTGCGAGTCGGACAGTGTGTCGGTTGTCATGATTCATATGAAGATAAGATATGGGAAAAATACACTTTGGATACTGTTTGTACACGGTTGTTGCAGCCCGGTGTCAGGGATAAGGAGTGAGGAGTGAGGGTTAAAAAACAGACAACAGGAACAGGAGAACGTTTATCGGAATTGTAACCGGAAATACAAACGGATTGAAAAAGCAGCAGATGAAAGCCCTGGAGCGTTTAGGCGGCAAAAGGGTGCAGCGGGACAATATTATCAATCCTGAAATGGCGCGAACACTGTGCCGGTTATCCCAGGAGCTGAATCGACAGATAGGGTTGCTTATCCATAGATCCGGCAAAGTTGAAGCCATTATTGTGGGTAATTTCTCCCAGATTGTTATCCCGCAACTCGGTCATTTGCGTTCTTCCGGTGGAAGGTTGAAAGGGGTGCGGCTGATACATACCCACCTTGCCGGGGAAGGTATCAGTGATGAAGATTTGATGGATCTTCTTTTTTTGCGACTGGATCTTCTTTCGGTATTGAAGATCACTCCCGATGGGCTTCCCGAACGAATTTACACGGCACATCTCCTGCCGACAGAAAAGGATGGCAGGAACTGGACATTTTTAGAGCCTGTTCACCCTGCTAACCAGACAGATTCTGTAGAGGAGCTGATCCTGGCACTGGAAAGAGAGTTTGCTTCCCGCAGCAGGACAAGAAAAGTTGATCAGAAACAGGACAGGGCTATACTGGTAAGTGTCAGCACCGAAGCTAAAACCCGTGCCGAAGAATCACTTGCAGAGCTTGTTGAATTGTGTCGATCTGATAATGTTCTTGTTCTGGATACGGTTCTGCAGCGTAGACGGAAAGTTAATCCTCGGCTTATTCTAGGCAAAGGAAAGCTTGCTGATATAATGATCAGGGCCCTGCAGCTTGATGCCAATCTTCTGATTTTCAACCAGGAACTGAATCCCTCTCAAATAGGTTCGATAATCGATTTTACGGAACTGCGGGTTATTGACCGCACTCAGTTGATTCTTGATATCTTCGCTCATAGGGCAATGAGCAGGGAGGGCAAGCTTCAAGTGGAGATGGCACAGCTGAAATATATGCTGCCAAGACTTTCATTCCGTGATGATGCTCTTTCTCGGTTGACAGGAGGAATAGGTGCGAGGGGGCCGGGTGAAACTAAGCTGGAGATTGATCGGCGGCGCATAAATGATAGAGTGACACGACTGGCAAAGGAGTTGAAAAATGTCAGTCGTGAACGGTATCGCCGGCGGGCAAAAAGGAGGAAAAAAGATCTTCCTGTCCTCTCCCTTGTCGGGTATACCAACGCCGGTAAATCTACCTTGCTCAACACCCTGACCAACAGTAAGATATTTGCAGAAGATAAGCTTTTTGCGACTCTTGATCCGACCAGTCGCAGGTTGAGGTTTCCAGCAGAGACCGAGGTGATTATCACCGATACCGTCGGCTTTATCCGCAATCTGCCGGCAGAACTTCTCAAGTCCTTTATGGCAACATTGGAAGAGCTGAGAGAAGCTGATCTGCTGATCCATGTTGTTGATATTTCCAATCCGGCCTATCACGACCAGATGAATGTCGTTGAGCAGTTTCTCAGAGATCTTGATCTGGAGAATATTCCATGTTTGAAGCTATATAATAAGGTTGATTTGCTGAAAGAAGGGACTCTGACTGAAAAAGTCAGAAAAGAAGGGGGGCTGCTCGTGAGTGCTCTGCAGCCGGAGACCTTAAAACCTTTTTTGCTTCAGGCAGAGAGGATCATTGGCAAAGTACTTGGCAGTGATCAGGGCTGGAGGTAAAAGCCCAGTGCAGCTTCATAGGCCTGGTCTTCAATAAACTCACAACCTATACGGTTTCCCTGTGCTGAACGAATCACCACATATTTTAGAAGAACGGACTGTTTTCGGTTATCAAGAGTAAAGTTAATACTCCCTGTCTGGCCGATTTTCACATCATGATTTCCCCGTGTTTCAAAACACGCCCCGCCCATGGAGAGATTGACAATTTCGACGACTCCATCATCAATATTTGATGCATCTGATTTGTAGATCCCACTTAAAGAAGTGTCTTTACGGCGATGCTGGCGAAACTCCAGCATTATTTCGAAGACATTACCACAAGTGCATTTTACCTTAATTTTATGCTGTTGATTACGGAACTGTTTAACAGAGACGGTTTTTGCCAGGTCGCAGTCCGGGCAGACTACGGTTGCTTCATTATCATCTTTGACAAAAGATGTGTTTATCTGTTGTTCGTTTGTCATGTCTAATTATATAGTGATTTAAAGGAAGTATCAAACTGTAATTTTAGCATATAAATAGATAAATAATCAAAATATATGATTTGTCATTCCAGGATGTTTTGGATTTTTAAAAGATGTGTAACTGGAATTGAGACAGTATAGATTAGTCATATATGATCGCAGTGTAGCACTCAAGGAGTTCTTCTGTCTCTCTGTCGAGTTCACTGGCGACCTCATGGATCTGGTACTCTTTACCACAGGCCGTGCATCGTAATCGCACACGACGACATGAACGATGCACTTCAAGCTTACCGGTACATTTTTTACACTCCATAATAGTCAGGCCGCAAGAAGTTCTTCACGACTGAAGAGTGCCTCAAGCGTATAGCCAGCCTTTTTTAACACTTCAACGCCACCTTCCTGTCTTTCAACTACTGTGGCAACAAGGCCAACCTTAAATCCTGCTGCCTCCACCCGCTCAATGACCTGCAAAAGCGTACCGCCGGTGGTTACAACATCTTCCAGCAAGGCGACGGTACAGCCATCCGGCATGTTTTTCAATCCTTCTATATAGTTGCCGGTACCGTGTCCTTTTGCCTCTTTTCTTACGATAAATGCAGGGATTGGTTGTTTGGCCAAATAACTTGCAATCGATACGGCAGTAACCAGAGGGTCGGCACCAAGGGTCATGCCGCCAACGGCATGAATGACTGTATTGGATTTCTGCAGAAGTTCAAAAAGTAATTTGCCGCATAGATAAGCCCCTTCAGCAGAAAGTATTGTCTGTTTGCCGTCTATATAAAAGTCGGATGTTTTCCCTGAGGTCAGGGTGAAGGTTCCCTTTCTATATGATTTTTCAAGAAGGATTTCCTTTAATCGTTGTTTGTCGCCCATGGTATTAGAGTAAATAGTAGAGAGGTTGATAGGAATTGTAACGGTATAAACGGGGCAATAATACCTTCTTTCTGCTACGGTTGAAAGAGAAAAACCGGGAGTGGGTGATGATAACGGCAAATGGAAGCCTTGTCCTTTGCGTAATAATTGGATTTCTGTTTGATTCATGATATTCTAGAGATACAAAATATTTGTTGCTGTCCCTGATAAAGGATGGACTTACACTAAAGAATCGAGGTAGAAATTATGTGCGGTATTGTAGGATATTGCGGCCCACGCAGAGTGGTACCTGTTGTACTGGAAGGTCTCAGGCGATTGGAATACCGGGGATATGATTCAGCAGGAATAGTTTACCTGGAAGATGGAAAATTAATCAAACATCGCTCCGAGGGAAAATTGTCAAACCTTGAAGCGATAATTGATTCCGCCCTGATAGCACCGTCCCATATTGGTCTGGGACATACGCGCTGGGCAACTCACGGGGCACCGACCACGGAAAATGCACATCCTCACAGCGACTGCACTGGTGACCTGGTAGTAATCCATAATGGCATAATTGAAAACTACCACTCTTTAAGAGAGGAATTGAAAGCTAAAGGGCACAAATTTTCATCGGAGACAGATACAGAGGTACTGGCTCACCTTATAGAAGAGTATCTGACCGATGATCTTGTTTCCGCAGTAAAAGAAGCTGTCAGTAGAGTTGAAGGTTCCTATGCGATTGGTGTTCTCTGGGCCGGCATGCCGGATACTATTATTGCTGTTCGGAATCAGAGTCCTCTCGTCCTTGGCGTCAGCAAAGATCAGGGAACCTTCCTTGCCTCTGATATACCTGCACTTCTCCCGTATACCAATGAGGTTGTTTTTCTCGATGATATGGAGCTTGCCATACTCAAGGCCGACAGCTATGAAGTATATTCACTTTTCGGTACTCTTGTTGAAAAGGAGATCCAGATAATCAACTGGAATGCCGGGATGGCAGAGAAGGCAGGCTTTAAGCATTTTATGCTGAAAGAGATTTTTGAACAGCCACAAGCGATTACTAATACAGTGAGTGGTCGTATTAACCCGGAGTCTGGATTGGTCGAACTGCCTGAGGTGAATCTTGACAGCGAGGAGATAGACAATATTGACCGTATTTTTCTTGTTGCCTGCGGGACTTCATGGCATGCGGCGCTGGTTGCAAAATACTGGATTGAAAAGTATGCAGGAATTCCGGTTGAAGTTGATATTGCATCAGAATTTAGATACAGGCATCTCATTATCAATGACCGTGTGCTGACTATTTCAATTTCACAATCAGGAGAGACGGCGGACACTCTTGCCGGTATCCGGCTTGCAAAAAAACTGGGTTCAAAAATTATAACGATCTGTAATGTTGTTGGTTCGACAATGACCCGAGAGGCGGATGGTACGGTATATACCCATGCCGGTCCGGAAATTGGTGTCGCATCGACCAAGGCATTTATTTCTCAGCTTGCAGCACTTTTTCTCTTCACACTCTTTCTCAGCCAGAAAAAAGGAACGCTCTCACTGGAGAAAAGTAGGGAAATGGGCAAAGCTCTGATCGATATTGCCGGAGTTATTGAAAGGGAATTGCCACGTATCCAGGAAGAAATTAAGGAACTCATAGACAATTTCTATGATTGCCGGGATTTTCTTTTTGTCGGTCGCGGTTTGAGCTTCCCCATTGCTCTTGAAGGGGCTTTGAAGCTGAAAGAAATTTCCTATATTCACGCGGAAGGTTATGCCTCAGGTGAACTTAAACATGGTCCAATAGCCCTTATCGATAAAGAGATGCCGATACTTGCACTGGTGCCCCAGGACGATGTATATCAGAAAAGTCTTTCCAATGTTGAAGAGATTAAGGCCCGGCAGGGGCGCCTTATTTTGATCGGTACTGAAGGGGACAGTCATTTGCAGAGGCTGACGGATGATGTGATTTTTCTTCCCAAAGTTCCGGATGATATGAATCCTATCCTGTATACCATTCCGGCTCAGTTGCTTGCCTATGAGATTGCCTCAAGGCGAGGTTGTGATGTTGATCAACCCCGTAATCTGGCAAAAAGTGTGACGGTGGAATAGATTAACTGATGGATTGATACCGGCAGAAACTGTTATACTTCCGCAATTTTTGCAGTTTCAAGGAAGTGAGGTGAAACGATAATCTCCGCCTGTTCTTCATCTTTGAGAAAGACAAGGATATCTTTGCGGGAGATAAGAGTCGAGAAAATTGTGCCTCCACCAAGTGACTTATCCCGCCAGCGTTCAGTAAACCAGTCAATTTTCTTCCTGTTGACTGTCCAGCTGAACCCTTTTGCTACTCCGGGAACTGATCCTCGAAAGGCGAGGATCTCTCCATCGGGAAATGAGGTTCCCAGACTGTAAAATTTTTCCCTGTCGCAGTGGCGGAAAAGATCATGCCATACCTCAAATATCCCTCCCGATTCAAATGAGCTGTTCTGTTTAGTGTAGAGTTTCAGAACCGCCTCTTCCAGACACTTTTGTGCTCTGAATTCTTCCATGTTATTGAAGATAAACTGAATATGATCCAGAGGATTGAGCACTTTCATAGCACTCAAGGCCTGGTCGGAGGTTTCAAGATCTTTGATGATAGCGTTGATCTTCGCCTCCTTCTTGGCCTCATGTTTCATCTGTAATATCTCATTTGTGAACGAACCGGGAAAATTATCCGGTGGATAGAGGAATTTGATCTTTTTAAGGTTCCAGTGCATATCTTTTCATTCCTGTATAAAGAATATTCATAAAAGCTGTAATAAAAAAAAAGAGATAAGCGCAGATTTCGAGATCTAGACTGCTATTAAACTCGACTGGTTGATGCCGGTAACAGATAGCGAACGTAGAGAGACCTTCGAGGCACTTATCCAGCGACTCTAAAAAAAATTCCGACTTGTCGGGTCAAATATGTTTCAAAGAAAGCCAGTCGTGGGCTACATCAAGCATGCGATTTGCATAGCCCCATTCGTTATCGAACCAGCATAACATTTTGATTAATTTATGACTGCATATTTTTGTCTGGGATCCGTCGACAATGGAGGATCGGGGATCTGTATTGAAATCTACCGATGCATGTGGCTCTTCCGTATAACCAAGCAACCCGTTAAGAGGTCCACAGGACGCATCTTTCATGAGCCTGTTGACCTGATTAATTGTGGTGTCTCTTTTTACATTAATTGAGAGATCAATAACCGAGACATTGATGGTTGGCACACGCAGGTGGAGACAGTCGAATCTTCCGGCAAGCTTTGGCATCAGCCTATCAATACCTTTCGCCAGATCTGTATCTACAGGGATGATTGACTGCAGTGCACTGCGGGTAAGGCGGAGGTTGGTGTGGTGGTAACTGTCGATTATCGGCTGGTCATTCATGGCCGAATGGATTGTTGTAGTAACCCCGTTTTTTATACCCAGTTCCTGGTCAAGGATATGAAGAACCGGTACAATGCAGTTGGTGGTGCAGGATGCATTTGAAATAACGGTATGGCTGGACTTGAGCAGATGTTCGTTGAATCCATAGACTATGGTCGCGTCTACTTCCGGACTTGCAGGCTGGGAAAAGAGCAGTCGTTTTGCTCCGCTACGCAGATGGTGTTCAGCAGTTTTCCGGTCGCTGAAAGAGCCGGAACATTCTAAGAGCAGATCTACGTCCAACTCTTTCCAGGGAAGAAGGTCGGCTTTTGACTCATTGAGAATTCGGATTTTATCGTCACCGATGAAGAGATGATCTTCATCATGTGTCAATGGATAGGGAAAGCGTCCATGGGTAGTGTCATAGCGGGTAAGGTAGGTGAGTGTCTGGATATCAGCAAGTTCGTTAATTGCAACAATGCTGAGTTTGGAGCGGTAGGGGCTTGAGTAGAGGGCTCTGAGAACACTCTGACCTATGCGTCCATACCCATTAATTGCAACTCTAAAAGACATTTCGCCCAATTTTTTAAGATTCTCAGGTTGAGTAGCTGTTCAGTCTGTCAACCTGGATAAATACCTGGCAGATATCAATACTCAGTTTTACAAAAGATAACAACTCAGATCATTGTTTTTTTCAATCAGTTTAATGGGTAGAAAGGTGTAGGGAAGGTTGGTGAGGTTGTATTGGTTACGGTAAGAATACATAAATAGAACTGACGCTGAAGATCCACATGCAGCAGACGGCAATGGCCGCTTTTTTACGACTCAGACCCTGTCCCACAACAAGACTATCTCTGGTCAGTTGGAATGCCCAGACTGCACCTGCGCAAACAATAGCCAGGAGCACAAGAGTCATCACCTGGGAGCCGGCAAAATGTATGGCATAGTTCAAGAAGGGCGCTATTATCCAGAAGGGGATGAGCGCAAGACCTAATAAATCAAAAATAAGAGCAAATCCACCCGGGCCGTCAAAGGCTCTGGCTGCAGACCAGTATACCAGAACAAAACCGATAAGAGCAGTGGACATGGTGAAAAATCCACTAATACAGAAAATTAGAGGAGTAATAAATGCGAATTTGCCATCAAGGGGGAGTTCCGGTGTGGTAGAGACGGCACCGATAAAATTTGATAAACCGAACAGAACACCAAGAATAAGAAGATTGAAGATGACAAATTTTCTACATTTTCCGTTAACCGCTAGTAGAAAAACATCTTCCCTGCGAGCTATTAAATCAGAAAGTACTGATGAGTAGGACATTGGTCGTCTCTTTGGTTTCTTAAAACCCAATTTACCGGATGAAATCGTAAAAAACTTCATATACGAGGCGCGTAAAAATTCTATCATGTAGGCGTACTAGAGTACGTCGTAGTGATAGAATTTTTACAGCAACGAAGTTAGATGAAGAGTTTTTACGATTTCATCATTCTTTAGGCAGTCCAGCCACCTGGCATAACTGCCCAGATAACAAAAAACAAGCTGACTGCAGCAACGATGATTCCTGCTCTTGTACTGTTATAGCGCTCTTCATCATATTCCTGCCAACCGTGGATACTGTCAACCAGGCGCTTATCCTCTTCATGGGGAATTCTTGCCATGAGCGCAGGGATTTTATCAGTAATCATTGAAACAACGGTTAAAATAAGGAATGTGAGAGGTACACATAAGAGCGCACCTGACATTCCCAGTTTGGCCTGGAGTCCGCCTGCGATTGTGAAATCAGGGAACAGATAGGGAGATACAGCAATGTAAACCAGTCCCGAAATAAGAGCTGAGGCGCTGGCTCCATAACGATTGGCCTGTTTCCACCAGACGCCCATAATCACCAGAGGTGCCATTGTAACACCTGCAAGGCCGAAAGCCCAGAGGATACTTACGACCAGAAAAGTCGGTGGATTTAAAGCGATCAATATTGCAACAATACCACCACCGGTAATCGCGGAGTAGCCGATAACCTGCATGGTTTTATCGGAGAGATCAGGCTTGATTGTGGCGATGATGTCCTGAGAAATAAGGGCGCCGATAGCCATCAGGTTGGCGCTGATTGTAGAAAGTCCGGCGGCGATTGCACCGGCAATAACAAATGCCAATACCCAGGGTGGATTGAATACCGAGTTGAGTATAAGGGTGATTTTATCGTAATCGGAAGGAATAATGGTTGTTCCGGAGGTTGCCTGAAAGAAAACTCCTGAGAAACCCATGGTGTAAGTTGCACTGAATACGATACCGCAGAAAAAGGTAAACCAGACCATTGCACCACGTGCACTCTTCAGGTTTTTGGAGGTATATATCCTCATACCGAGATGGGGGAGCCCCATGGCACCGATTGTAAAACATGGGATAAGAGAAAAATACCACTTAAAACCAAATTTCATGTCAAAAAAATCGGGTACAGCCTCGAGCATTGCCGGAACCATATCAGCGTATAGCAGGGGAGGAAAATACCAGCCGGTTCCACCCATGGCTTTCATTATAGCACCAAGGGGAACAATAAAAGCGATGCCCATAAGAACCATCTGAAATGCGGCATTATAGGAGGTGCCGTACATGCCGCCTATGGCAACATAACCAACGATGAGTGCACCACCACAGACCAGTGCTACAGTGTAGTTGATACCAAACAGCATTTCAAAGACCTTGGCGACACCGATCATCTGGCCGAGAGCGTACATAAGCATAACGAGAATCATAAAGATAACGGTAACGTATGATGTACTCAGTCCATATCGTTCACGGACAAAATGAGCAGGGGTGTAGGCACCCATTCTTCTCAGTGGAGTACCGTACCAGAGTGTGATCAGCGGGATGCTGAGTGCAAACTGGATCCACATATAGACAAATGGTACTTTAAGCTTCAGAATCAGAGCTGTAACACCCATAAAGGTGGCAAGACTCATAAAACTTGAGGCCATTCCAAGCCCGTTCGCCAGAGCACCGATATTACGACCAGCGGTCCAATAGTCAGTGGAGGATTTTGCTGCCCGTGCTGAATACCAGCCGATAAAATAAAAGGCAACAAAGGAAGCTGCGACAAAAATAATTCCTAGAGTGGGGTTCTCAAGCACCCATTTCTGCTGTTCCATAATTTATTAGCCCTTTGTTTTTGAGGTAGTATTTGTAGAAGTCACTGCTTCTATCTCGTCATCGAGATCATTAGTGAGTTTCGCCTGAATCACGACTACGACCATCAGCCCGAGCCATCCCAGAGCTACAGGGATGCAGTACTGGGAAGGAAAACCCAAAATCATAGCATCTCGTAAACCAGGAAAGGCAACAAAAAAAA
>MAXH01000276.1 GCA_001750925.1 Desulfobulbaceae bacterium S3730MH12
CCAAACTGCTAAGGACGAATATCACCCCGACCCAGGCTGTTGTAGAGACAAACAGAATATCGTGGGAAAAATATCAAATTGCTCTGGAAAATATAGAGATGAACTGGCAACTCACCAGGAACTCCTCCCAGGGGGAGTCTATCCTTCATCCACAGGTAGAATTTACTGTTCAAAACAGTGGTGAAAATAGTGTGGCCGGTTTGAAAATTATCATGTTGTTCATGGAGGACAGCAATAAAATTTTTGGCGATACATTTGAGTATATCAAGGAAATACCTGGAGGCAATACTTCACGGCAAACATCTATGCATCCAACCATGGGGTATGTATACACCGGTTTCAACGAAGACAAGATAACAAGTACGAGGTATAAAGTTGATGTTTATGCTCGTTACAACGGTGATAAAGAAAAAATTGCGACGTTAAATTTCTTTTCAAAAATTACAAAGTAAAAAAGCAGGTTTTCGAAAAGTGGTATGGGCAATTCCAGAAACGATTTTATCGGGTTCAATAATGAAGAGATTCCAGATGAACGACCGAAGGGCATCGGCAAACTTCTGGAACAATTTAAAGCAAGGAGATCTTTTGTTATTGCTGGAGTGATTGTGCTTGGTTCCGTTTTATTTCTGGTATATTTTCGTCCGCATTTAGTCCCATTTCTCCCTGACAACCAAAAGGGGAAGGAGTATGTGTTTTCAAAAAAAGAAAAACAGCTCTATAAAATCGAGCTATATTCAGGTGGCATATTTTATGCCGGAAATACTGTAATTACAGATGATAAAATCACCTTTATTAATGACAGGGGTTTGATTGTTACAATCAACAGGCATGATGTAAAAAAAATGAATCAGCTATGATTTTGCCTGACAAGGAATTTGTCTGATGTGGTGGTGGGATAATGAGTGATAGAGGTGTATAACAAATGGCTGCTGAAAAAAAAGGATTACAAAACAATGTTCGTTTCAGTCTTGCCCTGACCATCGGCATTATGATCAGCCTCCTGCTGGTTGCCTTGGGGGGAATTGTCACATATTATACCTACGAAAATCAGAAGAAAACCGCTCTTCAAAGCACCGAAAAGATTTTTCAGTTCAGTTCCAGGCAGACAGAAGAAAAACTTTTCTCCATGATCCATTCCGTGGAGAGTTTTGTGGCTGTGTCGTCGGCGTTGAAAGGTTTTGGCATGAGTAATGTGGAAAACCTGTCAATTCTCCTGCCCTATTTTCATCAATCATTTATCGCTCTTCCCTGGATGACCTCCTTCTATGTGGGGCTCAACGATGGTGCGTTTTATATGATTCAGGCCATCCGGGACAATGAATTGATCCGGAACGTATATTCTGCCCCGAAAGATGCCGCCTATGCAGTGAAAACCCTTTTACCCGAGGTGGGTGGAGAAATCCGTATGCAGTTTTGGTTTTATGATGGTAATCTCGCACTGCTTGATAAACGTATAGAAAATTACGATGGATATGATCCAAGAAAAAGGAATTGGTATTCGGATGGGATAGCTGCAAAAAAGACCGTCATTACTGCGCCCTATATATTCTTTTCCTCAAGACAGATCGGTATCACCGTGGCACATTCCCTGGATGGCGGAGAGGGAGTGGTTGGTGCTGACACGGTTCTAACAACAATTTCACAGCTTCTGGAGGAACAGAAACTTACTCCTTCCACCCAGATTGTGATGATGGAGGAGAACGGCAGGTTTATTCTCAGTGCAGATCAGCAGGATCTGGATCAACTCCAGCAAAAAAGAGAAATTGATAGAACCTCAGAACTCCATGTGAATGATCTGAACAACCAGGCTGTTCAAAGCGTATATAGAGAACTGGTTGCTGAAGGAATCGAGGGAGGGAGGGTCATTCGGGTTAACGGTGAGAAGTGGTTCGGCCATGCAAGGCAGCTCATGGGCGGGAAAAGGAGCGGTATTTATCTTGCCATTATCTCTCCTTTTAACGAGCTGATGGTCAATGCCCGAGCTACCCGCCTGCGAAACCTGCTGATCATCCTCTCTGTTATGGCGGTTGCTGTGGGCCTGGGACTCTACCTGTCGCGCCGTATTGCCGGATCTCTGCATGATCTCTCTGCACAGGCGGAAAGTGTTCGTGACTTTCAATTGTCTAAGCCTTTTGTTGTTCACTCCAAGATCAGTGAGGTCGACGATCTTGCAGATACCATGACAGTGATGCAGTCGGCCATCAATCGTTTTGTCGAAATTGCCAGGGCCTTGTCTGCTGAGAAACAGATGGAAAAGGTGCTGGAAATGATTGTCAGTGAGGCACAGTCTGTTACCGATGCAGATGGCGGGGCTATTGGTCTTGTGAGTGATGACGGGAAAACCTTTTCCTATGTATTGGTTCGAAATAAGGTAACAGGAGTCCGCCTTGGCGGAGTCGGTGAGGAAGAGATTTCTCTCCCCCCCCTGTCTCTGACGGATGACGATGCACAGGAGGAGATTCTTGAGGTTTCAGTGGTACGTGATGCTGAAACAAAGGCAATTGCAGATGTCAGTATGACCGGCCGGGAGGCCTGCTCCAGCATAAAACAATTACATGAAAGGGAAGGGTATGAGTGTCATTCACTTCTTGTTATTCCACTTCTCAACCGTCAGGATGAGGTGATTGGCCTGCTCCATCTGGTCAATGGCAGAGACAGTGGTAGTGGGGAGATTGCAGCATTTCCCGAGCATAAAATTTCCTATGTCACGGCTCTTTCCTCTAATGCAGCTTTGGCTCTGGATAATAATCGGCTGATCAGGGCCCAGAAAGAACTGTTTGATTCCTTTGTTCGTCTGATTGCCGGTGCCATTGATACCAAATCTCCCTATACCGGCGGTCATTGTCAGCGTGTTCCTGTGATTGCTGGAATGCTTGCCGATGCGGCCTCTTCTACGACAACACCTGCTTTAAATGATTTTCATCTCTCGGAAGATGAACGGTATGAACTTTTTGTCGCCTCATGGCTCCATGACTGCGGCAAGGTTACCACGCCTGAGTATGTGGTGGACAAGGCGACCAAGCTTGAGACCAACTATAATCGTATTCATGAAATTCGTACCCGTTTTGAGGTTCTGTTGCGGGATGCTGAAATTGAATATTATAAGGCGGTTGCAGAGGCACCTGACAACAAGCAGCAATTACGGAAAGAGCTGGAGAAACAGAAGCAGCAGCTGCAGGAGGATTTTGGTTTTATCGCTGAATGTAATGTGGGCGGCGAGTTTATGGCTCCGGATCGGGTTGAACGATTACAGGAGATCGGCAGACAGATCTGGCAGAGGAATTTTGATCATCGTCTTGGGCTTTCCGGTGATGAGGAGGGCAGGCTGGATATGGAGTCTGAGGTTTTCTTCCCTGTCAGCGAAACCCTGCTTGCTGACAAAGAGGAGCATATTCAACCACGTCTGGATGGCGGCAACCCCTATGGTGAAAATCCCTGGAAGTTCACC
>MAXH01000277.1 GCA_001750925.1 Desulfobulbaceae bacterium S3730MH12
CATGTTGTTCGTGGCTGGGTTTATCCTCTCCAAAACTCATTGTCGGTAAGAAAATGGCTAAAAGTACGATGTTAATAAAGAATTTCATATGTTCTCCATTTAAGAATATCCTGAGTAAGGTATCTATTTTCAATCAGTCTAAATTAATTACGTCTGTTCTTACAAGGTAGTCAAAAACTCCAACTGCTGTTGATCCAGTACGTTGCTGGTCTTGTAAATGCAGTGAAGGTGGATCATTGACAGCTGACAGAGACAATACCATCAGTAAAACAGTGACTAAGGCAATACGGGTTTTTGTCATTTTCACTTATCCTTTGTTTTGTTGTGTGCAGGGCTTTACCTGTAACGCAATAGTTAAGATTGCCTGGAACGGAACAAGCATACTACAGAGTGGCATGAAGTGCTGTGCAATCTTGTTGCCTGATGTTTCTTTTTACAATTCATAGGATTTTTCTTCCCTGTCGGGAATGTGTTTGGGTGAAAATTCACACAAAAAACAGGGCACAAAGGCCCTGTCGTTTTTCAATTAAATATCTTCAGGTATCGGAATGACCCGATACGCTATTTCATTATCTGCCGGTCTGATCCTGAGCTGCATCTCCCTGGTTATCAGTTCCTGTAGAGGTCGTACCGGTACCGGTATCCCCCTGGGTTTTTCCACCTTCGGCAAACGCCGGCCCTGCACTGAGGATTAAGACAAACAGCATAATGATTAATTTTTTCATTTACCTCTCCTTCGAAAGAATTTTGAAAGTAAAATATTTTACAGGGTGTTTAATTACCACCTTTACCTGAACCGCCCGAGCTGCCACCATTGCCTGACCCTCCAGATCCCCCTGAACTCTCTCCTCCACTACTTCCACTGCCTCCGGAACCACCTGAATTTTCGGAACCACCTGCCCCTTCAGATCCACCTGAACTACTTCCTCCGCTGCCTTCAGAACCACCTGAGCTACTGGAGTTCCCAGAGTTGCCACTACCACCGCTACTGCCACCTGAATTATCTGAGTTGTCAGAACCTTCAGAGGAATTATCATTGCTGGAGCTCCCGCCGCCGGTTCCTTCGTTTCCGGCATTAGATCCCGATCTGTCCCCGGAACCCTGCGTGCCACCAGATCCTCTGCCTTCTGGGTCGTGACCTTCCAGATCGCCAGCCTGTACCCCATGTCCGATTGCAGTGCCATAGTTCCTGGCAAGGGATTCACGATTTCCCTGTACTCCCTGCCTGCTGAATGTATTCCGCATGGTACGCATTTCACCGGCAGCAAAATTCTTTTGTACTGCTTGGCTAACGACCCCGGCTGTTGTTCCAGAGGAGACACCCTGGCGTGACATATCCCGGGCAGTAAGCATTGTTTCCTCAGCCAGCAGGTATAATTCATCCCGGTTCATCTGTCTGGATCTGGACTGAAGGCTGTTGATGAGCTTTTCGGCGTCCTGACGGGTCAACCCGGCGGCAATTCCTGCAGTTATGGTATTACCAAGCCTGGCAGCCTTTTGTTCTCTATTAGTCAATTTTAAGGCCAGGGCATGGCAATACTCATAACGGGAAGTCACCCTCTCCAGGGCCTGGACGATCCTGTCAGGATCAACATGTTTTGAAATACCTTCATAGACTTTGCCGCTCACCGCGTTAACGGGAAGTCCTTGTTGCTGAGCAGTTTTGATCATGCTCTGCACCTGGAGAACCTGTTCCTCACTGAACCCGGCACTGTCCATAGTCCTGGTCAGTGTTGAATCAGTATCGCCGGCAGAGGCTACTGAGGAGCAAAAGAGGATTAAACAAAAGATAAGAGATAAATTTTTCATGTTGATCACCTGTGCTGTTTTCATTGACTGTCTATTTTTATGCCGCCATCTATCTTCATAACTCCTGATTTATAAAAAGGTTACAGCTCATGGCTGATAAAGACAGTTTTCTGATCCGAAATCGTCGGTTTCTTTGAGTCGGCACTCGGGCAGATACACGGATCCGTCGACAATGTAAAAATATTTCAGTTCTGATCGGAGCGGTACAGTCAGCTGCCAGATTCCCGAACTGTTTTTGACAGTATCATGGAGAACAAAATTGTCTGTCGAGGAAGAAAACTGGACACGGGTCGCTTTCGCCAACTGCAGGGAAAAAACCAATGAGTCTGTTTTTTGTTCAACATAATGCCTGGATGCACAGCCGGACAAGGCTGCCAGGAGCAGCATGATCAACATCAGAGATTTCATTATATTGCAGTCGTAACCTTGATAATGGAATTTTTTCCACCAAAATCGTCTTGTTCATGAGTCAGTACAGTTGGATCTGCTATCTGCCGGTTATTGTCAATAAGGTAACTGTAACGGTACTCACCAGCTTCCAGTTTGAGGGTGACGGACCAATAGCCGCTATCTCCGACCTTTTCCAAGGGCACGGGGTTCCAGCGGGTAAAGTCGCCGACTATTTCTGTCTTGCTGACGTCCGGGTTATAAATTACAAAGCGATGCTGCAATTCACCGGGACTGATTACCGGGGCAGGACGCAATAAAAAAAATGCAGCAACCAGCGTCATGGCAGTTGCAAATCCGGCAATGGGGGTAAACATGAGACGGAATAATCCGGTTTTTTCTGTACGGTAGACCGGCGTCCTGACTTCCGGCATGGCGGTAACCATACTGGATTGCAACAGCTTTTCCTGGTCAAGCAGCTCGACCGTCTCATCCTTAAATGGCTTATTTTTGTGTACTGTTTCAACAAACTCAATTTTTTCGTCAAGGTTAAGCTCGTTATCCACGAACATACTGATCAAGTAGTCTTTCATAATTGATCCTGCTGTAGAATTTTTTTCAGTTTTACACGTGAACGGTGAATTTTTACCTTGATGTTTGCCTCACTGTTGCCAGTCATGTCGGCAATTTCCCGGTACGATAAACCACTGCTCACCGCAAGCGCCAGGATATCCTGTGCCTCATCATCCAACTGCTGTATGGCACGCAGCACCCGTTTGTACTCTTCTTTGATACTGTAGGCATTTTCCTGGTCTAACTCCGATCCGTGCTGCTCCTCCTCGTACGATGCATCATAACGATTTTTTCGGGCATGGTCATAGAGCAGATTCCTGCTGATGGTAAAGAGCAGGGCTGGACTTTGATCTCTGTCTTTATAGCGTTCAAGGTAACGGGTAAAGCTCTCCTGCATGATATCAGCAGCCAGATGGTAGTTGCCTGTTTTCCGCAGTAAGTAGCCAAAGAGCCGTTCCTTATTTTCTGTGTAGAACTTTCGGAAAGTATTCACCTTGCTCTCATAACGTTTTTCAGCGAAGAAGGTTACGTTTTTTTTCAGAAAAATTCATTCAACAGAAGAGAATAAAAAAATCTGTAACCTTTTTTTCTCTTGATCGTTGTCTAATAAAGTTCACTTAATGGGTTTGAAATATGGCAAACAGAATGGCCTGTATGCCATAAGCCCACCAGGGAAAATATACAACAGGAGATTACAGATGCAACTTGCAGCAGGAATTGTAAAAATAGTTGTCTTAGCAACTGCAGTTTTGATAATGGCTGTTCCGGTTATGGCCGGCAATGGCCATGGATCAGGAGACGGTTTGAATGCGGAGGTCTTAACCTTTAATAACAGTCTACTGCTGGCACGGGGCGGCAATGGCAATGGCGGTATCGGCAATGGTGGTAGTGGTAATGGTCAGGGCGGGGGGACCGGCGCCGGTGATTGCGATGGGTCTGCCAAGGGTGGAGAGCAAGGTGGCCATGGCCCTGGTGATGGAGCCGGTAATGATGGCGATGGCCGCCAGGATGGTGCCGGTAAAGGCCCAGGAACCGGTGTCCGTATAAATGCATAGAGAGTTAAATTTCACTAATTCAAATGAGGCGTAGATTTGGCAATTATCCCCAACTGTTCCCTATAGTATTTTTTTATAAAAAAGGAGCTGCAACTACAGTACAGCAAGTACAGACTACTGTTGTGTCAACTATGGAATGACGGCTGATTAAATGTCATTCTAGAGTTGACACAACACTATCATGTTTAGTCCAGGTATATTGATCTGTTAGTTGTTGCTCTTATCCTTCCTCGTTTTTGAATAACCCCACGAACCTATTGTTAATAAGGTATACAACCCAGTAATAAAAATCAGTTGTTGGGGTTGGCTGCTCAATTCATAATAAATAATTGAGGCCGTTCCACATAGAAGGCCAGAAAAGGCGAGAAGGGTAAGGATTAACGATGAATCTGTTATGTTCCGAATTTTAAAATTAGCATAAGCCATAAGCAGAGAGACCAATAAAAATGTTATACTGCCGAACTCAAGAATCAGTTCAAGGCTCCCAACAAACACGAGAAGAAAGGCAAATGTTGCTATGCTGATAATGGCATTAACTGGGATAGTATTAATTTGTCTAGTTAGATACCCTGGCAGATAGCCATCTTTAGCGATAACTGCCATGAGTCTTGATGCGCCAAATATTGTCCCGCTAATAGCACTACTAGTGGCCAGCAGTGCACCCAAAATTACGAGATCAGTTCCCCAGCGACCCAGTATGTTGCCGGCACCGGAGGCTAGTGCATACTCTTTGTTTTCTATTATCTCTGCAAAAGGAAGTGCCAGAATAGCGCCTAGGGAGATAACAACATAAATCAAAATAGTTAGAAATATGGCGGAATATATAGCTTTGGGAATGTTTTTTTCGGGACTTTCCATTTCATTGATGGCATGTATAACGAGTTGAAAACCCTCATAAGCCACAAAGGTAATTGAAGCAACGATCAAAACAGAAAATATGCTGACCTCGCAGTTGTTCTGCATTAACACGGGAAGAGTTGTCTGGCTGTGATTCATAAGCACAAATGAGATGACAATCAGAATTACCACTTTGGTATAGACCATGATATCTTCTATTTTCCCCATCCCTTTCACACTCCAGAGGTTAATAAGGGTAAAAACAAGAATCACCCCCCCTGCAACACCCTTACGTATCCATTCGTTATTGGCAAAAGAAAACTCACTAATCGCATACGATGCAAAGGTGTAGGAGTAAAGAGCCAAGGTACTGATATACCCAAATACGACCCACCAACCTATAAGGGATGCAGCAAAAGGAGAGTCTGGAAAAGTTCGTTTATAAAATGAGTAAGTGGCCCCTTCATCTTTATAATAGACAGCCAGCTTAACATATGAATAAGCAGCCAGGGCAGCGATCACTCCGCCAAGGATGATTGCTATTGGGGTAAAAACGCCAATCATTGAAACAGAAATTCCAAGAACACTAAAAATACCGCCCCCAATCATCCCCCCAAGAGCAATGGCAATGAGCTCAGGGACTCCAAGAGATTTATTCCTCTTCCTGTGGATGTTATGGTTGGGGTTATTCGCGAATAACATCAACTTTCACGAAATTCGAAAACCGTTACTTTCATATTTTTTTAATTTTCGCCACAGAGAGACCCGGTCAATACCGATTATTTTGGCGGCTTTGGTTTTGTTGCCGTCAACGCCTCTGAGTACTGCCAGGATATACTCCCGTTCGTTCTCCTCCAGACTTTTTGCGGTATCCATATGCTTTGCAGGGGGCTGACTGATCATATGATCGTCGTAAGTATGCAATTCAGCCGGCAGGTGACAGACCTGAACATCTCCATCGCCACAGAGAGCCAATGACCGTTCGATAATATTTTCCAACTCTCTCGCATTGCCGGGAAAGTTATATTCCTCCAAGCACTTGAGAGCACTGGGGCTGACGGTGCGAGTTTGGTCATCCTCACTTGAAAATTTGGCGAGAAAATAGTTGGCCAACAGGGGGATGTCATCCCTCCGTTGACGCAGGGGGGGGACGTGCAAGGTTACCACGTTGAGGCGATAGTAAAGATCTTGACGGAATAGTCCCTCCTCTACATCTTTTTTAAGATCACGATTGGTGGCGGCGAGAATGCGCACATCTATCGGGATCTCTTTAGTGTCGCCTACTCTGATAATTTTTTTCTCCTGCAGTACCCGTAAAAGTTTAACCTGCATGGTCATCGGCATTTCACCTATTTCATCCAGAAGGATTACACCGCCGGAAGCTGATTCCAGTAAACCTTGACGCATTTTTCCCGCGCCGGTAAAAGCATCCTTGGTATGGCCAAAGAGTTCACTGAGCACGAGTTCTTCAGTCATGGCTCCACAGTTGATTGGTAAAAAGCGTTTGGTGGCACGAGGACTGAGTTCATAAATGGTACGGGCGACAAGTTCTTTGCCGGTGCCGGTTTCTCCGGTAATAAGTATATTGCAATCCAGTTGGGCAAAGTGGGCGATAGCATCTTTTAATTCCAGGATTTTCTTGTTGTGGCCGATGAATTGTGTTACCCCTTGCTGCGCTTTGATTCTCTGTTTCAGGAAGCTGACTTCGCGGCGTAATACAGTTTTCTCTGTTGCTTTGATAATAAGATCCTGAAGCTCTTTCAACTTGATCGGCTTGGCCATATAATAAAAGGCGCCCCGGGACATGGCTTTTACTGCCGAATTAATTGTGGCATAGCCGGTGACGATGATCACCTCTATTTCAGGGTGAATCTGTTTGGCACTTGTCATTACCTGGACACCGTCTACATCCGGCATCTTGAGATCGGTAATAACCAGATCAAAAGCCGTAAGGTTGAGAAGAGAAATGGCCTCACTCCCATTCGCAGCTGTCGTTACCTGATACCCCTTTTTGCTCAGAAAATGACTGACATTCTGTAAATTAATAATTTCATCATCTACCAGCAAAATGCTGATTGTAGCTTCTCTTGACATTTTCCTCCTAAGGCGGCTTACCCCACAATCCCGGGGGTTTTATGGGGAAATGGGAGAGTGATAATAAACCGGGTACCTCTGCCTTCCTCTGATTTCACATGGATTGTGCCATCATGTTTCTGAATAATGCCGTAAACTACTGCCAGGCCAAGACCGGTACCTAGGCCTTCTTTTTTGGTGGTGAAGAATGGGTCGAACACTTTCGGCAAATTCTCCGTTTTGATGCCGGTGCCGGTGTCTTTTACGGTGATAACTGCCTGATTGTCTTTAGCCACAGCTGTGATGGTAACACTCCCCGGGGGAGTTTCAATTGCCTGCATACCGTTGATGAGCAGGTTAAGTATTGCTTCGACCATTTTCTGAACATCGAGATTCAGTATAAAATTCTCTGGTATAGTTTTTTCAACAGTGATACCGGCAGGAATCTCACTGGCAACAAGATGCATGACTTTATTCACCACTGTCTTTAATTGAACTTCCTGCATCGAAAAAGTCTGGGCTCTGGAAAACTCCAGCAGCTCCCTGACAATTGCCCCGGCTCGCTGGGTTTCCTGATCAATGGTTTTCAGCATCTGTACCGTGAAAGGTGATTGTTCGATATCGGTTTCAGCCAGGGCTAGCTGGCAGGAGGTGGCAATATTGTTGAGCGGGTTGTTAATCTGGTGAGCAGTCCCGGAGGCCAGGGTGCCGATGGAGGAGAGCTTCTGGGCCTGGAAAAGTTGCTCCTGATGTTCTTCCAGCTCTGTAACCATGTTGTTAAAGGTGTGCAGCACCGAGCTAACTTCATCATGCTTTGGGGGCAGCTGCAACTTGCGAAAAGTGCCTGAAGCGATGGCTTTCGCTGCCGTTTCAATAGATTTCAACGGGATAATGATTGTGCCGTAAAGAAGAGCCAGCGCAGCAACAGTAAGGAGGATGAAAATGGCAATAGATTGAAAGAGTAATACCTTAAAACGGCTAACAAAATCTGTCATTTTCTTCTGCTCATATTGGACAAGTCTATCAGTAATACGCACCAATTCATGGCCAATATGCCGTAAAGTTACCCGTGGAGAGCATTCGGAATCACTGTTTTTCGGTATACATTTAGCTTTAAAAGCGTGAAACGTTTTACCATACTCCAAAAGGTATTTTTTCAGCTCATCCAGGTGCTGAGGATGGGCAATTAATGTTGAATCATTTGTCAGGTCGGATATATATTGCTGAGCTTCATATACGTATTCAATAACGAGAAGAAAATCGTCTTCATCGTGACGAATAATGAAGTTTTTCTCATAACGTCTGATTTCAAGGCAGATATTGCTGAGCTTGCCAGCATGTATAAGATGGGAGATATCTTCTTTAAATATTTTGAAATCACGAAGGTAAATACTGCCATAAATGACATAGAAGAGGAGGTAGAACAAGAACCACAAAATCATTTTTTGACGTATATTCAGATGGATCATAGCTGGGTTCTTTTAAAAGCAATCAAAATTTTTGGTTGTTCATTTCACTTTTTTCTTCATTTGCAATTTTCAGACCATAAAAGGCAAGGTCTGCTTTCTTGATCTCAACCAGCAGGGCATGTATCTATTGATTCCCCTGTGAGATTGAAAAGCATAACCTGTGTTAAGGCTTTTCAAGAGAATAACTTCTCTTTCGTCTTTAAGCAAAGCAATGTTGCAATTCGCAACGAATGTTGCTGTCTGCAACATTACAAAACGCAACAATTGTGAATTTATATCGATTTATAGTATTGATAAACAAGGATAATTCTATATTGTCTCATTTCATTATCATCCCATGAATCGCTGCTATCCTGTTACATATTGAAACAATCGTTTATTTCAGTGTTTCCTTTAATATCTGAATATTTTTCTTTCCAGATAGCTGGCATAACGGTTGCAGAGAAGTCACACAAAGTTCCATATTCCTCTACAATTTTCGTTGAAACATGAAACGAGAAAATAATATTTTTTAACCATTTAACAACGAGGAGAAAAATGACTCTA
>MAXH01000278.1 GCA_001750925.1 Desulfobulbaceae bacterium S3730MH12
TTCGATCTATATTGCTTTGAGAATCGGGATCATCAACTCCTGGGAAGATTTGAGCTTTGACAGATTCTGTGAGGAATTGTATCGCTCAAGCAGCCACATGGGGATGTCGAATCTATTATAGCAGAGATCCCAGAAGGTATCGCCGTTATTTACCTTATATGGTTTTTGTCCAACTACGGCGTATGCAGTAAAGAAGTCTTCTTCGATTTCCCGGAGATAGTCGAGACGTTTTTCTTCAAATTGAGCGGTAGAGTGTTTTTCAAAGGCGAGCAAAACTTTTTTCCCGGGCTCGATCTCTGTCAATAGTTTGGAATTATTAATTTTTCTGATCTTATTTGTTGTCGATCCAAGCCATTGTGCATAAAGCCCCAATGATTCTTCGGGTTGAACCATTATATAACCATAGATTTTTTTGTCTTTTTTAAAAATTTTGAAAACAGAGTATGCATCCGGGTCTCTTTGAGGTATATAGATGTCCTGTTTGGTTGACGGCTTGTGTTTCTTATTTGCAGCCAGGAGAGGCAGGTTCCCGTCTCTGAGCTGTTTTTGGATGAATTTAATATTTTCTCTTTTAATTTTGGAAACCTCTTGGCCGGGTGAAGAGGGAATAGAGAGGGCTGGAAGCCTCAATTTCTGTCTTACGTAGATTGTTGCATACTGGTCGAGGTTGTTGGCTTTACTGAGGCTTTTTATAGATATTCCATGCTGCTTTGCGATACTGCCAACCGTCTCCCCTGTTTTTACCTTGTGAAATATACTGAGTTTTTGTGTGTCAGCATAAAAAGAGGATGGTATAGAGTTGCTTGATCGGTTGATCTTCTCACTGTTTGGAAGTCGCAGAGAATATCCCTTGGGAATGAGTTTTTCCCCTGCAAATACTGGATTTCGAAGTGCGGGGTTAAGTTCTTTTATCTCTGTTCGACTAAGGCGAAAATGACTTTTTATACGGTCGATATGAATATATCCCGGGAGCTTGAGATAACGAACGGAGGGAATGTGCTGCTGTTTTATTTTACTCCTGTTTTCCAGCTGTTTGGCGACCTTGAGGGCTGCGAGAAATTCAGGGTAGAAATTTTTTGAAGCGAATTTGAAATGGCCTTTGTCATAACCTGAAAAAATATTTTCATAACTTCCCTTTGCTTTTACAGCCCTGAGCGTTCCTGACGTTCCGTAATTATATGAAGTGATGGCAAGGGGCCAGCTGTTAAGGAGTCGATAACTGTTTTTCAGGTACTGTGCAGCTGCACGAGTGGCTGATATGGGATCAAGTCTCTCATCAAGTGAATAATTTATTTTCAGATATTGTTTTCCTGTTCCCCGTGTAAATTGCCATATTCCGGCAGCACCAAATTTCGAGTATGCTTTTGTATTAAATGACGATTCCACATGGGGGATATAAGCGAGGTCTTGAGGTAACTTGTAGGAACGGAAAATTTCCTTCATTTTCTTCATATAACTTCTGGATCTGATTACTCCCTCAAAAAAGCGTTCTTTCTGACCGGTTTGGCTGCGTACATTGTCAGCGGCTTTTTCCATATCCTTAAAGCGTTGAGATCCCTTAAAAAAAGCTGCAATCCGCCGCTCCTCAGCGCTAACAGTTTTTTTTGAATGGGCTATTTTTTTTAATATTTTTGAATAGTTGTCCCGTATTCGCTGCTGGGTCTCCCTGTTAATGCGCTTGGAAGCGGGCAGTTCTGAGTCGAGAAGATGAACTATCTCATAAATTCTCGACAAATCATCAGAGTCATGTATAACTGCGTCGTTGAGTGAATATATGGAATAAATTTTTTCCCAGAATTGGACATTATTTTTTATTTCTGGATAAAGAGGAAAAAGCTGGCCGGTGAATCCTGTAGTGGGTGAGAGACAGAAGAGAAAGGTCAGGACAGCAAAGGTGTGGCCAAATCGACGCAGTTTTTGGGATATTGTAGCACAAAGTAGCAAAGTTGATAGTCCCCTAAGAAGTCTGGGTGAAGCTTCCGGATGGCTATGCAGATAAGCACAAAGCTTTGAAAAATTAGATCTGCAGCGCAATAGATAGTACTTTTCGCATTCTCGGACAAGCTCCTGGTGCCATCAAGATTATTCACCGGGCAATAATATGTCAATGCGTCGTGGTAATTGGCAACGGGTTTACTCTATTTGTGACACCCTGTTTATCGAAATTAAATTATATCAAGCCATCTGGAACTTCGAATGACCTTATTACGAGTTAATCATATCATAAGAAAGTGAACATCGGAATCTGTATATTGAATTATCGTGAGGAGAAGAGGAAAATTTATGTATACTCCAATAGTTGCAACGCTGGGTTATATCCTGTCCCCGGACGGCAGGCAGACTTTGCTGGTTCATCGTAATAAAAGAGAAGATGACCAGCACCTTGGCAAATATAATGGGCTGGGTGGAAAAATGCTTCCCGAAGAAGACATTTACACTTGTCTCACCCGGGAGATCTCTGAGGAGGCTGGTATCACCTGCGAAAAAGTCATCCTGAGAGGTACAATAAACTGGACAGGGTTTGGGCCTTTTGGTGAAGACTGGTTTGGGTTTATTTTTAGAATAGACAATTTCAGGGGGACACCAAAGTCAACAAACGAAGAAGGGGATCTGGAATGGGTCGATGTGGCTGATATTTTGAGTCTGCCCATGTGGGAGGGTGATAAACATTTTTTGCCCCTTGTTTTTGACGATGATCCTCGAATATTTCATGGCTTTATGCCATATGATAAAGCCCGTCCTCTTAGCTGGCATTATACACGTTTATGATTGAGGTTGCAGACTGCAGGGGGCGTGGTATACTCGGTGTGGTTGATGTAATGTTGAGTGTACTGCACCTGATATTTACTGAAATGAGTGTTTGAATAATTATGAATTATCTAGATAAAAAAGGAGTCTTTGTAATGAAGCAGGATAATGAACTTCAGCGTCTTGAAGAATTTGTGGAGAATTTACTGACCAGTTTCACTGAGTTGCGGGCTGAAAAAGCCAGTCTTTTACAGGATATTCGGGAACGTGATGAGATTATTGAAGGGTTGCGTGGTAATGTAGAGGTTAACGATACGGAGCGTGGTGAGATCAGCCTGAGAGTGAATAAGATGGTTGATCAGATTGAAGAATGGGAGCAGGGTCTGGATGAGAGTGAGTTTGAAGAATCATCCCTGGAAATAGAGAGTCCCGGCTCGGAAAATGAAGATTCGGATGATGACCAGACTGATGTTGAGGCAACGTCAGGTGACGAAGAATTTGACAGCGAAGGGAGTGATGAGGATCAGGATGGAGAGGAGGGGAAAGGACAGCAGAACCTGTTTTCCATGGAAACATCGTAAGATAGGGGTAAGTTGAATGACGGTGAAAACGGATCCCCGGGCGTGCGCGAATAAGAACAGGGCGAGTCATGTCAGATAAAGAAAGACTGGTACGATTTGAGCTTTTGGGGCAGGAGCATGCATTTTATACTGCTGCCCCGGAGGCGGAGATGGAGTCAATTCTCACACTTGTTCGCAGCAATGTTGGTACCGATTCTCCCAACATAGCAGGAACATTACCTGTTTCCAAGGTGGCTGTTCTCGCATGTTTAAATATCGCTTCACTGTATGTAAAGCTGGAACAGGAGTTTGAAGAATACAAGCACAATTCCCAAACGAGGATTGTCAGGCTGAATGAGGAAATCAGAGCAAAGTTGTCTGCAGAGTAAATCGCAGGGATATAATTTGTTTTCGTTTGGTTGAAAGTCTGCTATAGTTAACTCATTAGTACCTTAGAAATTATTTTCTGCGTTTTATGGCGGAGATCAGCGCAAACTTCGAAATAATTTCATGAAGGTACTTACCCAGGCATTTTAAAAATCCGATTTGTTCGGATCAGGTTTTTTGTACCCTGAAAATTTGGTGGGGGTATTGATTCCGTCCATCGGGGTTATTCAACTTGGATCTATTTTTTGATCTGAGTATGTTGTTTTGCTCAAATAGAGCAAGTGAAACTGATCTTTTCCCTGCACTGTTAGTGATCATCAGCGTGTGTTGAGCCAACTCTCAAGAATAGGGTACCTCCGCTGGTATCTTAAGGAGGATCGCTCGCGAATTTCCTGACGTTGCTATGAGGATGCCCACCTATTAATTTAGGTTTAACTGTCCTGGCGACACGGCAGTGTGGGGAAGGTGAATTGATAAGTGATGAAGAGGCACTGATTTTTTTGATCCGGGTAGCTGCGTTGTTTTGAGTTTTATTGCAAATACACTATTCCGGTTTGACATATCTAAATAAGATTGACTTCAGCTGAAAGGTGCTGTCGGAACAAAATTTGATGAAACTACTTATACTCCCCCAGGGGGGTACTAAGGAGAGTCTCGTTAATCGGGATTAGAAACTCTTTCGATATATCCAGTGATGTGTTGCCATCCGGGGAGAGATTTGTTTTCTCTGGCAGGCAGTAGAGATGTTATCTCAAAAAAGTTGTATAATTATTGAAAGTTACTGGTAATGTATAGTGGTTTGAGTAAACTGTGGATGTTGTGGTCTGTCTGGAGTCATCTGCAGAAATAAAGATGGAAAAGCCTGGGAGTGGTATGACCCGGATCTGCATTTCTAGCTTGTCTTTCATTTTTATTGTTAACCTCTCTTTTTTGTTCTTATAGTTTTTTTCTCTGTCCTGTCAGTCGTTTCATTGATAGGATTCCCAGATGGATTCACTAAGTAATCCCTATTTCTTAATAATCTTTTGTTTGCTTACAGGTGCTTTTGCTGGTTTTTTTCTCAGAAAGCGTTTTGTTGAAGGGAATGAAAAGAATATAAAAGCACAAAGCAAACAGATTGTTGAGACCGCAATAGTAGAGGCGGAGCAGTTAAAAAAAGAGGCTCTGCTGCAGAATAAGGAAGCTGCCTATAAGGTTAAACAGGCACTTGAGGAAGAACTGAAAATTGAGCGGGACGAACTGAAGGATGAGCACAGACAATTAAAAAGGAAAAGAGACGGGCTGAAAAGAGAGTGGGAAAGCTTTGATAAAAAGCAACTCGAACTGCACAACAATGAAAAACGTCTCAATCGGGTTGAAAATGAGTGGCTGGAGAAACATAAGGAAGTAGATAATCTTATTGGAAAACAGCGATACGAGCTTTCAAGCCTGGCAGGTATCAGTCAGGACGATGCAAAAAAAATGCTGATGGATTCCCTTGAGAGTGAAGCCCGGATGGATGCTGCCAAAAGGTTAGCCAAGATTGAAAATGAAATGAAGATGGAGGCGGATAAAAAAGGGAAGAATATTCTCGCGCTTGCCATTTCAAGATATGCCGGTGACTATGTTGCTGATAGAACGGTTTCTATGGTTCCTTTGCCCAGTGATGAGATGAAAGGCAGGATTATCGGCCGGGAGGGGAGGAATATTCGAGCCATTGAGGCGGCGACGGGCATTGATATTATTATCGACGATACCCCCGAAGCGGTCATTCTTTCCGGATTTAATCCGGTTCGCAGAGAAGTTGCCCGTCTGGCTCTGCTTCAGCTTATCAATGATGGTCGCATACACCCGGGACGTATTGAAGAGGTGGTGGAAAAAGTTACCAAGGAACTTGAAGCGCATATGCGGGAAGCTGGTGAACAGGTAACCTTTGATGTCGGTGTACACGGTGTACATGTGGCGTTGATGGATCTGCTTGGGCGACTGAAGTATAGAACAAGTTATGGGCAAAACGTGCTCCAGCATTCACTGGAAGTCTCTTTTTTATGCGGAATTATGGCCTCGGAACTGGGTGTGGATGTCAAAATGGCCAAGAGAGCTGGTCTGCTCCATGATATCGGCAAGGCTGTTGATCACGAGGTTGAAGGTTCCCATGCAATAATAGGCAGGGATCTCGCCAAAAAGTATGGTGAACCTGAAGAGGTTGTATACGCTATCGGTGCACACCATGAGGATCAGCCTCCCCAGAGTGTCATAGATGTTCTCGTCCAGGCGGCTGACGCTTTGTCAGGCGCCCGGCCCGGTGCCAGAAAAGAGATGCTTGAAAGTTATGTTAAACGGCTGGAGGATCTGGAAGCAATAGCGAATGCATACGATGGGGTTGAAAAATCCTATGCCATTCAGGCTGGTCGTGATTTAAGGATTATTGTTGATTCCAATAAGGTGAGAGATGAAGAGGCGACCCTGCTCAGTCAGGATATCGCCAAGTCTATAGAAAGTAAATTAACCTACCCGGGACAGATTCGCGTTACAGTGATTAGGGAAACCCGTGCCGTAGAGTATGCAAAATAGTATTTCCGTACAAGCTCCAAGTCTCGTTGAGCCATCTGTTTTCGGAAAGACAGCAGATGGAAAAAATCAGTAGTGTCCGGTTAAGAACTCGAAGTCTACGCTATCTGCATTAAAAGCGGAAGAAATCAACTCACAAATCCGTACGATACGTGTTGCAATTTTCTAACCGGACATTACTGGGAAAAAATAGTTTTGTGAATGGATTGTGACATGGCTTCGATTGAGGAACAGCTTGAGTTGATAGAGCGGGGAGCAGTTGACTGTATCTCTCGTGAAGAACTGGTAAAAAAACTGAAGAAATCCCAGAAAACCGGAATTCCACTTAAGGTGAAGGCGGGATTTGATCCGACGGCACCCGATCTTCATCTTGGTCATACGGTGCTATTACAAAAGCTGAAGCATTTTCAGGATCTGGGTCATGATATTTATTTTCTTATCGGTGATTTTACCGGTATGATCGGGGATCCCACAGGGAAATCTGATACCAGAAAGGCTCTGACAGTTGAGCAGGTTGCTGAAAATGCCGAGAGTTATAAAGCTCAGGTTTTTAAGATTCTTGATCAGGAAAAAACCCGTGTGGTTTTTAATTCCACCTGGCTGGGTAAACTCAGTTCTTACGATATGATCAAACTTGCATCGGAGCTGACTGTGGCCAGGATGTTGGAACGGGATGACTTTAAAAAGAGATTTGATGGCGGCAAGCCTATATCCATCCACGAGTTTCTCTATCCTCTAATCCAGGGGTTCGACTCGGTGGCAATGGAGGCTGATGTGGAGCTGGGGGGGACCGATCAGTTGTTTAACCTGCTGATGGGAAGAGATCTGCAGCGATCACGTGGGCAGGAACCGCAAATAGTCCTCACCATGCCTCTACTGGAGGGGCTTGACGGGGTCAATAAGATGAGTAAATCTCTTGGCAACTATATAGGTATTACTGAATCGGCTGATAATGTTTACGGTAAAGTTCTTTCAATCTCCGATGATCTGATGTTTCGTTACTATGAGCTGCTCAGTGATCTTAGCAGGGATGAAATTGGAGAGTTAAAAGAGAAAATGGAGAGCGGCACTCTTCATCCTAAAGAGATAAAGAAGCAGCTCGCCCGTGAGTTGACAGCTCGTTTCCATTCCTCAGAGGCAGCTCTTGCTGCAGAGGCAGGGTTTGAAAAAGTATTCACCAAGGGTGGTGTTCCTGATGATATCCCGGAGATGGTTAGTTCTGCAACTGAAGAGATCTGGTTACCGCAATTACTTGTCGATTCTGGACTCGTTAAGTCTACCTCGGACGGTAGAAGGATGATCAAGCAGAATGCTGTATCGATAGACGGTGGGAAAATTACTGATATGAATAGTGTCGTTCAGCCGGAGGGGGAAGTGCTGATCAAGGTGGGAAAAAGGAGGTTTTGTAAGGTGATTTTCGACTGAGATTGTCCTGACGATCTCCGCACCGCAAAATACGAAAAAGGGGTGGTAGAGAATATCTACCACCCCTTTGCTGTTTTGCATCTGTTTATGGAGGATTTATCAGTGAAGTACAGTTTCCTTTGCCGAGCATTCATTGCAGATGCCGGAAAACTCAATATGGTGGCCAAGAATTTTGTAGTCACAGGACTTGGCTGCTGTTTCATTGATTTCTTCCTGCACCTCTATATCAACATCATCGACTCTGCCGCAGACCGAGCAGCGAATATGGTAATGAGATTCTATGGTTGCGTCAAAACGTTTCTGGGTTCCGCCAACTTCCAGCTTCAAAATAATTCCATTTTCTGCCAGTAGCTCAAGGTTTCTGTATACAGTTCCCAACCCTATACGCGGCAGTCGTTTTCTTACCATGTCGTATACTTCGTTGGCAGTAGGATGTGAAGTGACTTTGCCAAGTTCTTCTAAAATAATTTGTCGTTGCGTCGTTAAACGCATGTTGGGTAGAAAATCCATAGTAAAATTGCAGTCTCCATTTAAAGTTAATAAAAATTATTAATTGAATACTATCTTATTGGGAGATAATTACAACAGAAAACAACTAGAAATGACAGGAGTTATACAAATATAGTATCAAAAGTGCCTGACTCCTGAAAATCTGTAATGAAAAATAAGAGGTCAGGGAAAATGAGAAGGCAAAAAGAAATTCATTTCTCTGCGTTCTCTGTGGTGAGAGAATGTGGCCATAGATGTTAACGAGTCAGTTGACCTGAGGATTGAAATAACCAAAGCGAAGGTTCGGGAATTCAGTTTTCAGATTGTGCAACCATTGTCTAATACCCAGTGAGAAAGAATCCTTAGGGAATTTCAGGATGTTGAGATACCACTCCGGATCCATGTTCAGATTACGGAGTTGGATGAAGTCAGGTGAGTGGGATTCGATGAATCGGCAGAGTGTTTCAAATTCTCGTTCCGAGTCAGTTACACCCGGTAGAATAAAATAGTTCAGAGAGACGAATCGGTCATTCTCTTTCATCACCTGGATTGAACGCTTAACATCGGAAAAGGTATACCCTTTAGGTCGATAGTAGGGGTTATAATATTTCTCCTGTACCGAGTTAAGGCTTACCCTGAGACTGTCAAGACCAGCTCTGGCGAGTCGTGCAACACTGTCCGGCAGACTGGAATTGGAATTGAGATTAATAGTTCCTTCTCGGGTTTTGGAGCGAATCCTTCTTACAGCCTCTTCTAAAACATTGGCCTGGAGCAGTGGTTCACCTTCACATCCCTGGCCGAAACTGACAATTGGATTTTCTGCCTGCATAAGATGGGGGATAGCCATTTCACTTATTTCTTTTGGCGTCGGCACAAAAGTTATTCGATCTTGAGTCGCAGGACAACATCCTGAAGGCTGCAGGGAAATACAGCCAACACAGCGTGCATTACATTCCGGAGACGTTGGCAGGGGTGCTTCCCACCGATCTAAAAAATAGTTTCGGGCGGCTGGACAGCCATAGGTAAGACAACACTTCCCCAAATGCTGGATGAGTCGGTTGTTCCTGTTGGCTTTAAGTTTTTTCCTGGTCAGTTTTTCAACTGTGTTCTGGTCATATTGATCGCGATCCTGCCTCTTATCGAGATCACTGCGAAATGCGGTGACCCAGAATTTGTCGCTATGCCAGCCAACAGCGGTGTACGCAAAGAGAGGGAGTGTTGGAGCCTCCTGCTGTGTTTGATATCCACTGTTGAATATAGAGGTATGCGCCGGTGCCATAAATGCCGCCACTGCCTGGACTGGTTGGCCCTGATGGGCCGGATTTTCATCAAGAAGAACCGGTTGATTGTCAGTTGGATCCCAGCCGATGGGGAGACGGCCGGGCAGGGCAAAGAGTTCACTGCCTTCGGGAAGAACAATGAAATCATCCAGATCCGGTCGATAGAAGTCGCCGTTGCTCATGCCGACGGTTTCAAGTTCAGGGAATTCTGTGATATTTCCGTGAGTATCCGCTGTGAGGAGAAGTGGAGGCGACGACGGATGGAGCATCAGGGTCTCAATACTCTGAAGACAGAATCGACAACCAGGTAAATATCAAGATCATCACCAAAAACGTCCTGGATCGCAGGGTTGTTGATGAGGTCTTCTATGATATACTGGGTGAAGTAGAGGCTGACCACGTTGGGATCCTGAGCTATGGTTCTGATCGGAGCAATCTTCATCTGTAATTCAAATTCATCTATAAAACCGAGGTTGTTGAGCTGTTTTTCAAATGCCTCACGGACAGAGTCCACCGACGTGGTCTCAATGATATTTTTGTCAATGACGCGCTGGACAAGTTTTGCTGCAAATTCAGGGGCGTGATCTTTGGCAAGATAAAACATTCTTTTTCTTTCCTGCTCACGCTTACGATCAATGGTTCGGATTGTCTTGTCTGTAGTTCTGTTGGGGCTGATATTTACTTTGGCCATTAAAATCTCCACTGTGAAGCCATCGAACATTAAAAGATGGAAAATTAGTCAAGGAAAACTACTGAACATTGTTTTATAATCTGAAACAATAAATATCACTAGCGTAAAGTGAAGTGCTTCTTGCCGTTTTTTCCGGGTAGCGCATGATTTTTATATAAAAAAAGAAATAGTTACAGTAGCTTTTTGGCAAGATTAGTGTTAGATCAAAAAAAATGTTGAATTTGGTGTTCTTTCCTTTGCATATGAGCAGTTGATCATATAAAATTGAGTCTGTTAATTTGGGTCTTTTGGGATCGCATCATTTTGTTGTTGTATTAAACAAATAATATACCAGAACTTCTGGAGGTTCTTACTATGGGTAGTAGAGTGAAAATGCTGTTCTCAGTTTTGTTGTGTGTTTCTGTTATGACTCTTTCGGGTTGTTCAAAGAAAGTTACGACGGATGAAGGGTTGACATCGGAAACTGATAGTGAGGCCCTCGGTGCTGAAGAATCTCTGGATTCAAAACCACTTGGAATCAGCGAGGGACGAACCACTGAAGGGATGCTTCCTGTCTATTTCAATTTTGACTCCTCCGAGATAAAGACTGATCAGATTAGTCGCATTGAGGTGAATAGTGAGTTCATAAAGAAGGTGGAGATGCCCGTTAAAATCGAAGGGAACTGTGATCCTCGCGGCACCAATGAGTATAATATGGCCCTAGGTGAGCGGCGTGCCCTGAGTGCAAAGAAATATCTAGTAAATCTGGGAGTAGCGGAGTCCAGACTGAGTACCGTGAGTTATGGTGAGGAGAGAATGCTGCTCCACGGTCACGATGAACTTTCATGGTCTCAGAACAGGCGAGCCGATTTTGTTGCTCAGCAGTAAGAATAGCGCATATTTATATGTTTGATGTTTGTGTTTTCATTTATAGGCTGCCTTGAATAATTGGTTTTCAAAGTGGCCTGTTTTTTAATTTAACCCACTATTTTTGTTCAGGAGAAAAAAATGGTTTTACGTAGAATGATGCTGGCAGGAGTTTTTTTTATATTTACCTGCTTAACAATAAACACTGGCTTTGCCGCTGATTTCAAAATTGGTGTAATGAATGTTCAGAAGATTATCGTGTCCTGCAATGCCGGTAAAGAGGCAAAGACTCGGTTCGAACAGAAGATGAAAGATCTTCAGTCCAAATTTAAATCAGAGGAAGAAGCTCTTAAAAAACTCCAGGATGAAATAAAGAAAAAAAGTTCTGCCTGGAGCGAAGAAAAGAAGGCTGAAAAGGTAAGAGAGTTTCAGAAAACCGGCAGGGAACTTCAGGCCAAAACCGAAGATGCCCGTTTTGAGATGAAACAGATGCAGGACAAGGAACTGGAGCCCATACTCAAAGCTCTTGAAAAAGTTGTCGCTGACTTCGGTAAGAAAAATGGTTACACAGCAGTTATGGACTCAAAGAGTGGTATTGTCTACTTCGATCAAAAAATTGATATAAGTGATGTTATTATAAAAGAACTCGATAAGGCAATGGCAAAAAAGTAGGTTTGTCCGCTGTTGCTGAAAGAAAAGAGTAGTTCAAAGCGATGCCGGAGGACACCCTCCAGCATCGCTTTGTTTTTTTGTTCAATAATTTCTAGGTGTTTGCATGGCTGTTAAAAGTATGACCGGTTTTGGTCGGGGCGAAACTGAGAGTGATGGGCGGATCTGGACTGTGGAGATGAGATGTGTCAATCACAGATACCTCGATCTGAAGATGAAGGTGCCGAAGGGGTATTCGGCACTTGAAGAAAAGATCAGGAAAAAAGTTGCAGCGATGCACCAGAGAGGGCGTGTGGATCTGTTTCTCGGTGTAAGTGGAGATTTTTCTGACTTGATGGAGGTCAGGGTTAATCTCGATCTCGCCAGGGGGTACCGGGACGCCCTTACCACTCTTTCACAGGAACTTGGCGTGCAGGATGGAAATTCTGCTGCACTCCTGGCATCCTATCCGGATGTATTAATTTATGAACAGAAAAATGAAGATCTGGACGAAATATGGCCTTTTCTGGAACAGGCTCTTGATAATGCCCTCGCAAGTTGCGATATTATGCGCAGGCAGGAGGGAGAAATCCTGGCCGAAGATCTGAGTGGCAGATTGAATCTTTTTTCGATAACAGTTGATACTATAGATACCGCCATTCCTGACCTTCTTGCAAATCGGGAGAAAACCCTGGGAGAGCGGTTGGAAAAACTTCTTGGCAATGTCCAGCTTGATCCTGCTCGGCTTGCCCAGGAGGTTGCTGTCATTGCTGATAAAACTGATGTTACAGAGGAGATAGTGCGACTCCGCAGCCATATCCAGCAGTTTGAACTTTTTCTAGGTGAAGGAGAGGCGATTGGCCGGAAGCTTGATTTTCTGATTCAGGAATTTTTAAGAGAGGTGAATACTCTTGCATCCAAAATTAATGACGCTGCCCTTGCTCACCATACGGTCGACCTGAAGAGCGAACTGGAAAAAATGCGGGAGCAGGTTCAGAATATTGAATGACTAAAGTGGGCGACACCCACAACCCAAAA
>MAXH01000279.1 GCA_001750925.1 Desulfobulbaceae bacterium S3730MH12
GAGTTCACCATTTCTACGTCGCGTAACGGATCAACACTTCCTTCCGCATGGTAGATTCCTTCATCTTCGAAGGCTCTTACCACATGGCAGATGGCGTCCACATCGTTTATATCATTAAAAATAGATCCTTTTGCGATGTTTTCCTGCTCTATTTTGGGAACTAAGACCAGGTCGATTCGTGCTCGGGCATTTTTTTTTGGCAGGTACATCTCCACAAGCTTGTCAAAGCGGGGATCGAGGATATCGGTAGTGCCGGGGATCGGTTTGGGAGGGCCGGATTGTTCCCGCAATTCACTGCCGGTGAGTATCTGGAAAAGTGTCTTTTTTCCTGTCTGGGGAAGACCGATTATTCCTATTTTCATTAATTCTCCTGGGATTTATAGTGAAGCTGATGATCTCATTAGTGAGCCGAAGAACGTAACAGAACTTCTAACTGAAATCAACCAGCTCGGCAGTATGGTCACTGACGTCGGCTAGAAAAAGTTTATTTTGCAGCTCTGCAGGTTTCCCGAGTAGTATAGTCACTGCCTCGGCACATTCAACTGCGGCCATATACGTAGCAGTAAAGGGGAGCGTACCAATAGTTGCTTCAATACCTTTTGTCCGGGCTGTATGCGGTGTGCCATAGATCTGTTTCAGGCCGGGATCGCCCGGTAAAATGACCGCCGCCTGACCACTTGAGCCGCCAATGGCGGCGGATACCATTGGAAGAGAGAGAGTTCGGCAGATTGCTTCAACTACAAAACGATCAGAGATCGTATCCAGGCAGTCCATAACAAGATGGACGTCCTGTAAGAGTTGTTTGCCGTTTTCAGCGCTAAAAAATGTTGCAACAGGAAATGTTTCAACGGCCGGATTAATATCATTCACCCTTTCACCTGCGATATTTGCTTTTGCTCTGCCAAGGTTTGCCGGACTGCTGAGAATTTGTCTGTTCAGGTTGCTCTCGTCGAAGCAGTCTCCATCAATAAGTGTGAGTTTGCCCACACCTATCCTCGCAAGAATTTCCATGACAGTGCCGCCAAGGCCGCCAAGGCCGATTATGGCAACATGAGCCTGCAGCAGTTTTCTCTGGTCTCTATTTGACAGGGATGTCTGGTTTCGACAATATCGCTCAGGGACAATGTTGTGTTCCAGGGCCTGCAGCTCTATTTCTTTCAGGCTATATTCTGTCTGTTCTGCAATTTGGCATTCAGCCGAGAAACTGAGAGAAACATAGGGGCTGCCATCCGGGCGGTCCTTGTTTTGGGAGAATGATTCCAGTAAGTTCTGTAATGTGTTTGGGAGCATCAAGGCCTTCCATTATCTGAAGGTTCATCCGGATCATATGCTTGCCGGTACAATAAAAGAGACGATTATTTCACAACGTCCCGAGCTGGAAAAGCTTCTGAATGAGATAAGGTAACAGCTACCCTTCTTTCATCATCTGACGCAGTACGAAAGGTAGAATGCCCCCATGCTGGAAATAGGTGACATCAACCTTTGTATCAAGGCGGGATATCACTTCAAACTCCACTTTGCTGCCATCCGGTTTTTGGGCCGTTACCTTGAGTTTTTTCCCGGGTGTCATTTCTAAAAGGCCTTCAATTGAGTAGATTTCAGTTCCATTAAGACCCAGGGAATCGATGTTCTCTCCCTTTTTAAAAACGAGAGGTAAGGCCCCCATACCCACCAGATTATTTCGGTGAATTCTTTCATATGATTCTGCGATAACAGCCTTTATTCCCAGAAGACTGGTGCCCTTGGCGGCCCAGTCACGGGAAGAACCCGTACCGTATTCCTTGCCCGCCAGGACAATGAGCGGTGTATTTTCCTCCATGTATTTCATAGAGGCATCATAGTTGTACAGTTCAGTGTTCTCCGGATATTTGATAGTGAAACTGCCTTCTTTGGGTGCTACCATGAGGTTTTTTATGCGAATATTACCAAAGGTTCCCCGCATCATAACCTCATGATTTCCCCTTCTTGAACCGTAGGAGTTGAAATAGGCAGGATCCACACCCTGGTCAATCAGGTATTGACCCGCAGGATACTCTTTTGGAATAGCACCGGCAGGGGAGATATGATCCGTGGTTACACTGCCCCCGAGCAGAAGGAAAGGCCTGGCGCCGGTTATGTTTGTATGAGGGACAGGTACATCGGTGAAGTTATCAAAGTAAGGCGGGCTTTTAATATAGGTTGAATTTTTGTCCCAATCATAGGTGGTACTTTCCGTTACCGGAAGATTTTGCCAGAACTTGTCTCCCTCGAATATATGAGCGTACTCTTTCTCGTAGGTTTCACGGGTGACAAACTGCTTCACAAGGGAGTCAATTTCATCACGATCAGGCCACAGATCTCTGAGGTAGACAGGTTGTCCGTTGGGGTCTGTTGCCAGGGGAGAGCTTGTGAGGTCGATATCAACACGGCCTGCAAGGGCAAAGGCAAGAACTAGGATGGGCGAGGCGAGAAAGTTTGATTTTATCTGTTGGTGAATTCGTGCCTCGAAATTACGATTTCCGGAAAGTACCGCAGCGACATTTAAATCTTCTTCTCGAATCACTCTCTCCAACTCAGGATTAAGCGGGCCGCTGTTGCCTATACAGGTGGTGCAGCCAAAGGCCGTTATATGAAAGCCGAGAGCCTCAAAATACGGCATCAGGCCGCTTTTTTGCAAGTAGTTGCTGACGACCTTTGAGCCGGGGGCAAGTGAGGTCTTTACAAAAGCGGGGACTTTGAGCCCGCGTCTAACTGCTTCTTTTGCCATCAGCCCGGCCCCTATGAGGACACTTGGGTTAGAAGTGTTGGTACAGGAGGTAATGGCGGCAATGACCACACTGCCGTCACCTACCTTAACCGGCGAGTCGTTAACTGTGATCTCAATATTTCTTTTAATAACGGTCTGGCAGGATTCTTCACGACAGTTTGAGAGTTCTTTCGTGCTGCTGTCCCGTTCAATTTTGCAGCCGAGAATGTCGCCGAATGTTGACCTCATTCTGGAGAGGGGGATGCGATCCTGGGGCCTGGCTGGACCGGCAAGAGAGAGTTCGACGGATCCAAGATCGAAGTTGATTACCTGTGTGTACTCCCGGCTCCCCTGTTCCTCATAGAAGAGACCCTGAAGTTTCGAGACGGCTGCAGTAAGTGCCGCCTGCTGTGTGCGTCCGGTCATTTCCAGATAGGTAATAGTTTTTTCGTCAACAGGGAAGAAACCCAGGGTTGCGCCATATTCAGGGGTCATGTTTGAGATTGTGGCCCGGTCAGGTATTGAGAGATTCTGCATTCCCGGTCCGAAATATTCAACAAATTTTTCAACCACCTTCTGTTTACGTAACAGCTCAGTCAGGGTGAGGACAATGTCAGTAGCAGTTATTCCTTTTCCGGGTTTTCCCGTCAGGCGGACACCGATTACCTCGGGAATTGACATATAATATGGTTGGCCGAGCATTACCGCTTCCGCCTCAATTCCACCTACGCCCCATCCCATTACACCAATGCCGTTGATCATGGGGGTATGTGAGTCGAGACCGAC
>MAXH01000280.1 GCA_001750925.1 Desulfobulbaceae bacterium S3730MH12
GCATTTTTCCGTAAGCCTGGCAATAAACATTACCGGGCCTGTAAAGATCAGATTTTGCGCAATTTCCTCAAAGGTCTGCAGCGTCAGTATCGAGAGAACCGTTAGATATTTTTGAAAAGCAGGAATTATGCTCAAGCCGGATGAGATAAAGTTCTGCCCTTTGTTCAATACAATTTAGAAGGATAAACATGAAAAAAACATTTCAATTAACCCATCCGAAAATCAAAGTCGCCAGACTTTTTGAAGCGGTCAAACGCGATATCAAAAAGTACGTCAAGAGAGAGCGTAACAAAAAGTTGCCGGAAGGTGTTGACTTTTGGGATTTTGACTGCAAATTCGGTGCTACTGCGGAAGACTCCCAGGAAATTCACCTGTCTGAATTCAACCAGTTTATTGATAAAGCAGAAGAACAGCAGTTCAAGTCGTTTTATGTGGAAATTCTGGCCAAGCCAGGGCACCGCACTAAAAAGCCACTCCCTCAGGCATAGAGGCAGTAAGTAAACCAGGAGTTTAGCTGAATGAGGAACGGGGTCAGGTCTTGCTATATCACACAACAAATCAATACACCGGATGAAACTGTGATTCACCCGTTAATATTTTATCCACCTTGGATTTCATCAGGTTGAAAATTATCGGTTTCAAGTGATCGTGGATTGCTGACTCCTAAAAATTTTGGTAGCAACACAATAAGTACAAGGATTGTACCCACCATGATAACGGTGACCTTGCTTGAGACAAGCAGTAACCCGCCTATTGTTAGTAGTATTTTGCCAAATAAATTTATTCGGGTTTTAAAGTGACCAATATAGGCGGCTGAAAGGGCAATGATTCCCAGTATACCGCTGATCATCGCAAGTGAAAATTCAATCCAGCTAAAATTGATAAAAAGCATGCTGGGTGCATAGACGAACATAAACGGCACAAGAGCTTTTCCCATAGAAAGTCGAAATGCGGTCACACCGGTTTTCATGGGATCTGCTCCTCCGATCCCAGCACCTGCATAGGCAGCCAGGGCAACAGGAGGTGTCACATCTGCCAGGACTCCATAATAGAACACAAAGAAATGGGTGGCAATCAGGGGTACACCCAAGTCACTGAGAGCTGGGCCTGCAATGGAGGCAAGTATAATATAACATGGTGTGGTGGGAATTCCTGCGCCCATGATGATACAGGCGATGGCAACCATGATTAGTCCGAAAAATAGCGTCGATCCTTGTGCTGAGATAAGATCGAAGGGAATGATATTTGAAACAAGTGTGCCGACGGATGAAGCAAGTTCCAGGACAGCACCGGAAAATTTAAACCCCATCCCTGTGAGGGTCAGCACGCCAAGAATAAACCCGACACAGGCACATGCGGCACCAATGGCCAGAGCATATCTGGCACCTTCGTCAAGCCCTTTTGCAATTCGTTTCGGAGTCAGTGTATTGGAATCGTCAAGATCACCGATGCCAAATTTCCTGGTGACAGGCGGGATATATGAACAGACAATGGTCAGAATAATACCCCAGAAAGCAGCGAGATACGGTGTGAATTGCATAAGAAGAAGAGTGACCATAACAGTGAGAGGGATCATCAAGTGCCATGATCGCTTGAGTACATACATGAACTGAGGGATTTTCTCTTTTGCCATACCTTTCAGGCCCAATCGTTTAGCTTCGAGGTGAACCATGCTGAAAATGGCAAGATAATGAAACGCGGCAGGGATTATAGCAATAAGAATGATTTCATTATAAGGCACTCCCAGCATTTCAGTCATGACGAAGGCAGAGGCCCCCATAATGGGAGGTGTCACTTGACCACCACAGGAGGCGGATGCTTCAACCGCCGATGCAAACGTGGGTGTGAACCCATTCTTTTTCATCATGGGAATAGTAAATGAACCGGTAGTTGCAGTATTGGCGATTGGAGATCCAGAAATCATACCGAAAAAGCCAGACGATACCACTGAAACCTTGGCAGGCCCGCCAGAATATCTTCCGGCGAGAATTGTCGCAAGGTCTATGAATAACTGCCCAAGGCCCGACGCCTGCGCCATTACTCCGAATAGCACAAAATGAAATACATAAGTCGCTACAACTCCGACTGCCACGCCATAAATACCTTCAGTGCCAAGGTAAAGATGTTCAACGATCCTTACAATATCATACCCTCGGTGAGCCAGTACACCCGGCAACCAGGGTCCTACCACTGCGTACAAAAGAGCAACAGCCCCGATGGTTGGCAATGTATTACCCATGACTCGCCGGCAGGCCTCAGTCACCATAATAACTGCAACAAGTCCCATGACATAGTCAAAAAGAGCTGGGAATCCAATGTTGGTGATAAAAATAGATTCAAAGAAAACAATCAGATAGAGAGAAAATCCTCCAGCAGCAATTGCCAGAGGCCAATCAGCAAAAGAAAGTTGATCTCCCTCTCCCTTAAACTGTCGGATCGGGAGGGCTGTGAGAGAAATAAAGAAAACCAGTGCAATTAAACCGGCTTTTCCCAAAAGGGGCATTTGATCTGCGAATCGGTTTGTCAACTGCCAGGCGAGGAAAAGATAAAAAGCTCCAAAGCAGAGACCAAAACCCCAATCATTGACAAGTTTTTTAGGTGTTCGTCTGGGGAACACTAAAAATACCAGTCCTAGAACCAGGGTAAGGTGGACTGTTCTATGCGTGACTTCATTAAGAAGGCCGAAGCCAGCTGTATATACATGAAAAAGACTTAAAGCAATACAGAGAAATCCTGTGATTTTCGCTGTAATGCCACCCAAATTCCTGAAGTTAGATTCCGCGTCATACTTTTTTACAATGTTTTCTATCTGAGAGGCATTCATCGTTTCTGCATCGGCTGTAGAATCTACCCCATCAGCGGTCTCCCAGCTTTTTACTTCATCAGTCATTATATCTCCTTGAGGAGTACAAAAATACAGATAATAATTCTTAAGGCACTAAAAAGAAGCACCTGAGTCAACATATAGCAGAAGAGCCTGATCACTCCACTGGTTAAGATCTATCACACCAGTAGGCAGAGTAAGGCGATTTTCATATAATGAATCTGTTCTTATCACAAGCTTTGGTATTGGTCTTTCCATATGCAGGATAAACCACTCTCTTGTTTTTTCCCAGAAAAGCCCGCCAGGTTCTGAAGCACTAGAGGGGAGACCCGCACCATGAGCTTTGAATAGTTCTTTTGTCTGAATGATTCTACCGGCCCGGATTTCATATACATCTGTAACCCGGGTTTTTGAAACAGAGTGGATAAAAGAGAGAGAAAATGTCTTGTCAGGTCCCAGGCAATATCGCCCCAACTCGTTTTTCTCTGGGAATTGGGTGACCACTAGTTGCACGCATTCGCTGGTAAAACTACAAACACCTGGTGAAAAGCAGGCGGCTAGGAAAATGACCAGCGCGCCTGCGGCAAGTATTATTTTTTTACTTGAGGAGCCCTTTTTCACGGTAGTACTTTTCGGCGCCTGGGTGGATGGGGATTGAAACAGATTCGAGTGCTTTTTCAATAGAAATTTCTTTACCCTTAACATGAACCTTGGCGAGAGTATCAGTGTTTTCATACAGGGCTTTTACTACGTTGTAAGCTGTCTCGTCATCTAATTTATCATGGGTTGCCCAAATGGCTCTTACCGCAATAGTCTGCACGTCGCTGGATTGTCCTTTATATGTATCTGCAGGAAGAATTGCGTCGGCATAATAGGGTTGAATTTTCTGTAAATCTTTGATGGCAGGTCCGGTCAAGGGAAGGATGGTAATGTCGTGATGGTTTGCTAACTCAAGAACAGATGCAGTTGGTGCTCCTGCTGTGATAAGGGAGGCATCCAGATTTCCATCTTTAATTTTCTCTACAGATTGGGAAAATGAGGAATAGTCTTCCGAAATATCTTTCTTTCTATCCAGCCCATAAGAAGAGAGGAGATCTCCTAAAAGTTGCCACTGCCCCGAACCAGGTGAACCGGAGGAAATAGATTTTCCTTTAAGATCTTTAAAGGTTTTAACGCCGGCATTTGCTCGCACTACCAGCTGGACAGTTTCAGGGTATAAAGCTCCCAGAGCACGAAGGTTTTTCAGGTCTTTTCCCTTAAATTGTTTTGTTCCTTTAAAGGCGGCATCTAAAATATCTGCAGCAACAAAGGCTGACTCAATACCGCCGCGACTGAGAAGGGTCGCATTTGCAACAGATGCATTTCCAGTTTCGGCAGTCGCAGACAATTTCTTGCCGTCAATCACAACTTTGTTAGAGATCAGCTGTGCCAGCATACCACCCAGAGGATAATATGTGCCTCCCGTACCTCCGGTTGCGATACCAAAAAATATCCTGTCAGCAGAGAGTGCCTGGCCGGAAAACAACATTCCTGTCATAAATAGCGCACAAATTAATAAACTGATTTTTTTCATTTTTGCTTCCCCTTGTGTATTCATCAAATGTATTTCCAATAAAAAACCTATTCTTATACTGGATGTGATGATGATTGGTAACATACAAAAAAACACTACCAAACAGCAGATTGGATGTCTATATCTTTTCGGTTTACCAATGAACTAGATGAGCGTTCAATATACCAGTGAAAGGAGGGTGCATAAATTTGTTCTTCAGATTACCCCAGGGGCAGAACTCTCTCTGAAAGATAGACCTATTTAACTTTGTAGAGGAGTGGTAGAGGCTCTCGGGTTCTTCCATTTTGAAATTGAGGATTTATTGATAACTGAAAAGTAGAACCATTTTGGAGGTTGAAATACTCAGAACAGAAATATCGGAAAATTTTTAGAAGGGAACCATTGGCAATCATAACTATTTAAGCAAAGCTGCAAGTTGATACTGTTTCCTGAATCTTTACAGAAAAAACAGGAGAAGATATCTTAACCAGCTACAACTGCACAGCAAGAAACCCATCCTTCACTTAATTTTGAGCAACAAGGATTGTGTCCATTATTTCTCCGGGAAGAACCGTCAACTGGGTTCTGAATGAGTCTACGAAGGTGTACCTAATATTACAAGCACTTATCTCGTTATGAGTTGAGTGCTTTTTTTCTTGGTTCTATACAGGTTCTATAACCAAGAAAAAGTAACCCGAGCAGATAACGGATAGGATCTGAAAAAGTTTTGCCATTGTTTTGGCCAAAGAACATAGGTTGATCAGCAAAAAGTACGATCTGCGGCTTTAAATAAAATTTCTTTAACCACCACAGAACACACGTCTGCATCTACCCAAATTTTCATTTCAAGCCAATTTATTGTGCAATCTCATAATCAGTTTTAACACTGAAATAGAGAGTCACCAGAATAAACAGTGCAGAAAAACCAAAGAGTACTCTATATGCATCATCTTGCATGAACGACAGGTAGTCAAGCATCTTGCCAAACGCAAGAGGAAAACCTGACGCAATGGGAATAGTGAGGATTGGTGCCAGGGCAAAATAGCTGGTAGCATCTGTTTTACCGGAAAACTTTTTAACCGAAGGTGCATACACCATGTTTCGTATTGCCCGTACAAAACCCAGCATATAACTGATGAGAAAAAATGACCAGTAACCGGGACAAAAAATAAGGAGTACGAGGGACAGAAAACTGATGCATTTTGACAACACAAACTTCTGTTTGAGCCCCAGCAAGTTCATCGCCCCAAGGAAAACGTTTACAGTGATGGATCCTGCATAAATACAGGCGACAAAAAGCCCCGCAGCTACTGCAACCGGCACCTCAAAGAACTCGGTGGCATAGTTGGCGTAAAAGGACAATACAGTAATGACAACGTAAAAATCGAGATCTGCAACCAAATAGACAAGAAATCTTCGGTTTTTGATAATCTCATAAAATGATTTCCTACTGTGGTTTAGAAATGTAAGTGTATCCGGCGCGGGATCATCAGGATCTGCCAGTTCCTTAGTGACAAAGAAAAAAAGTGTCCCAACGATAAAGAGCAAGCCTGTCACAATAAAAATATATGCCGACGCCCCTTGGGAAAAAGAATACTTGCTCACAATCTTAAGAATAAAAAAACTGGCAATAACCTTGCCGATGTTCTGAGCGAGCATCATATAGCCAAGGGCCGGTACTGTTTTTCTTTCTGAGAAAATACGTACCAGAAAGTTCAACCAGACAGGAATAGTCAGGCCGATACCTATTGAAAAAAGGGTATAGGATACAAAAAACAGCAGTAAAATATTTTCAACACGGTTGACAAAGAGCAGGGCCAAGCCAAAGATCAATATAGCAACGCCGGACGCCATGTGGAACAGTATCACAAGCGACTTTTTATAACGCTGATTCCTGGAAAGGTAGCTCGCAAAAAGGGGAAAAGCGCCAATACAAAAAATTAAAAGCGCTGGTACAATACCAATGACAAAACTCGAAGCTCCAAGATTTTTCAAGAAAAGCTGAAGAAAGGTCGACTCCATTACAATGGGAAAACCCAACCCCCAGAAAAACTCTACTACCGAGACACCGAGCACATTCCTTTTAAAATAAATATCCTTATCTGTTTCCATTCGTTTGATTTGTCATCCACGGCTCTCTGGCTCCTGGGATTTTCTGGTAAGATTAAAATCATTCAGTATAGAGTAGAGGGCGGGAATGACAAGCAAAACAAGAAGCGTTGCAATCAAGAGCACGAAAACTCTTCCTCATTGCTCTATCTTTGGTTGCCCTGCTTGACTCTAGTGCCACCCTGTGGTACTTTGTTGGTAGTTGCAAATGTTATTGCAGCTGGTTACATGCTTCTCTTATGCAAGCAATGCCTCGACCGTAATGGTCGGGGCATTGTACTTTGCAATAAATGATTATAATTTGAGCGGGATTGCTGCGAAATTCTTCTAATATTATTGTAGAGTAAACAAGTCACCAACTCCCCATGGTAACAGATAGTCATTCCATTTTCTTTTCCTTCTGATCAATTTCCAACAAAATAACCTGGCAGACAACCACTGCAGTAAGTATGACCTGCAAAATGACCTGCAAATTGCGGACTTATGAAGCCAACCTGGAGATCTCCAGCCTGATCGATCTCTTTCAAGCTCAGATGGACACTAAACCAAGGTCATCATCAACAGATATCATCCCTTAAGTTAATATTGACATATGTCCATTTAAAAGGTATTTTTTCATAAACCATCAGTATAAATATTAATTTCCCCGGGAGGTAGCTATGAAGTATCTTGGATTTGCAGTGTTTTCAATCGCAGTGCTTATGTTTGCTCTACCCGCGCAAGCCGTCACCTCAAAATGTGAGGAATGTCACCTGAAACTGACACCGGGGATTGTGAAAGACTTTAACAGAGGGGCTATGTCGGAAACCTTAACTTGTGATGTCTGCCATGGTGGAGACCATATGAGTGCAGAGGATGCGGATAAAGCCAAATTACCGACAATAGCCACCTGTAAAGAATGCCATGATGAGCAGGCCGACCAGTATTTAAGCGGAAAACATGCCAAGGGCCTTCTCCCTATTACAGCTTTTCCTGAATTTGCCCATAAACAACCAACGGCATTTATTGCAGGCCAGAAAGGCTGCAATGGTTGTCATAACATGGGTATTGTAGATGAAAAAACAAAAACCGAAGGACTGGCGGGGGAATTCCGAGCCCATTACAAATATGGCATGGACTGTCAGAACTGCCACACCAGACATGCTTTCTCCAAAGCTGAGGCCCAGGAGCCTGAAGCATGCATGATGTGCCACACAGGATTTGATCATGCACAATGGGAAATGTGGACCCGGTCAAAACATGGTTCTGCATATATGACTGACAGGGAAGCTCACAGAGGGCCGACATGTCAGGACTGCCATATGGCGCAGGGGAACCATAGGGTGATGACCGCCTGGGGGTTCCTGGCAGTCAGACTGCCTGAGAAAGATACCGAATGGATGGGTTACAGAGCCAGTATCCTGAAAGCATTAGGCGTTTTAGACAAAGACGGCAATCCAACAGCCAGATTAGACGTAGTCAAAGCTGCAGATATGGCACGACTAACGGAAGAAGCGTTTAATACGGAAAGGAACGCAATGGTAACCACATGCAAAGAGTGCCATAGCGAAAACTATGTCATGCTGAACATGGAAAATGCTGATCAGATGATTAAAGCTGCTGACGAAATCTTTGCAGAGGCAATTGAACTGGTGGCCAAGCTTTATCAGGATGGTGTGCTTAAACCTACAACAAATCAGGCCACATTTCCATATCCTGATCTCCTGACCTTCTACGAAGTAGACAGCCATTTGGAAGAATTGCTCTATGAAATGTTTATGGACTTTAGAATGAAAACATATCAGGCATCCTTTCATTTAATGCCTGATTACACCACCTGGTATGGCCTTGCCAAGATGAAAGAAACACTCGTGAAAATGAAAGATCTGGATAAGCACCTGAGAATGTAACAAAAATGGCAGGAAAATAGTAAGGTATAATTTATTGACTGCAAAAGGAGGGATTTTTTCCCTCCTTTTTTTTCTAACCTCACGGCCATAGGAGAACTTTATGGGAAAAGACGCCGGCAAACTATAAAAATTCATTCATATAGTCAAATTTCCCGATCAAGCGACCCTTATATAAGATAGTAGCCTTTTTAATTTCATAGGGGAGTTCAATTTCGTTGAAATCTGCCTTAAAATCCGCCGTAACAATACCATTCACAAAGGTTTTTAATTCCTGCGAAAATTCAGTAGAGGCTTCCCTGGGAAATTCGCAGGGGAGGTTGTCAATTGCCATCACTGTAATACCTCTTTCCTGTATGCCATCCACAAAACTGTCATTTTCAGCATGATAGGTATAGCAGGCCTTATCAGGCATCGTCGATTCTCTGGTAATTTCAATAGAACCATTAATATCACAGGTAATATCACCGATTACCTTCAATCCTGATTCTTCACCCGGGTGTACATTCTGTTTCAGGTTCTCTTTTGTAACAAATCGTGGATATTTTTCCGTCCAGTAAACACAGTTTATAAGTATTTCCAGGTATGGGAGATAGCTATGAAATAGAGATTCAAATCGTTCAGGATGATCATAATATTCCTGCAGGTCGAATGCTCCCTTTAACGGTTTTACAATGTCCTCTTCTTTGAAGATGACTTTGTAGAGACAACTCTTGTCCGAACCATTTTTACCGTTCCCCGTCAATTGTTCCAGTTGCTTTGGCTCGATGGTTTTAAAGGGTAGGAGATCAAACATTTCCTGAGCACCTTTTGATACATTGCCATACCCCAGAAACCCAACTGTCAACGGTGCCAGCTCTTCCGGAAGGCCATTTTCTGTGATCATCCTGCCAATTTTTCGGAAATGATTTTTTGCCTCTTCCAGGGAGTCGTATTGATATGCCTGTTTTATTCCTTCAAACGGTGTTGCATATCCATTCAACTTCATTTTCCGGCCAAAGGCGTGCAGGGTTTCTATCAAACCTGCCATTCCCGCATAGCTGCTGAATGTTATTAAACGGTTATTTTTCCTGCCGGCAATGAGTTCATAGTCGATAAGGTTGCATTCAAGTTCCATCAACCTGTTCAACATCTTCATATTATATGGTTGACCTTTTATGGTATGTGAGAAAAATATGTACGTTTTACCATGCTCCAGCAGATGAAGGGGAATTTCTTTAACTGCAAAAATTGCATCTGCCCTTTGCAGATCTTCTCCTATTTCAGCTCCGGCTTTTCGATATTCTTCGTCACTGAAAATACGGATCTCTGATGGCTGAATAATAGTTCTTATGCCATATTTTTCACGTAACTCTGACACATCATTTGGAACAAGAGGGACTCTTCTTTCCCATTCATTTTTATCTTCCCTACGAATACCAATTGTTTTTATCATGCCGATCTCATTATGGTTTTATGGTGTTGGAAACAAAATTATATCCCAAAGTCCTCATCCTGGTCTTTATACACTTTTTAAGCATAAACAAAAACGTATAAACAAAAAAAGCCAGTCAGGATCCGTAAAAATACGGTTCCTGCCTGGCTTGACTCCTGATCAAAAGATAAGGAATTAACAGATAACTTACTCCCTATTTAAACTTCATTTCAAGAGTCTCTGTATGGTAGAGATGGTTGATCTGTGAATTATCGAACACAGCAATGCCGAATGGAAAGCTTTTGGCTTTATCTGTAAACTGCACATCCTGGGTCTCTGTATTTTCGCCTTCAGTTTTCAGAGCCCGCATAACTTCCATGGTCCACATGCCGTTGGCATAATTGTTGCGGGAAAGAATGTCCGCACGACCACCCTGCATCGGTGCGATAGAGATTCCAGGAATAACATCCCCTTCTTTGAAGGTATCGACAAAAGGCACCCTCTTGCTTGGAATAACGTAATACATTTCATCCTCAGTACCATTGAGATTCATAAAGGCGGGGGCTGATTTATCTGCATTGTCATTGTTCTTATATCCGCCTTTACCCGTATCACCCTTCCGGCCCCAGTTTTTGTTTTTCTTTGGATCATTGGTGTTATCAACAAACTGGTCGTCAAACATTCCCATTGGCATTGAACGTACATACTTGGCATGCCACATATCGATTGTCTCACCGGCAGACTCGGTATACTTCCGACCGGCGGAAGTATCTCCCGGTTCATCAAGATGACAGGC
>MAXH01000281.1 GCA_001750925.1 Desulfobulbaceae bacterium S3730MH12
ATTTTTCAAGGTACCCATTAATTGTAATCGGCAATCGGATAAATCTGATATGAATAAAATTGAAAGTAGCCGACAAGGTTCTGTTTCCAGAAAGACAAAGGAAACTGATATTCAGCTTGATCTTGCTCTTGACGGCAGTGGCAAGGCTGAGATTGAAACCGGAGTGCCGTTTCTTGATCATATGCTGACCCTTTTTACTGTGCATGGTTTTTTTGATCTTAAGATAGTGGCTGTTGGGGATACGGAGGTTGACGATCATCATACCGTTGAAGATATAGGAATCTGTCTAGGGCAGGCAATTTCCAAGGCTCTTGGCGGTAAAGACGGTATAGCAAGATATGGAAGCTGTTATATGCCGATGGACGAGACCCTGGCACGGGTGGTCGTTGATATTTCAAATCGTCCATATCTTCATTATGATGTCTCTGTCAGTGAACAGAAGTTGGGGACATTTGATACCTTTCTCTGCAAAGAGTTTTTGCGTGCCGTTTCCCAGCATGGCGGACTGACTCTGCATATTGATCTCTTGCACGGAGAAAATGGACATCATATAATAGAGGCCATCTTTAAGGGAATTGGTCGTGCGTTGAATAGTGCGACTACCGGGATAGAGATAGAAGGATCTTTGAGCTCGAAAGGGTGTCTTTAGTACCTTACTCCAGAAAATCTGCTATAAAAAACAAGAAGCTGGGGAACGTATTGTAAAATTAAGTGATTGCATATACCACCAGATAGCGAACGCAGAGAGACCTTCGAGGCACTCATCCAATCATTTTTAAAGTTCCTATTACTCGGGCTGATTGTTTTTTGAGAGTGTGTGATAATTTATATAAAAGGTGAGTTTGTGAAAAAAATATTCAGTACCATTTTAGTGTCGGGCTGTGCTTTACTTTGGTTGTCTGCATGTTCCTCTTTTTCCAACAAAGGAAGCGGAGCGGAAGTTCAAGTGCCAATTGAGCCGCTCACATGTATTGTTGTTTTACCGGCCAGCACTTCTGTGGACAAAGACGATACTATCACATTCAGTGATGCCCGGGATCTCGAAAAGGGGGCTGAGTTAGCTACTATGACTATGTCTAGAGAACTGGCCGACAATCCAAAAGTGAGAATTCTTACCTCCGACCAGGTGTCGGCTCTTGTACCTGAAATATCCGGAGGGCTATCAGGAACGATTGCGGGACTTGGTAAAAGGCTCAACTGTGACGGTGTCTTGACGACCACTGTAGGTCGGTTTAAACAGCGTGAAGGTGGAGAGTATGCATCAGACTCGCCGGCATCAGCGACCTTTAGTATGGTTCTCAGGCATGTCTCTACAGGAAGTATTCTATGGTCTGCTGACTTTACAGAAACCCAGGAGTCCTTTCTAAGCAATATATTTTCGTTTGATAAGGCTCAGACCAGAGGCTTCAAGTGGATCAGTGTTGAGGATCTTCTTGAACAGGGTATAAAAGAGCGGTTGGCTGATTGCCCATACTTGAAATAAGCCCCATGAAGTGCCTTCAGAAAGATGACACCGCTTCACTGTTATGAAAGTCGGACATCTCATTTTATCTTTTTCTTTCCCGCGACGCTGATTTTTTTGCAGTCGCGGTTTTTTTGTTGCAATAGCTGGATGCATATGCGACGTAATTTCAGGCTTTCTCCACGTTTAAACAGAAAAATCGGGCAGGCGATGCATGACTATTCCATGCTGGATGATGGAGATAGAGTTATGATCGGTGTTTCCGGTGGCGTTGACAGTCTGGTTCTCGCCTGGGTGCTGAAAATGTGGCAGGAAAAGGCACCCATTCGGTTTGAATTGACAGCTCAGGTTATCGATCATGGATTCTGGCGGCACCATGAAAGAGAAGTGGAACCTGCAGTGTCGATTGGAAAACAGCTGGAACGATTTTCCATTGATTATACTGTTGACAAGGCCTGGGACATCAGTGAGGAGAGCAGGACCTGTTTTCAATGCGCTCGTAACCGACGAAGTCAGCTTTTTGAACTGGCGAAAGAAAGGGGAGTTAATAAAATTGCCTTTGGTCATCATAAGGATGATCTTATTGAGACTTTTTTTCTGAATATTCTTTACAGTGGAAATATATCGACGATGGTACCCAGGCAAATGTTGTTTGAGGGAGATCTCTCTATTATACGTCCATTGTCTTATATTGAAAAAAAAGAACTGGTTGAGACATCTACAGAACTTGAACTTACTCCTGTCAGCAATTTTTGCCCTTTGGCCGATGACACAAATCGCGAAAAAGTCCGACTGTTATTGGAATCCCTGTACAGAGAAGAACCAGATGTGAAGAGATCCATATTTGCAGCGCTGGCAAATGTGAGGCAAGAGTATTTGTTATGATTTCTACGAATTGATAAATGGTGCAAAATGAAAACACGTATCCAAATATTGTTAAAAGAGAAACCAATCGGCACTACTGTCTCAGTAGCAGGTTGGGTCAGGACCAGGAGAGATACTGGAGACTTTTCTTTTCTTGAGGTTAATGATGGTTCCTGTCTGGCTAACATCCAGGTAATTGCCAGTCAAGAGTTGAAGAACTATATCAGTGAGGTCAGGCAGCTTACCACGGGGTGCAGTGTCAGCATACGGGGCGAATTGAAAGAATCGCCGGCGAAGGGGCAGGAGGTGGAAATTCACGCCGCTGAAGTTGTAGTAGTCGGACAGGCTGACCCGGAAACCTACCCACTGCAAAAGAAGAGACACTCCCTTGAGTTTTTACGAGAACTCTGTCATTTACGTTCCCGGACAAATGCACTGGGCGCAGTTGCTCGTGTGCGTTCACGGTTGTCCTATGGCGTGCATCAGTTCTTCCATGAAAAGGGATTCCTTCAGGTGCATACACCAATTATTACAACAAGTGATTGTGAAGGTGCCGGTGAGATGTTTCAGGTGGGAAGCTTAAGCGAAAAAGGAAAAGAACAGCATTTTTTTGGGCGAAGCGCGGGCCTTACAGTCAGCGGCCAGCTGCAGGCGGAAGTTTACGCGCTGTCGCTCGGCGATGTATATACCTTCGGTCCTACATTTAGAGCCGAAAAATCAAATACTTCGCGCCATCTTGCCGAGTTTTGGATGGTCGAGCCGGAAATGTCATTTTGTGACCTCAAAAGGAACGTGCGGATTGCTGAAATGCTGCTGAAATATCTTCTCAAAGATGTGATGAGCAATTGCGCTGAAGATTTGAATCTTTTCGATAAATTTATAGAGAAAGGATTACTGAGTAAACTCAGTGGGGTTGTTGATAATAATTTTGCTCACGCAACCTATACAGAGGCGGTGGATATTTTGTTGAAGGCTGAAAAAAAATTCGAATTCCCGGTTGAATGGGGAGTTGATCTTCAGTCGGAGCATGAACGTTATCTGACAGAAGAAGTGTTTGACTGTCCATTAATTGTGACGGATTATCCCGCGATAATTAAACCGTTTTATATGCGGGTCAATGATGATGGAAAAACTGTTGCAGCTATGGATATCCTCCTGCCGGGTATTGGTGAGATAGCCGGAGGAAGTCAACGTGAAGAACGTTTTGAAGTGCTTAAATCACGGATGGTTGAGGCGCAGATAGATATTGAAGAGTACGACTGGTATCTGGATTTACGTCGATATGGAACTGTGCCCCATTCCGGTTTTGGTCTCGGTTTCGAACGCCTTGTCCAGTTTGTTACAGGGATGAAGAATATTCGTGAAGTTATTCCTTTCCCAAGGACTCCGGGGTCTGCTCCCTGCTAATTCGTTCCGGAATTTAATATGACAGCAAAAAGCAAAGGGCCTGGTGTCCAGGAAATGTTTGATGCCATTGCCGGTCGCTATGATCTCATGAATCGCGTCATGACCATGGGGCAAGATCAGAAATGGCGAAGGTTTGTGGTGCAACAGGCTGGGGATCCGGGTGGTGGTTGGAGTTTGGATCTGGCAACCGGGACAGGTGATATTGCGGCTTTGATGGTCGATACCTACCGGAAGACAAGACTGGTCGGAGCTGATTTTTCACAGAATATGCTGAAGGAGGCACAAAAAAGATTTATCGGCAAAGCAATTAACTGGCAGGGTTGTGATGCCAACAACTTGCCCTATAAAGATAACGTCTTTGATTCGGTAACATTTGGTTATCTTTTGAGAAATGTAGATGATTCATCAAAGGTACTGAAAGAGGTGTTCCGGGTGCTCAGGGTCGGTGGCAGGGTGGTCTGCCTGGATACGACTCCGCCG
>MAXH01000282.1 GCA_001750925.1 Desulfobulbaceae bacterium S3730MH12
GAGCATAGTGCTCCATCAAATGGTTCGGCTGTAGTGCCATTCCAGTCAGAAAAGAGTGGAGGAAATGCTAACGATCCATCAGCATCAATGTCTTCTCCCTTGGGGGACATGCTATCTACAAAGTCTGAAATTGACAGGTCTGTAGACGGGCATCTTTTTTCTGACCCTGAGAACAACCCTCCTTTTTTGAAAACAAGCTCAGATAATCTAATTCAAACATTAAACGACTTCTATAAACACCTTGATCAGCAGTCCTATATGAAGGACTTTAACCTGAAAGAGCCAAGCAGGATTCATTTTTCCAATCTTCTGCAAAAACTGATCAATAACCCGCCTGTCGTAACAAATGAAACCGACGATCTATACACCCTCCTTAAGAATACCGCCCATTTTTTCCGAATTATTGGAAAGGAGAATATACTCATCCTCAAAGGTATTCTGGATCGTGAAAAATCATCTTTTGAAAATACCCTTAAAACATTCTACAGTCTGACTGCTTATCCCGAAGTTACTGCGCAGGAGTATTCGCTTTTTCTACCTAAAAATGCCCTTTATGACTATGCCGGTTTTTTTCTGAATACCATGGGAGGACGTCTCTATCTCTTCAGACGTGACTCCATTTCAAGAATGACTGTAAGTTATTACTCGATCCTGTTAATTGACAACGCGAACGATGAAGGCTACAACAGGTACGGTATTGATATACGTCCTACGATTGATTCTCTCATTGATGAAATAGATGGTACGGGAAACCGCCTCTTGCTGAGAGAGGAATATCTCGATACACTATATGATCTTAAAGAGAAATATAACTGATGGCGTCGTAAAAAATCTTCTCTACTTCCCGACAAGCCACTTTATGGAGATGATCAATAATGAAAAGTGTCCATTTTAATCAGCACCTTTTCTCTTTTCTTCAATCCTCTCCAACTCCTTTTCATGCTGTGGCGAATATTGAGAATTATCTCCTCTCATATAATTTTTCCAGACTGCATGAATCTGACAAATGGCATCTTAAACAGGGGCAATCCTATTTTGTTTCAAGAGACAATGGTGGCATCATTGCATTTTCCCTTGATTTACAAGGATCTTTAGACAGCGGATTCAGGATGATCGCAGCTCATACCGACAGCCCCTGTCTGCAGGTGAAACCTGTGCCTGACATTAATGAAGGGTCGTTTTTAAAACTTGGGGTTGAAGTGTATGGCGGGTGCCTGCTTAACCCATGGTTTGACCGAGATCTCTGTCTGGCCGGCAGAGTATGTTGTGAAATGGGTGATTCAAGTCTTGATATTTTTCTCATTGATTTTAAAAGATCGATTCTCACCATTCCCAGTGTGGCTATTCATCTTGACAGAGAAGCAAATAAAACTAAAACTATAAACTCCCAGGAACATTTGCCCCCCATCATCGCCCAGGATATCGATGGACAGCTTTCGGATTTTGGCGCTATTCTCTTAGAGCAGCTGCAGATGCAATATCCTGACAGCAAAATCAGAAAGATCCTCTCATTTGATATTTTCTGCTATGATATTCAGGGTCCAGCCTATGTTGGTTTGAAAAATGAAATAATCAGTGGGGGCAGACTTGATAATCTGCTAAGCTGTTTTGTCGGCATGTCTGCTCTAACTGCCGCCGGAAACAGCAGTACCAATTTATTGATCTGTACCAATCATGAGGAAAACGGGTCTGTCTCCACAACTGGAGCCTCAGGAGCATTTATCGATTCGGTACTGGAGCGCATCGTTCCCGATCCGGTTACAAGAAGAATCGCACTGCATAATTCATTTCTCATATCAATGGATAACAGCCATGCCACCCATCCAAACTTCAAAGAAAAATCAGATTCAGGCCATAAGATTCTCCTTAACAAAGGCCCTGTCATAAAAATCAATGCCAACCAGCGCTACGCCACAAACAGCTTCAGTTCTGCCATCTTCAAACATATATGCAAACAGGCGGAAGTAACACCTCAGGAATTTGTAATGCGAAGTGACATGCCATGCGGCAGCACTGTCGGTCCAATCACAGCAGCCCGTTTAGGAATAAAAACAGTGGACGTAGGAGCTCCCAGCCTGGCAATGCATTCCATCCGTGAACACACAGGTGCGAAGGATCCTCTACTGCTCTATAAAACAATAGTTCAATTCTTTAACACTGACTCTTTAAGCTGAAAATTTCTTCAATGTTAACTTGCCAATCTTTCTTCCGTATACTTGTTTTTTCTTTTCTTGTTTTCCTCTCGTGCACTTCTGCCGGCTGGTGCAGTTTAAACAGTTCCGTTCATAAGTTTAAAGACAAGACAGTAAGTGAGGATCAAATCCAGCAACTGGCCCGTTTTGATCACCTGATCCGTTACTTCTCAAGTTTTTCCTATTTTGTCCCTAAACATAAAGTCAGCCCGGATTTTATACGTGCCCTTATTCTGGCTGAATCAGGAGCCAACCCGGATGCCATTTCCAATATGAAGGCATTTGGTTTAGGCCAGATTATCCTCACCACTGGTCAGCAAGCCGGAAAGGAATTGTCCAGATCAAATACACACTTCAGATATGTATCAAAATCACAACTCAGCAATTTGAAACGAACAGACCTTTTGGATCCTGCGGTAAATATTCTCATAACATGCTATCTGATAGCCAAATATAACTATAAATTTGAAGGCAGGCTTGACCTTGTCGTGTCTGCCTGGAATGCTGGAGAATATACAAAATCACTTTCACAGGGGAAGCATGCTCCTTACAGGGAAACTGAGAATCTGATTGGCAAGATCAATGCATATTATATTTACCTTCTGACGAACAAAATCTTCCCTTAGGCTTTCC
>MAXH01000283.1 GCA_001750925.1 Desulfobulbaceae bacterium S3730MH12
TCGTTCAGGAGAATTATTGCCTAAGACTCTGTGAAGGATAGAGACTCAAATGTCGGACAACCATTTTATTGCGTAGTCTCTGCTGGAGAACATTTTGCAGTTGTCCAAAGAATGTCCCATGGTTTCTCCTAATTGTGCTGTTGTTCTAAATTTCCTTTCTAGTTCAACAATATTATCACAGAAAATTGCCGTTTTTTGTTGAAGGGGGTGTTTGCTAATGTCCCGACGTCCTTCAAAGGAAAGTGAAAATGAATTTTTACAATTTATGAGAAGTCCGAACGGTTCATCTCGTATTTCATCCCAGAGGGTCCAGCATTCACTTACGCATTTTTTATCTACTACAATGCCTTCTTTGGGAGTTGTTTGAAAGACATTGTCCAATAGCTGTTCAATTTCACAGTTAGTTAGTTGATATTTCATACGCGCCTCTTTTGGAAATCGAGCTTTGAGGGTCATATTATATATACACATTGTACCACATCGACAAAGTATTATATAGGTTTGCATAACACACAATCCACAATGATATCCGGGTATTTTTCCGTTTTTTTATGGCGTAGCCATCATTATTTATAATTCCCCTGGCGCCTTGGGTAAGCGACTGCAGTTTATTCGCATTTAATGTGGGTTCGACCTATTCTTATTGTCAAATAATGTGGGACAAGATTAGACGTTATAGCGGGTCTGGACGTTCTTGATTGCGAGACGTTACAGGTACTCCTTGTATACAGTTCCCGCCCGTTTATTTTTTCTTGAGGAAGTAGTCGCCGTAATATTTTAGCTCATCGATTGATTCCTTGATATCGTCGTAAGCTCGATGCCGGCACTCTTTACTGAAATATGCCAGGTTGGGAGCCCAACGTTGCGCCAGCTCTTTGATGGTGCTGACGTCGATATTACGGTAATGAAAATATTTTTCCAGCTCAGGCATGAACCGGGCAAGAAAACGGCGATCCTGACAGACCGAATTGCCGCACATCGGAGAGACCTGATATTCTACCCACTGGCTAATAAAGTCTAGAGTTTCCAACTCTGCCTGCCGACAGGTGTAGGTGCTCTTGCCGGACCGTTCGATCAAACCAGTTTTTCGATGCTGTTTAGTATTCCAGGGGTCCATTGCGGCCAACAACTCTTTCGGCTGATGGATGGCGATGACTGGGCCATTAGCAAGGATGTCCAACTGGGAATTGGTGACTATCGTCGCCACCTCCAAAATCCTGTCTGTAAAAGGATTCAGTCCGGTCATTTCCAGGTCGATCCACACCAGATTGCCACTGTCGTTCATAGAGATCCTATCCTTTCAGAGAACCCCAATTTTATACTTAATAATGCGAATGTTTTAGTTACCCTTATTTAAACAACAATAGTGAACCCAGACCTTCTTTCAATAGATAAAACTACGGAAGTGAAAGATTATTGATTTTTTATTGATGCTCTGGAATAATGTTTTAGGCTGTAGCGTACTGGTAAAATGGAAAATAAATTTGCATTACAAAAGCATGTTGTCAGCCTCTGTTTAAAAAAGATCGCCTTTTTCCGAGTGTTTTCAATTAAAAAAAGTTGGACTTGAAACTGTCAATCTTCTTGAGAAAGAAGGTTGACAGTTTCCTCGACAGTGCCTTAGTGTTTCTCTATCTTGCTCTGCCTTTTGTCTCTTTGCAAGAGTCGATATATAAAGGAATTTTTACTGCTGGACAACGTTTTCTGCGGCAGGTCCTTTTGGGCCGTCGACAACATCGAAGGTCACCCGTGCGCCTTCCGTGAGGGATTTGAAACCCTCGGACTGAATTGCAGAATGATGAACAAATACATCTTTGCCGCCGTCCTGCTCAATAAAACCAAAACCTTTTGCATCGTTAAACCACTTTACTGTACCTTCAGCCATCTTATAATACTCCTTTGTGCTGGATTCCCTGGGAACCATTCCCACTATACTGTTGATAACACGTGATTTTTATGCAATAATTATTCCATCCCTCCTGCATGTTAATCCGATCTATTGAAGCTCTCATAATTACAGAGACTTTCATTGCTACTAAAAATCAAGAGCGATTTAAAAGATAACCCATACCCAGTTTACAGGAAAATATTTCCAACAATGCGGAAAAGCCGACCTTTTTATTGCTGAAGGGATACTGCAATGTGATAATTAAAAAGTTCGAATTTGTTAACAGGAGAGGCGTGGTGAGTTTTTAGCGTCTAACGGTGAAGAACAACCGTAAGGTGGATAGTATTTTTTCTTAATTTGTCATCAATAGGCTTTGTTCTAATTCACTATCAACCATACTGAATCTGGCTACTATCTCTCCATTTGTATCGAAGATATCCACCCAATAGTCTACTGAATCGCCAGCAGGAGATACTACCAGCACGGCATCAGGGTGTTCCTTTTTAAATTCATATAGAATGCCTTCATCCCATTCATTTTCTATTATAGCCTGGACTTCTTCATTCTTCATTGGACCATCAATTTTATCGCTTATAATTTTCATAACATACTCCTTCTTCTAATCTTCTAGTCTCAACAAATTAATCTATAGACGCTATCTTAACGGCTCTCCTGATCTTCTTGCGACCTCCTGTTTCGCAAGAACGAATAGCTGTTTTATAAGTTAGAAGTGCCATATGCTGAAGATTTCTTATGGTACAAAAACATTCGGAAAATTGACTCAATGCTAACCTTGTTGAAGTATACCACAGACACGTACCTTCCCGCCAATTTGCCCTTTGTTGTTCAGCGTCGAAATTGCACGCTGTTTAACAATGAAGAGACCATTACATTAGGATTCAGGTAGGCATTTTCAACCTGGATAGTGCTTCTTTATAAATCGGAGTAGGTCTGGCCAGCTTTCCACCCTAATGTTATGGCCTGTATCGTAGGAAATATGTTCAAACGGAAACTTATATCGGTTTTCTTCAAGCCTTCGGATAATTCTCTTCGACATTTCTGTTGATGGCCAAATTTTATCTTTTTCGCCGGAAAGTAAAAGGACTGCAGCAGACATATTTTCAACAGGAATAGCAAAGGGCTGTACTTCTTCCTTATCGTATATGATTTCCCACCATTGATTGTAGTTGACAACAGCTTTTTGGTAGTCTACATAGGGGATTTCTTTGCCTTCAAAAGTCCAAGCAGAGCCAGAAACCTTTCTTTTTTTGTCATAGGCCCCTCCAACATAGGCACCTGAAACGAGGGCGACCACCGTCGATATCTTGGGATATTGTATTGCAAGCAACAGAGCAGCTTCGCCCCCACGACTATTTCCGATAACTGCAAACCGCCCTTTGCTTGTCTGGGGTTGATCCTCCGTCCAGTCCATCGCCTTCTTGAAATACTCAAGAGGAATATGGCGTAGCTTATTGGGGATTTGGCCACTGCTGTTGTAGTCGAAATATGCAAGGGTGAGTACGGTGTAGCCAAGATTTACTAAATCTTCAGGATAGTTTTGATAATTGTCGTAAAAATTACCGCCACTTCTCCCTCAATCCTGTGATAGTAGGTGATACCGAAAAAAGTACCACAGGCTTGTGGACGAGATAAAGAAATAACAAGCTTTGCTTTGGCAGATTTTACCGCTTCAAATATTTTCTGTCTTCTCCTTCCCTCCCTTTGAAAAAGGGAAGGGAGAAGAGAATGCAAGATGAAGAGTTCTCCACCTTAAAAAATCGAGGCAGTTTACAGAATTCACTCCCTGTAGAACCTCTATAAATCCAGCCTTCGTATCAAAAGTACGCTTTAGTCGGATGAACCGGAAAAAGGTTAAATTTGTGTCTGTTTGCCATCTTTTTACCTTACCAAATCATATCCTCACTTTTCTCAAAATAATTCTTCCTCAAAACTGCACAGCA
>MAXH01000284.1 GCA_001750925.1 Desulfobulbaceae bacterium S3730MH12
GCAGCCCGCAGTGAATAATTAGTCTGGGGTGAAGGATTGATTACCTTGCCGGCACCATCGAGCAGAGTACCCATGGGACATATCCAGCCGCAGAATAGGCGACCGAAAATAAGAGTCAAAATAAGAATAGCAAGAGACGGTAAGAGGAGGGAAATATATGTTTTTGCAGCGAGCAGTACAGTGGCTGCAATGAGGGGATCCCAGCGGAAGAAGATGTTGACCGCATATGGGATCTCGTCAAGGCCTGAGTAGTCAGTTAACCTGAACAGAAGGAGAAAGAGGAAGAGAAAGAAAATTTGGGAAATCTTGCGGCAGGGACGGAGGGTGATCCCAGGCGTCATGCTACACCATCCGGATATCCATTCTATCCAGGTTCATTTCACCCAACCCCATTTCAGCAGCAGCCCTGGTGGAATCAATCTCTTCCGGTTTGAACCCGAACAGGGTGGTTGCATAGGCGTCAGCGGCCACCGGGTCAGGCGAGGCCAGCACTGTGTCCAGGATCTTGACGTCCTTGATGCTGCCTCCCTGGGGGCCGTTGCGAAGGAGGATTCGAGTGGCATCTATGATGGTCAGATGGGCTCTTATAACTGTATTTAGGTCGGCAAGGTTCTGCCCCATGTTGCGGTGAATTTTTCCGCGATTGCCGCCGATTACCCCCATTGTATTTTTCAGCCCCAGGGTCAGTTTGGCAAGGCTATGGTGTTTAGCTACTGGAAGATTAATATAGCAGTCTGCCTGTAGAGCATCTTTATAGAAAGACCACTTGCTGATCGATTTTCCCTTTTCAATAGTTACAGGAATAAATTTTCTCTTATCGATGTGGCTGATTTGCACCTTGCGGTTATCTATGGTGTCCAACGCTGCCTTGATGCCGCTGTTGACATAACACCGCCGTTTTTCGTTGCAGGTGCGATCAAAGATCATCACGGTTTTTGCGCCGGCCTGGATGGCAAGCTCTACGACAGCCCTGACTATTTCCGGATGAGTGTTTGCCCCCTGTTCAGGGCGACGATCCCAGCCGATATTTGGTTTGACAACGACCTGGTGGCCAGGTTTAACAAAGGCAGCCATTCCTCCCAGGGGCTGTAGAACTGAAGACACAAGGGATTTATAATTCTTTCCCGTACCAACGCAGAGTATTGGTGCCACTGCTTCAGCAGCAAGCAATTCCGATGTGATCCGAAAAACCGGGTCAGCTAGAAAGATACCGCTGGACCAGATACCGACCTGTTTTAAAAAACTGCGTCTATCCATATTTTACCTTACTACCAGAACAGAGCAGGGAGCTGTCTGCAGAACTCTGTTGGTTACACCGCCGACTATCATGCTTGCAAGGTTGGTCAGGCCGCGTGAGCCCATAATGATCAGATCGCATTTCTCAATTTTGGCTATATCTGAGATCATCGTCCCGGCGGGTTCCTCCATCAGCCTTTCTTCAACAGGAATATTTTCATTCTCAAACCGCTGCAGAAAAGGTTTGACGAGTTTTTCGGCCCCGCTGATTATATCTGCTATCTCTTTGTCTCTGTATGGCTGCCCAATGATTGCCGGGAACCTTTTATGACAATTAACAAATACAATTTCACCGTCCAGTAATTTTGCATATTCAATGGCTTTATCCAATACCTTGTTTGAATATTCAGACCCATCAACAGCCACCAAAATTTTTTTTCGGCTCATAATAATCCTCCTGCAAGTGAGAAGATAGAAAAACTGATAATTCTGACATGTGATTCGAACCGTTCTGTTTAACTTAATTGTACCAGATTGGGGTGATCATCTCAACCTTTTGGAGAGGCAGGGATGCCACCATAGGAGGATTGGTTTCAAAAAGACCACCCTGAGTTTTTGATGCAGTTATTTTTTAAAAATGGTGTAGTATGACACGATGTTTTCTGTAATCACCTCAATTCTGGCTCCTGTCTTAATCAGTGTCTGCATTGGTTTTTGCTGGACACGAAGCGGTCGCTCATACGATACAGGTCTTATTACTTCCATTGTCACTTATTTTGGTGCCCCCTGCCTGGTCTTTTACTCCCTGTCCGCAGTAAAACTGGACCCCCAGGCTCTTTTTAATATGGGATTGGCTGCTCTTCTAGCTAATGTTGCCTTTATTGTTATTGGTGGATTGATTCTGGCTCTTTTTCGTTTGCCGCAGCGAGCCTTTCTCCAGGCCTTGAGTTTCCCAAATATAGGGAACGTTGGTTTGCCTTTATGTTATCTGGCCTTTGGTAAAGAGGGGCTGGCACTGGGGGTAACATTCTTTGCTGTCTACGCCGTTTTTCAGATGACTGCAGGTGCTGCCTTTGTGTCAGGCAGTTTTTCACTCAAATCTATTGTAAAGATGCCCATCATCCCGGCCACTATTCTGGCCGCTTTCTACCTGTTGACCGGTACCGGGGTTCCTGAATGGCTCTACAATACGACTAAGCTCATCGGTGACATGACCATTCCGTTGATGTTATTCACCCTTGGTGTATCTCTTTCACGATTGAAGGTGAGGCAATTTAAGATCCCGGTTTTTCTTTCACTGTTGCGTCTGGGAATGGGGTTTGGAGTCGGAGTTACTCTCGTCTCCCTGCTGAAACTCTCCGGTCCGGCTGCAGGTGTGGTTGTCTTGCAATGTTCAATGCCTGCAGCGGTCTTCTGCTATCTCTTTGCCCAGATGTATAGTCAGCGTCCTGAAGAAGTTGCAGGAGTAGTCATTGTCTCCACTGCACTTGGATTTTGCCTTTTACCTGCACTCTTATTGTATCTTCTCTAACACCCATGAAATGAATTTCACAACGATGACACCGCTTCGCTGTTATGTCAACACTCCTCCAAATCCCTCCCTGCCAGGTGAGCGAACATGACTTTCATATAAATATGACATTCTTATGATAAAAACTTTTGCTTATGGCGACAGTGTTGAGGACATGTTATCCGCAGGTCTTTGAATCCAGACAGACCATTTAGGTCTTTTCCAGCTTTGCCGGAATTGTTCAACGTTTGACTCTACTGCTTTGAGCTCTTTTTCATTGCCATCAAGAAAAGCAACAAATGTAAGCTGCTGTCCCTCCAGGCCGTATTCCTTATCAAATAATTCGGCAATTTCATTAGGAGAGATAATCGGACGACCAAGTATCTCGGAAAGCGGCAGGGATAAACCTTCATAATCACCTGACTGTTGATAGGCTTTAAATATTAACTCAGAGCAGACAAGTTCAGAGTCGGTACGAAAATCAAAATTAAAATCATATGGTCGTCCGCTGTAGTGAAATGCATTGAGTATGGCTCGAGCAATGGCTTTCTGCGATAGATTTGGCCGTAGCACAACGATTGAATCTGCAGCTGCAGAGTGCTCAAGTGTGGTAAATAGCACTCCCTCACCAATAGCTTCAAGAATGCTGGGCGCATGGTTTTCTTCCCTGGGCAGAATGCTCAACTGGTAATAATCGGGATAGCGAACCCGAAGAAGAGAGTCCAGTGTCCCATCTTCACTGCCCTGCTTTGTCAACCAATGGGCCAGTTCCTGCCTCTGGAAAAAATCAGTTCGTTCTGCGGGTGTACCTATATACAGAGCTGCATGGGTCCAGAATCCGGGAATACCGACATTGGAAGCATACCATTCCCGCCGCTGCAGAAGGATGTCACCGGGCTGGAGTTTTGCTGACAACTGTTTGATCTGTTCAGCTATAATCAGGGATCTGTTCAGCCGCCGTATCTTTATGTTTCCCATAAGTTCTGAGGCACCTTTTTGAACTGGAAACAGGGTTGTTAAACCTAGGTCGCTGATTATTTTAGCAGCATTTTTTACTGTAAGAAGAGGTCCCTTTTGCTGGCTGGTCGTCCAGATTGCATCGATGTCTTCTTCAATTGTCGCCTGCAAAGGGCTTTTAAATAATTTATTATTCTCCTTATAATGGTTGTATAATATGTTGAGACGAGCAAATTCAGCGCCTCTGATGACATTGAGAAAACGAAATTTTAACAGGGTATACGTTTCCTCTTTAAGGCCGAGTTCCGGTACAGGTTCATTGAGCATAATATGCATACTCGGATTTTTTTCCATCCTGTCAATATAATCAAGAGTAAAACGATACTGGGTAAGAAAGGATGCAAAGCTTGCCGCAAATGAGTCCAGCTTTTGTTCATTTCCCTCTGTCGACAGATATGTATCAGTATACATCCTGCCCATAGAGTCATAAAACAGGACATAATCAAGAAAAGATTTCCAGGTTTGCCAGACTACCATGCGCTGTTGTCGATCCAATAGCCGGTCAGTATTGCTGGTTTTAACAGCAGGAAAAATTTCAGGCTGTACGTCAATAAAAGCAATTATTGATTTCATGCCGTTGCGTGACATTTCAATTAATTGCAGGTCTTTTTCATAGCGGTGTTGAGCACCCTCTGTTGCTCTTGAGTTAGAAACTGTAACCTGGAAGAGCAGGACTAAGCATACCAGTATGGGTATAGTAGCGGGGACAGCAGGCTTTGGTTGCATGACGGGATTTCCTTATAACTTTAAAATCACTGACAGCTAGGGCAGGTGACAGGCACTAGGTTTGAGAAAAAAAGCGTACTCTCCGACAGCCTCCTAATTGTCAGCACGAATCAATATATTTTTTAACAGTCCTTCGATCAAGTCTGGTCTGTCTGGCAACTGACTCATAAGACCCATGCTTTTCGTATAACAGGGCGCAGTATTTACTCAGCAGCTGTTGAGCAGACAGCTGTTCCTGCATTAATAATTCATCTAATGTTCTACTTGTACCAGTTGCAGAGAGGACGGTGTCCCCTGAATACTGCTGTTTAAGGAGAATTCTCCTGACGCACTGTTCAAGTTCCCTTACATTGCCTGGCCAGGGATAATCATTGGCGATTTGCTGATTCATAATATTTAAAATTTTCCGTGAAAGTTCCGGAGCAGGTTTGCCGATTATCCGTTGCACTGTATGGGCGAGAAGGTCATCAAGATCATCCTGTTTTTCCTGTATACGTTGAAATAGTGAAGGTACATGGATGAGGTCAGAACAGAGCCTGTAATAAAAATCGTCACGGAAAAGTTTTTGGGCCCTCAACGCATCTATTGAACGGTTGGTGGCAGCGATGACTCTGCCGTGAAATCGTCGTTGTGTATGACTGCCGACAGGAGAAAATATTCTGTCCTGTAGAACCTGCAATAATTTTATCTGAACAGGAGTAGTTACTTCACCTATTTCATCCAGAAAGATAGACCCAGATGGGGCGCAGAGTGAAAAAATTCCGTCATGTCCCTGGATTGCACCGGTAAAGGCACCTTTTTTGTGACCAAATAATTCAGATTCAAGCAGTTGTTCCGGATACAGGGAAAGGTTGATTGAGATAAATACTCTGGTAAAGCTTTCAACAAAGCATTTTTCCTTTTCATTAAACAGGATATAGCCGGATCTGCCGATTGCTGCTGCAGCCAGTCCTTTACCGGTACCGGTTGCTCCAAGGAGCATGGTTGAGAAATCTTCCATCCGGTCGCAGAGGTATTGATCGTATATCCAGATATCATGGGTAAAAATATTGTTCCAGAGATCCCGTCGCAGATCTTTCATACATGGACTGTTGCCCACTATCTGGTCAATAAAATAAAAAGCACGACGCATTTGGAAAAAGAGTGAAAAGAATCGAACACTTTCTTTTTTACCAATACCGATTGCAACCATTTCCGCCAATAGATCGGCAGCAAAATTGACAGGGCAGGGTTTATCCCCTTGTCTGATCTGTTCCTGGATATGCTGGTCAAAGTCAGCAGAGTATTTATGGAAAAGATGAAATAAAATTCCGTATTGAACCAGTTGCCGGTCATCTTCCCGGAAATTGAGAATAGAGTTATTTGTTTCGGGACATATTTGTCGCAGTTGTTTATCGACAACCTTAATCAAAAGATCAACAAGTTTTTTCCTGTTCGACGGCGGTTTCTTTTTTACAAGCTGTCGATCCACAGCAGTACGTTCAGCACTAAAGGGGTTTGCAAAAATGGCCAGTCGAACCTTTTCAAAGAAACTTCTCTCTTCTGCTGTTAATTTTGTCTTGGTCATGATCATAAATTGTACAGTTAATGTTCGTAAAATGTCAAACTGTTAATGTTGGAATTCGATTCCTCTCCCGTTTTATAATAAAAACAGTTGAGAATTAAGATGGTTATCTGAAGATGCGCAAAGTGGCACGAGTCTGGCTATGTACATACCAACAGTTACACTCAATCAACAGAGGAGGACGTGGTATGAAAACAGACAGAAACAGAATAACAGTAAACAGCTTACTGCGAAGTATCACTATTCTAGTAGTAGTCATATTGCTTCTCAGCAGAAGCGGTGGGATCGTTCATGGGGCAGGGTTGCTCGTAGCCGATGGAGGTTTTGGCGGTGTTCTTGAGATTGTTGAGCATGATGTTCAGGTAACTATCAATAACGGTATAGCAGTCACCCGAGTCAGCCAGGTTTTTCTCAATAAGGAAAACAGACAGGTGGAGGCTCTGTATACGTTTCCAGTTCCCAGAGAGGCATCTGTTGCCAATTTCAGCATGTGGATTAACGGTAAGGAAATGATTGGTGAGGTGCTTGAGAAAAAACGGGCCAGAGAGATATATAACAGTTACAAGCAGCGCAGGAGAGATCCAGGTCTGCTTGAACAGAAAGATTACAAGACCTTTGAAATGCGAATATTTCCTATTGGACCAAAGGCAAAGCAACGGGTCCAGGTTACCTATTATCAGGAGCTTGAATTTGATCACGACTGGGCAACCTATGTTTACCCACTGTCAACAACGACCAGATCGAGTATTGACAGCAAGGTTGGTGGCCGTTTTAGCATGTCGGCAAATATAAAATCTGCAGTTCCAATATCTGCTTTACAGAGTCCCAGCCATGGCGCTGAATTTTTAATGGTCAACCATACTGAAAACTATCATGAGGCCAGCCTTGAAACACAGGACGGAGATCTGGCCCGCGATGTTGTTCTTGCTTTTCAGGTTACCAGGCCAATGACCGGGATGGATCTTTTGACGTCAAAAAACAAAGGTGAGGATGGATACTTTGTTCTGACTCTGACTGCAGGGAAGGAGTTGGAGAAGATGCAGACAGGTGCTGATTATGTTTTTATTCTCGATATTTCAGGTAGTATGGCTAACAAGGGAAAGCTTGAAACATCAGTACGTTCTCTGGAGTCCTTCATTAATAATCTAGCTCCAGATGACAGGTTTGAAGTCATTACTTTTAACAAGAAGCCATATACCATGTTCAACAAGCTGCAGAATGCAGGGCAGGAAAATATAGCCAGGGCGGTCTCTTTCTTGAACTCCCGGGAGGCCAGAGGCGGGACAGTATTGGCGCCAGCTCTAGCCACTGCCTATAAATATGGTTCTGATGACAGGCAGTTGAATACTGTTATTCTCAGTGACGGTATTACCGAACAGAAGGAACGAGCAAAGCTTATAGACATGATTCGATCTCGACCGGTTAATGCACGGGTATTTTGTATAGGTGTGGGGAACGAGATAAACAGGTCACTTCTCAGGCAAATGGCTGAGGACGCAGGAGGGTTGGCGGCATTTTTATCACAGGAAGATGACTTTGAACGGCAGGCCAGGGCCTTTCGACGAAAACTCATGCATCCTGTGGCGGAAGACCTGCAGATCAATATTAATGGTGCAGAGGTTTATGATATCGAACCTGCAAAATTGCCCAATCTCTATCATGGAAAGCCGTTAAAGATGTATGGTCGTTATAAAGAAAAAGGGGAAGCAGCAATAAACGTTGCCGCAACCGTGAATGGCCGACAAATTGAAACAACTTCGAATATACTGTTCCCGGGTGTGGATAAAGATAATCCGGAGATTGAACGTATGTGGGCATGGCATCGAATGGAGAGTTTGAATCGCAAATATGAGATAAATCGCAGTCCGGCTCTGGTTGACGAAATAGTCAGGCTTGGTGAAGGTTACTCAATTACCAGTGAATATACATCGTTCCTGGTACTGGAAAATAATGGTGAATACAAGCGCTGGAAAATTGAACGTCGTAATGCAACGCGTATTCAACGTGATAGAGAGGCACAACAGCGGCTGGGGCGTGAACTTGAAGCTCTTCGTGGTCAGGGATTAAATGACATTGGTCCTATTAAGGAAAAAAATACTGTCATAAATATGGTGGCCGCCAATAAGCCGGAGCCACAGGTTAGTACTCCGGC